>NZ_JBYIRN010000044.1:0-35533 GCF_057708145.1 Micromonospora sp. bgisy143
CCCCCCCCCCCGCCCGGTGTCGATGTGTCAGTTGGCGTGCTTGCGGCGGGCGGCGGCCCGGCCACGCTGCTGCTGGTCGAGCACCACCTTGCGGATGCGCACCGCGGTCGGGGTGACCTCGACGCACTCGTCCTCGCGGCAGAACTCCAGCGCCTGCTCCAGCGAGAGCTTGCGCGGCGGGATCAGCTTCTCGGTCTCGTCGGAGGTCGAGGCCCGCATGTTGGTGAGCTTCTTCTCCTTGGTGATGTTGACGTCCATGTCGTCGGAGCGGGAGTTCTCCCCGACGATCATGCCCTCGTACACCTCGGTGGTCGGCTCGACGAAGAGCTGCCCGCGCTCCTGGAGGTTGATCATCGCGAAGGCGGTGACCACGCCGGACCGGTCGGCGACCAGCGAGCCGTTGTTGCGGGTACGCAGCTCGCCGAACCACGGCTCGTACGATTCGAAGACGTGGTGCAGGATGCCGGTGCCCCGGGTGTCGGTGAGGAACTCGGTGCGGAAGCCGATCAGGCCGCGCGCCGGCACCAGCCACTCCATCCGGATCCAGCCGGTGCCGTGGTTGACCAGCTGCTCCATCCGGCCCTTGCGGGTGGCGAGGAGCTGGGTGATCGCGCCCAGGTATTCCTCCGGGGCGTCGATGGTCAGCCGCTCGACCGGCTCGCAGGTCTTGCCGTCGATCTCCCGGGTGACGACCTGCGGCTTGCCGACGGTCAGCTCGTAGCTCTCCCGGCGCATCTGCTCGACCAGGATGGCCAGCGCCAGCTCGCCGCGGCCCTGCACCTCCCAGGCGTCCGGCCGCTCGGTGGGCAGCACCCGCAGCGACACGTTGCCGATCAGCTCCTTGTCGAGCCGGTCCTTCACCATCCGGGCGGTGACCTTGGAGCCCTTGACCTTGCCGACCAGCGGCGAGGTGTTGGTGCCGATGGTCATCGAGATGGCCGGCTCGTCGACGGTGATCAGCGGCAGCGCCACCGGGTTCTCCACGTCGGCCAGCGTCTCACCGATCATGATCTCCGGGATGCCGGCGACGGCGATGATGTCGCCCGGGCCGGCGGTCTCGGCCGGCTTGCGCTCCAGGCCCTCGGTCATCAGCATCTCGGAGATGCGGACCCGTTGGGTGCTGCCGTCGGTACGGCACCAGGCGACCGTCTGGCCCTTGCTGATGGTGCCCTGCCGGACCCGGCACAGCGCCAGCCGGCCCAGGAACGGCGACGCGTCGAGGTTGGTGACGTGCGCCTGCAGCGGTGCGTCGTCCTCGTACGCGGGGGCCGGGATGGTGTCCAGCAGGGTGCGGAACAGCGGCTCCAGGGAGTCGCTGTCGTCGGGCACCGAGCCGTCGGCCGGCTGGGTCAGCGAGGCGATGCCGTCGCGGGCGCAGGCGTAGACGATCGGGAAGTCGATCTGCTCCTCGTCGGCGTCCAGGTCGAGGAAGAGCTCGTAGGTGTCGTCCACGACCTCCTTGATCCGGGCGTCCGGACGGTCCACCTTGTTGATCACCAGGATGATCGGCATCCGGGCGCGCAGCGCCTTGCGCAGCACGAAGCGGGTCTGCGGGAGCGGGCCCTCGCTGGCGTCGACGAGCAGCACCACGCCGTCGACCATGGTCAGGCCGCGCTCGACCTCGCCGCCGAAGTCGGCGTGGCCGGGGGTGTCGATGATGTTGATGGTGACCGGGTCCGAACCATCGGCGGGCAGGTACCGCACGCCGGTGTTCTTGGCCAGGATCGTGATGCCCTTCTCCCGCTCCAGGTCACCGGAGTCCATCACCCGCTCGGTCGTCTCGCCTCGTGCGCCGTACGCGCCGGCCTGCCGCAACATGGCGTCGACCAGGGTGGTCTTGCCGTGGTCGACGTGAGCGATGATGGCGACGTTGCGGAGGTCGGTGCGAAGCTGCATACCCTCTATCCTTCCGCCTGCGCTCGCGCAGGCTGCGTCGGGGTCACCCCCAGGTGCCCCTGATCTATGGTGAAACTGCTGTGCCGGTGGTTCCCCCGGCTGGCATGCTGGCTCCCGTGTCCCGGGGGCCTGAGTGCACGACCTGCTGACCTGGGTGCAGGGTCTGCCCACCCTGTGGATCTACCTGGTCGCCGCGCTGATCGTGGCGGGCGAGACCGCGGTGATCTTCGGTTTGCTGGTGCCGGGTGAGGCTACCCTGCTGCTCGTCGGCTTCCTCACCTACAACGGTACCTTGCGGCTCGGGCCGGCGTTGCTCGCGATGATCGTTGCGGCGTTGGCCGGTGACGCGCTGGCGTTCCGCGCCGGCCGACGCTACGGCCCCCGGCTGCGCGCCGGGCTCGGTCACCGGGTCGGCCCCGAGCGGTGGAGCAGGGCCGACGCGATGCTCGCCCGCCTGGGTGGCCGGGGCGTCCTCGCCGCGCGGTGGGTGGCCTTCGCCCGCACCCTGGTGCCCCGGCTGGCCGGTGCGGCCGGGATGCCGTACCGGCGGTTCGCCGGGTGGAACCTGGCCGGGGCGGCGACCTGGGTGGGCGGCTCGATCCTGCTCGGTCACCTCGCCGGTGAGTCGTACGACACTGTCTCCCGGGTGCTCGGTCGGGCCACCGGCGCGGCACTGGCGTTACTGGCGGGGCTGCTGGGGGTGGTGCTCGCCGGCCGGTGGCTCGGCCGCAACCCCGACCCGGTGCGGGCGCTGCTGTCCCGGGCCGCCGCGCTGCCGCCGGTGCGCTGGCTCAGCGCCCGGTACGGGGTGCTGTTCTTCCTGGTGGCCATGCGGATCGGACCGGCCTGGACGCTGCTGCTCAACCTGGCCGCCGGGCTGCTGCTGCTCTTCGCCGCCGGGCTGGCCATCGCCGGCCTGCTGGCCGTGGGGGTGCGCAACAGCGGACTGGCGGCGCTGGACGGAGCGATCGACGCCTGGTTCACCGCCCGCCGTACCCCGGACGCCGCCGACGCCACCCTGGCCGTGGTGTCGCTGGTACGGGGGTGGGTGCTGATCGTGCTGGTGGCGATGGTGGCCGCGGTGCTGGCGTGGCGTCGCCGTCCGTTGCGCACCGACCTGCTGAGCGTGCTGGGCACGGTCGGCGCGTTCGTGCCGTTGGTGGTGCTGGCCGTGGTGGCCGAGTTGGCCGGTACACCCGGCGGCCCGGCCGGGCACGAGGCAGGACCGTTCCCGACCCAGAACGCCGTGGTCGCCGCGAGCCTCTGCACCCTGGCCTGGTTGGTGTCGCGCGGCACGCGCTGGCCGGTGGCGGTGGCGGCGTGGACGGTCGCCGCCGCCGGTGTGCTGGGGGTCGGCGTCGCCCGGCTCTACCTGAGCCTGGACACGGCGAGCGGTACGGCGGCGGCGGTGCTGCTCGGGGTGCTGTGGACGGTGGTGTTCATGGTCGCCTGGGCCACCCGGGACCGCGCGGTCGGCGGGCGGGGGCAGCCGGCCGACCCGGTCCGGCCGGCGCAGGGGCACCGCCGGCCCGTCGAACCTTGCTAATCTGCGGCGACTGTTCGACGGGGGAGGATCACCATGCGTCAACGAGCCGGACGGGTGGGCGCGCTGGTGCTCGCCGGTCTCCTGTTCGCCGGCGGCACGGTCGGTTGCGCCGGCAAAGGTGAACGCCCGCAGGACCAGGCCGCCGCCCCCGTCGCGGCCACCGAGGCGCCGAGCGACGAGCCGGTCGACGAACCGTCCGCCGAGGCGAGCCCTTCGCCGAGCGGGGTGGCCGCGATGGGCGCCGCCCCGAGTCGCAGCGCGTCGGCCTCCCCGACGCCGTCGAAGAAGCCGACCCGTACGGCTCCGCCCACGAAGCCGCGCGTGGTCGCCAAGGCGCCCACCGAGACGAAGGTCCCGCCGGCGCCGCCGAAGCCCGCCCCCTCCTCCTGCAAGCCCAGCTACAAGGGCACCCAGGCGAGCCGCGCCGACGTGAAGGCGGCACTGACCGACGCCGCCGCCCGCACCTACTGGCCCAGTTCGGCACCCGATCTCAAGATCCCGCTCAACCTGGTCAAGGCCACCGCCTGGCAGGAGAGTGGCTGGCAGTCCAACATCTACGCCTGCGACGGCGGCGTCGGGCTGATGCAGGTGATGCCGGGCACCGCGACCTGGATGAACCAGCGCTTCGACCAGAGCTACGACATCGCCGACTACCGGGACAACGCCTACCTGGGGGCCAACTACCTGGCCTGGCTGACCAAGTACATCGGCGACATGTACTTCGAGTCCGACTTCCGGCTCGATCCGGCCCTGTGCACCGCCGAACTGGACTCCTGCCTGCTCAACGCGGTCATCTCCGCGTACAACTTCGGGCACGGCGCGGTGGCGCGGGAAGGCGAGCCCCTGGCCATCCCGAACCCGTCGTACGTGCGCAACGTGCGGGCGCTGATGACCGAGTGCGTCTGCCTGGGGTACTGAGCACCGAAAAAGGGGCGGGTCGGCCCCGCCCCTTTCCGTCGGCGGTCAGTCCCGGGCGGCCACCGGCTCGGGCGTCGCCGGAGCGTCGGCGTCCGTGTCCGGGTGCGCGTCGACCCGGCCCGGCCACCAGAAGCGGTCGCCGAGCAGAAACGCCAGCGCCGGCACCAGGACCGTGCGGACCAGCAGGGTGTCCAGCAGTACGCCGATGCAGACGATGATGCCGATCTGCGTCAGCGTGATCAGCGGCAGCACGCCGAGGACGGCGAACACCGCGGCCAGTAGCACCCCGGCGCTGGTGATGACACCGCCGGTGACCCGCAGCGCGGAGAGCATGCCGTCCCGGGTGCCGGCGCTGCGGGCGTCCTCGCGGGCCCGGGTGACCAGGAAGATGTTGTAGTCCACGCCGAGCGCCACCAGGAACACGAAGGCGAGCAGCAGCACGCCGCTGTCCAGCGCCGGGAAGTCCAGCACGTGGTCGAAGAGGAGCCACGCCGCGCCGAGGCTGGCGAAGAAGGACGCGATCACGGTGAGCACCAGCAGCACCGGCGCGACCAGGCCCCGCAGCAGCAGCACCAGCACCGCGCCGACCAGCAGCAGGATGATCGGCAGGATCAGCCGCAGGTCCCGGTCGTTGGCCTCGTCGGAGTCGTACGTCGCGGCCACCGAGCCGCCCACGATCGCGCCGGCGGGCGGTTCGGCGCCGGCGACGGCCGGGGGAGCGGAGTCGGGAACGGCGGCGACCGCGTCGCGCAGCGCCTCGATGGTGCGGTCCGAGGCGGGGGTGCCGGGCTCGGCGTCCAGCACCACGTCGACCTGGGCGACGGCCTGACCGGCGTCGCCCGGCCGCGCCGAGGCGACGCCGGGCACGGCGCCGGCGGCGTCGGTGACCGCCCGTACCGCCGCCGGGGTGGTGAGCACGGCCACCGGCTGGGTGCTGCCGGCGGGGAACGCCCGGGCCAGGGTCTGCGCGCCGGTCACCGCCTCCGGCGCGGCCCGGAACTGCTCGGTCTCGGACAGCCCGGTGCGGATGCCGAGCCCACCGAGGGCCAGACCGCCGAGCAGCACGGTGGACAGCACCGCGACCACCACCGGTCGGCGTCGCACCACCTCGCCGAGCCGGCCCCAGAGCCGGCCCTCGCGGGCCGGGCCACCGACCCGGGGTACGAACGGCCAGAACAGACCGCGACCGAAGAGCACCAGCACGGCGGGGAGCACGAACAGCGCCGACAGCATGGCGAAGACCACACCGGTGGCGCAGGCCACGGCGAGCGCCCGGTTCGTCTCCTGCTCGCTGAGCAGCAGGGTGAGCACCCCGAGCACGACGGTGCCGCCGCTGGCCAGGATGGGCTCGGCGGTCCGGCGCAGCGCCGCCCGCATGGCGGCGAAGCGGTCCTGGTCGCGCCGCAACTCCTCCCGGTAGCGGGCGATGAGCAGCAGGGCGTAGTCGGTGGCGGCGCCGAACACCAGCACGCTGGCGATGCCGGTGACCTGGCCCTGCTGGAGGTTGATGCCGACGGCCGGCACGATGGTGTCCACCGCGCGCAGGGTGAGTTGTTCGGTCGCGGCGACCACGATCAGCGGCACGATCCACAGGAACGGGCTGCGGTAGGTGATCAGCAGCAGCACCGCGACCACGGCGGCGGTCACCGCGAGCAGGGTGACGTCGGCGCCCTCGAAGACCGACGACAGGTCGGCGGTGAGGGCGGGCGCGCCGGTGACCTCGGCGGTCAGCGGGTCGGGCAGGTCCGCCAGCGCCTCGCGCAGGTCGGCCACCGTCCCGGTCACCTCCTCCTGACCGCCGGAGGTGTCCAGCGGGACGGCGACGAGCGCGACCGTGCCGTCCGGGGAGACCTGCGCCGGGCTCACCCGACCGCCGACCGCGAACCGGCCCAGGTCGCCGGATCGGGCGGCGAGAGCGGCCCGGTCGGCCTCGCTCAGTGCCCCGCCGTCCGGGCGGCTGACGACCACGATGGCGGGTTGGACGTCGCTGGTGGGCAACTGGTCCTGGAGGCGTTGCACCTGGGTCGACTGCCAGGCGGCGTCCAGGCCGGTCGCGGAGACCGGCGCCGGATTGTCCGGCCGGGGGACACCGAAGACGACCGCGGCGAGGACGAGCGCGGCGGCGACGGTGAGCCACGCGGCCAGCCGACCCCGCGCGACCCTGGTGAAGACGGACATCGCTGACCCCTAGGTCTTTCGAAAGCCGAGTATCTTGATGGCCGAGATTATCGGCGGCTGTTCTATGCTGCAACCCGGGGGACCGACGACGGGGAGAAACGGCGCGAGGTGGCGACTCACGGCATGTACCGGCGGCGCGACACGCGCCGCGAGCAGCTGGTCGCGGAGATCACCAACAACCTTCGGCGGTACGCGGTGGACGCCCAGCAGGTGGGTCACGCCTTCGCCAACCTGCACGGCCTCAACCCGACCGACCTGAACGCGCTGATCGCCGTCATGGACGCCGAACTCTTCGGTGATCCGATCACCCCCGGCCGCCTCGGTGAGCAGCTCAACCTGTCGTCCGGCTCGGTCACCGCGCTGATCGACCGCCTGGAACGCGCCGGGCACATCCGCCGCGACCGGGACACCGCCGACCGGCGCAAGGTGCTGCTGCACTACGCCGACCAGGGCGCCGCCCTGGCGATGGAGTTCTTCCGGCCGCTGGGCGTCCGCACCGACACCGTGATGGACCGCTTCGACGAGGACGAGCTGGAGGTGGTGCACCGGTTCCTGGCGGAGATGAGCGGGTCCATCCGCGCGCACCGCGACGCGGTCCGGGCGGCCCGGCCCGAGCCGCCCCGCCGGGCGACGGACTGACCGTGCCCGGCCGGCTCGTCGCCCGCCTCGCCGCCGCCGCGCTGCGGCTGCCCGTGATCCGTCCCGGCCCGGTACGGGTCACCCGCGACATCCCGGTCCGGACCCGGGACGGGGTGGTGCTGCGCACCGACCACTACGCCCCGAGCGGCCCCTGCGCGCCGACCGTGCTCATCCGCACCCCGTACGGGCGGGGTGGTCCGTTGCGGCTGCTCGGCCGGTTGCTCGCCGCCCGGGGCCGGCACGCCGTGATCCAGTCCTGCCGGGGCACCGGCGGCTCCGGCGGCACGTTCGCCCCCCTCGTCCACGAGCGCGCCGACGGGATCGACACCCTCGACTGGCTGCGCCGCCAGCCCTGGTGGTCCGGGGCGCTCGGCATGTTCGGGGTCAGCTACCAGGGCTTCGCCCAGTGGGCGCTGGCCGCCGACGCCGGCGAGCAGCTTCGCGCGATGGTTGCCGTGGTGACCGCCTCGGCCACCCGGGACTCGACGTACGCGGGGGAGTCGTTCGCCCTCGACACCGTGCTGACCTGGGCCGAGCTGCTGCACGCCCAGACCGTGCCGTGGCTGGCCCGGCAGCGGGAGCTGAAGCGGGGACAGCCCCGGCTGGCCGCGGCCCTCGACCACCTGCCGCTGACCGGAGCGGACCGGGTGGCCACCGGCGTCACCATCCCGTTCTTCCAGGAGTGGCTGCGCCACCACACCCCGCAGGCGGCGTACTGGCGCGAGCGCGTCTTCGCCGACCGGGTGGCCCGCGTGCGCGCGCCGGTGGTCATGGTGACCGGTTGGCACGACATCTTCCTGCCCGCGCAGCTCGACGACCACGCCACCCTGCACGCCGCCGGCGCTCGGCCGCGCCTGGTGATCGGGCCCTGGACGCACGGCAGCCCCGGGCTGTTCGCGGCCGCGCTGCGCGAGGGGTTGACCTGGTTCGACGTACACCTGGACGGGCCGTCGGACGACGGACGTCCGCCCACCGCGGCCCCCGTGCGGCTCCACCTGGGCGGGCCCGGCGGCGGGTGGCGCGACCTGCCGGACTGGCCCCCGCCGGCCACCGACACCCCCTGGCACCTGCACCCGGGCGGCGAGCTGGCGGTCCGCCCGCCGACGCCCTCGACGCCGGACCGGTTCCGGTACGACCCGACCGATCCCACCCCGTCGCTCGGCGGCCCGTTGCTGGTCGCCAAGCGCGCCGGTCGGGTGGACAACCGGCAGGTGGAGGCCCGCTCCGACGTGTTGACCTACACCAGCGCGCCGCTCGTCGCGCCGGTCGAGGTGATCGGCCCGGTACGCGCCGAGCTGTACGTCCGCAGCGAGCTGCCACACCTGGACGTCTTCGTCCGGCTGTGCGATGTGGACCGGCGTGGTCGGTCGTGGAACGTCTGCGACGGGCTGGTCCGGGTGACACCCGAACGGTTCCCCGCCGACCCGACCGGGGTGGTGCGGGTCCCGGTGGCGCTCTGGCCGACCGCGTTCCGGTTCGCCACCGGGCACCGGCTGCGGGTGCAGATCGCCGGTGGCGCCCATCCCCGCTGGGCACGCAGCCCCGGCACCGGGGAACCCCTCGGTACGGCGGTGACGCTGCGTGCCGGTTGGCGGCAGGTTCTCCATGACCCGGCACACCCCTCGATGCTGGTGTTGCCGATCGTCCACACTGCCCCGGCTTTGCCTCCAATCTGAACGGACCGCCTCTGAGCTGGGCATTCATCGGAAATGCGGGCTATGGTGGGGTCAACGCCCGGCGCCGTGCACCACCAGACCGGGCTCGCTCAAAGCCCGACACCGCGTACGCGGTGTGACGTCGTGCCCGGTCCCCGCCCCACCTGAGAGGGGGACCCCATGACCCGGGCCCCAGAGAATTTGTTGGCCCTTCGACGCCTGCTCCTCGACCACCTCGACAACGCCCCCGGCCCGGACGACCTGGATCCGGCGGAGGTCGGCATCGTCGGCGACCCGGCCCACCGGGGTGGCTATCACTGCGGCTCGGACCGGGTGGTCACGAACGACTACTCGGTGGTCGAGTCACCCCGGGACCGGGCCGGACTGACCCTGGACGCGGCGGCCATCGACGTCGGCGAGTTCGACGTCCGCTCCGGTGGCGGTCGGCACACCCTGGCCAGCTTCTCGGTGTGGTGTGTGGCCCAGTGCGCCGCGAACGCGGCCGACACCCGGGACATCCGCGAGATCATCTACAGCCCCGACGGTACGACCGTGAAGCGGTGGGACCGGCTCGGCAAGCGCACCAGCGGCGACAGCTCGCACCGCTGGCACACCCACTTCAGCTTCTTCCGCGACGCCATCAAGGCGGGCCGCGACCAGCGGCCCCTGTTCCGTCGCTACCTCAGCTCCATCGGACTTTTGGAGGACGTCGACATGACCCCCGAAGAGCACAACTGGCTGGCCACCGTCCACAAGAACCTGACCGTGCTGGACGGCCGCAACCCGATCGGACAGATCTACACCCGGATCGCGGAGGGTCGGGACGACACCGGCGCCCCGGTCACCGGCAACTGGAACCTGCAGTCGATGACGAAGCAGCTCACCGACCTGCAGAACGCGCTCAACGCGCTGGCCGGCAAGGACGTCACCGACGAGACGGCCATCATCCAGGGCGTGCTGGCCGGACTGACGCCGGAGAAGATCGCCGCCGCCATTCCACCCACCATCGCCAAGCAGGTCGCCGACGAACTGGCCCGCCGGCTCGTCGCCTGAGCGGGGGGCGGCCCGTCCCCACCGGGCCGCCTCCTCCCGCTCGTCGCTCCGCAACAGTCATTGAGCAACAAGGGTTGCGCAATAACTCTTGCGAATGTCATGCTGCCGGCATGGAGAAGCCCGACGTACGCCAGGTCACCGACTCCCGGGTCCTCGCGGCCATGGCCCACCCGCTGCGCCGCCGACTCATGGACGTGTTCAAGGTGCACGGACCGTCGACCGTCGGCATGCTCGCCGAACGCACCGACCAGGCGCCGGCGAACGTCAGCCACCACCTCAAGGTGCTGGCCGCCGCCGACCTGGTCACCGAAGCCCCCGAGCTGGCCCGCGACCGCCGCGAACGCTGGTGGCGACTGGTCACCCGGGGGGTCCGCTGGTCCTCGACCGACTTCGACACCGATCCCGCCGACCGCGCCGTCGCCGACGCCGCCACCTCGCTCAACCTGGACCGGCACGTCGCGCTGGCCCGCGCCTGGCACGCCGCCGAGGAGACGGCGCAGGCCGTCTGGGGCGACGCGCCGTTCTCCTCCGACCGGTGGCTGCACCTCACACCCGCGGAACTGGACGAGCTGGGCGCCGAGATCAACGCTCTGCTGGCCCGCTGGGAGGACCGCACGCCGGCCGACGACAGCGCCGAGCGCCAACCGGTGTTCGTGTTCGTCCACGGCGTACCGGCCCGGCCATGACGGCGGCCACCCGCACCGATCCCGCCCCGGTCCGGCCGGCCGGTGGGCTGCTGCGCCACCGCGACTTCCGCCTGCTCTGGGCCGCCCAGACGGTCAGCAGCATCGGCAGCGACGTCACCACCGTCGCGCTGCCCCTGGTGGCGGTGGCCGTGCTCGACGCCAGCACCTTCCAGGTGGCGGTCCTCACCGCCGCGGCCTGGCTGCCCTGGTTGCTGATCGGCCTGCCGGCCGGCGCCTGGGTGGACCGGCTGCCGCGCCGGCCGCTCATGGTGGTCTGCGACCTCTTCTGCGCGGTCGCCTTCCTCAGCGTGCCGGTGGCCGCCCTGCTGGACCGCCTCACCGTCGCGCAACTGCTGCTGGTGGCCCTCGGCGCGGGCGTGGCGCGGGTCTTCTTCGAAACCGCCGACCAGGTCTACCTGCCGGTGCTGCTGCGACCCGAGCAACTACCCGACGGCAACGCGAAGCTCCAGGCCACCAAGACGGTGAGCTACGTCGTCGGACCCGGCATCGCCGGTCTGATCGCCCAACTCGTCGGCGCGGTCGCCGCGCTGCTGCTGGACGCCCTGACGTTCCTGCTCTCGGCGACCCTGCTGTCGCGCATCCGCGCCAGCGAGCCGCGTCCCGACCGGGCCAACCGGTCCCGGTCACTGCGCCGGGACATGGCCGAGGGGCTGCGCTTCGTCATGCGCGACCCGTACCTGCGGGTCCTGACGCTGATGGGCGCGGCCAGCAACATCGGTCTGACCGGCTACCAGGCGGTCCTGGTCGTCTTCCTGATCCGCGAACTACGGCTTGCGCCGGGCCTGGTCGGCGTGCTCGTCGGGGTGATGAGCATCGGGGGCATCATCGGCGCGTTGCTGGCCACCGCCCTCGCCCGACGCTGTGGCAGCGCCCGCGCCCTGCTCATCGGGGCGGCGCTCACCGGCCCGCCCGCCCTGCTCATCCCGTTGGCCGCGCCCGGCGTCGGGCTCGTCTGGCCGGCGCTCGGCGGCGTGCTGATCGGCCTCGGGGTGGCCATCGGCAACGTGGTCAAGGGCGCGTTCCGGCAGACGTACACGCCGCACCACCTGCTCGGGCGCGTGACGGTGAGCATGCAGCTGCTCAACTACGGCACGATCCCGCTGGCCGCCGTGTTGGCCGGGACGCTCGGCGCGCGGTACGGCGTCGGCACGGCGATCACCGTGATGACGGCGTGGCTGGCGCTCACGCCGTTGATCCTGCTGATCGGGCCGCTCCGGCGGCGGCGGGACCTGCCCGCCGCCCCGGCAGCGTCGTGAGTGCACTGGGACGGCGGCCGGGAACCGACCGCCGTCACCGGCACGGAGCTACATCGGGCGGACGTTGTCCGCCTGCGGGCCCTTCTGCCCCTGGGTCACCTCGAACTCGACCTTCTGGCCCTCGTTGAGCTCCCGGTAACCGCTCGTCGCGATGGCGGAGTAGTGGACGAACACGTCCGGCCCTCCGCCATCCTGCTCGATGAAGCCGAAGCCCTTTTCCGAGTTGAACCACTTAACCGTGCCGGTTGCCATGCATCTCTCCCTGTTCAAAGCGGCGGACCACCGGCCTCGAGGCCGATGGTCGCCCGTACCTGTTCGACAGTAACGGGCGAAACCCCGATCTGCCGGCCGAAGTGCCGTAGGTGTTTGCTCGAACTCAGATGAACACTGCGCGTCGCGCGCGCGCCAAAGCCGCCCCGACCACCCCGTCGTGCGGCATGCTTGCGCCGATGAGGGGTGCCGCAGCCGTCGCGCTGTCCGAGCTGGAGCGCGAAATCGACGCGCCCGGTTCCGGCCTGGACCGGCTCCGGCTGGTGCCCACCCCGTTCGTCCCGGAAGTGCGGCTGCACCTCGCCGAGGACGCGATCGTCTGGTGGGCCCGGATGGAGGCGCTCGCCGGGCACGCCCTCGCGCCGCCGTACTGGGCCTCCGCCTGGGCCGGCGGCCAGGCGCTCGCCCGGCACCTGCTGGACCACCCGGAGCTGGCCGCGGGGCGTCGCGTCCTCGACCTCGCCGCCGGGTCGGGACTGGTGGGCATCGCCGCCGCGCTGGCCGGCGCCGCCGACGTCGTGGCCAACGACATCGACCCGTACGCCGTGGCGGCCGTCACGGTCAACGCCCGCGCCAACCGGGTCACCGTCGACACCAGCGGCGACGACCTGCTCGACCGGGACGGACCCGACGCGGACCTGGTGGTCGCCGGCGACGTGTTCTACAGCCGCCCGATGGCCGCCAGGATGCTGCCGTTCCTGCGCCGGGCCGTCGCCGCCGGCGCCGAGGTGCTGGTCGGCGACCCCGGGCGGGGGCACCTGCCCGCCGACGGGTTGCTGGTGCTGGCCGACTACCCGGTGCCTACCACCGAGCCGTCGGTGGACCCGTCGCCCCGCCGGGTACGGGTGCTGCGACCGGCGTGACCCGGCCGGCCCTCTCAGGGGTGACCCCGAGGTGGACACCAGGGGGCGGTAAGGGCTGCGACCGGATGTCCGCGGTGGTCCGGCGGCCATAGCGTACGAGGCATGACGCATTGGCTGGCCCAGGTCGGAGAGCTGCCCATCCTGGTGCTGATGGGCGTACTCGGGCTGGTGATGCTCTTCGACGCCGTACCGCTGCTGGGCGTGCTCGTCCCCGGTGACGTGGCGATCCTGGCGGCGGTCGGGGTGGGCCGCCCGGCCACCGGGCTGGCCACCTTCGCCGCGGTGCTCGTCGGGTGCCTGGCCGGCTGGTCGTTGAGCTTCCTGATCGGCCGCCGGTACGCCGACTCCCTGCGCCGCAGCCGCATCGGAGGCTGGATCGGCGAGTCCCGGTGGAGCGCGGCCGAGGGGATCCTCCACCGTGGCGGCGGGCGGATGGTGATGGTCGCGCCGTTCCTACCGGTGTTCAACGCCCTGCTGCCGCTCGCCGCCGGCGGGCTGCGGATGTCGTACCGGCGGTTCCTCGGCTGTGCGGCCCTCGGCGCGGCCGCCTGGGCCGGTCTCTACCTGGCGCTGGGCACCGCGTCCCGGTCGCTGGCCGCGCTGCTGCCGGGTGCGCCCAGTCCGCTGCTGGTGACCATGGGGGTGGGGTTGGTGCTGGCGTCCGTCGTGTTGCTGGGGGCGCGGCGGCGGCTGACCGCTCTTCTTGACTGAGTGGTTGCGGTGGGGGGCGGGGGCCTGCCGTGCCCGGCTCCGGGCGGTCAGGCTTGATCCCTGCGCCGGGCACGGCAGGCCCCCGCCCCCTTCGTGGTTCCGGTCCGCCGGTTTGTCGCGGTCCGGCGACGGGTTGTTGACCTTCGGTGGTTCTCGGTCAGCGTTGGGTCAGCGGGTTGGTCTCCCTTGCCCGGTGGTCGCGCCCGTGGGGTGGGGGTGGGGGTGGGTTACCAGCCTCGGGTTCGCCACTGGGGGAGGGACGGGCGCTCGGCGCCCAGGGTGCTGTCCTTGCCGTGGCCCGGGTAGAACCAGGTGTCGTCCGGCAGTTGGTCGAACAGCTTGTGCTCGACGTCGTCGATCAACGCGGCGAAGCGCTGCGGGTCCTTGTCCGTGTTCCCTACGCCACCGGGGAAGAGACTGTCGCCGGTGAAGAGGTGGGCGGTGCCGGCCGGGTCGCGGTAGAGCAGCGCGATCGACCCGGGGGTGTGCCCCTTGATGTGGATGACCTCCAGCGCGCAGTCACCCACCGCGACGGTGTCGCCCTCGGCCAGGTGTTCCGCCTCGATCGGCAGCCCGGACGCGTCGTCGGCGTGCACCAGGGCACGCGCGCCGGTCTTGGCGACCACCTCCTCCAGCGCCACCCAGTGGTCCATGTGCTGGTGGGTGGTGACCACGGCGGTCAGGCCGCCGTCACCGATCAGCTCCAGCAGCCGGGGCGCCTCGTTGGCGGCGTCGATCAACACCTGGTCGCCGGTGCCGGAGCACCGCAGCAGGTAGGCGTTGTTGTCCATCGGGCCGACCGACAGCTTGCTGATCGTGAGCCCGGACAACTCCCGTACCGCCGGCGGGCCGCCGTGGGTGACATCTCCGCTGTAGGTCATGACGTGTCGACATCCATTCCGGGTGGAGGAGGTGCTCGGCGGCCGTGCGGTGGACGCACGCCACGCCGATCGGGCGGCGCGGCCGGGCGCACCCGTCGACCCTAGCGGGCGCGCGTTGCGCCGTCGTCACGGAAATCGCTTTCGGCGCGTCGCGCCGCGCCCTACCGTCGGCGTCACATGCGGCACTCGGACGTCGGACGGAGGTGGTGTTCATGCCGGACGTGGCACGCATGTTCCGCCATCACCCGCTCGACACCGATGAGGATGCCATGACGATCGATCTGACCGCCCTCGGCTGGGACGCCGACCGGGCGTCGTACGCCGCCCGACGTGGCGAGCGCCACCCGGGCCGGGTGGCCCGGGTGGACCGGGGGGTCTGCACGGTGCTCACCGCCGACGGCCCGGTCCGTGCCAGCCTCGGCCCGTCCGTGCTGGCCGCCGCCGCCCAGGACCCCTCCGCGCTGCCCTGCGCGGGGGACTGGGTTCTGCTCACGCACTGGCCGGACCGCCGGGTCACGGTGCGGGCCGTGCTGCCCCGGCGGGCCGCGCTGGTCCGCCGTACCGCCGGCAAGGACGCCAGCGGCCAGGTGCTGGCCGCGAACCTCGACGCGGCCGCCGTGGTGGAGCCGGTGCACCCGGAGCCGGACGTCGGCCGCATCGAGCGGCTGCTGTCCCTGGTCCACGAGTCCGGGGCCCGGCCGCTCGTGGTGCTGACGAAGTCCGACCTCGCGGCCGACCCGGCCGCGCTGGCCCGTCAACTCGCCGCGGTCGCACCGGGCGTGCCGGTGCTGCCGGTCAGCGCCGAACGCGGCACCGGGTTGGCACCGCTGCGCGCCGAGGTCGCGCCGGGTCGCACGCTGGGACTGCTCGGGCCGTCCGGCGCGGGCAAGTCGAGCCTGGTCAACGCGCTCGCCGGCGCGGTGATGATGCCGACCCAGGCGATCCGCCGGGTCGACGGCAAGGGCCGGCACACCACCACCTGGCGGGCGCTGGTGCCGATCCCCGGCGGCGGCGCGGTGATCGACACGCCGGGCGTCCGCGCGGTCGGTCTGCTCGACGGCGTGGCCGGGTTGGACCGGGCGTTCGCCGACATCGCGGGGCTGGCCGAGGGCTGCCGGTACGCCGACTGCCGGCACGACGGCGAGCCGGCCTGCGCGGTCCGCGACGCGCTGCGTGCCGGCGAGTTGTCCGCCCGTCGCTGGGAGAGTTGGCGGCGGTTGCAGGGCGAGGTGGCGCACGAGAGTCGGCGGCGCGAGGCGCGACTGGCCGCCGAGCGACGCGGCGGCTGGCGCTCGGCGCGGCGTCGGGCGGCCCGCCCGCCGTCGCCCGGTGGCTACTGACCGGGCCGACCGGTGGGCGGCGGGTCCGGGTGCGCACGGCCGGCCTCCTGACCTCGCCGGCGCGGCCCGCCCCGACGAGCGCGAGCGGCCACCGGCGGCGCGGCCGACCGTGCTGAGCTGGGGGAATGTGCGGGCGGGGGAAACTGTCGTACCTCGGGGCTAGAGTTGCCGAGGCGTGTTTTCCGCGCCCGCACGACCGCTCAGAACGAGCAGAAACCGCTCGTAACCAACACAGAGCGGGACAGACCCTCCGCTTCACCTTCACCCGGGAGTACACGTACCGTGGCCGACCGACTCATCATCCGTGGCGCGCGCGAGCACAACCTGCGTGACGTCAGTCTCGACCTGCCCCGGGACGCTCTCATCGTGTTCACCGGGCTGTCCGGGTCGGGCAAGTCGAGCCTGGCCTTCGACACGATCTTCGCCGAGGGTCAGCGGCGGTACGTGGAGTCGCTGTCGTCGTACGCCCGGCAGTTCCTCGGGCAGATGGACAAGCCCGACGTCGACTTCATCGAAGGGCTGAGCCCGGCCGTCTCGATCGACCAGAAGTCCACCTCGCGTAACCCGCGCTCGACCGTCGGCACCATCACCGAGGTCTACGACTACCTGCGGCTGCTCTTCGCCCGCATCGGCGAGCCGCACTGCCCGGTCTGCGGCGAGCGGATCTCCCGGCAGAGCCCGCAGCAGATCGTCGACCGGGTCCTGGCGATGGCCGAGGGCACGAAGTTCATGGTGCTCGCGCCGGTCATCCGGGGCCGCAAGGGCGAGTACGTCGACCTCTTCGCCGAGTTGCAGGCCAAGGGGTACGCCCGGGCCCGCGTCGACGGCGTGGTTCATCCGCTGACCGAGCCGCCGAAGCTCAAGAAGCAGGAGAAGCACACCATCGAGGTGGTGATCGACCGGCTCACCGTCAAGCCGAGCGCCAAGCAGCGGCTGACCGACTCGGTCGAGGCCGCGCTCGGCCTGTCCAACGGCTTGGTGCTGCTCGACTTCGTCGACCTGCCGGAGGACGACCCGGACCGGGAGCGCCGCTACTCCGAGCACCTGGCCTGCCCCAACGACCACCCGCTCGCCATCGAGGACCTCGAGCCCCGGGTGTTCTCCTTCAACGCCCCGTACGGCGCCTGCCCGGAGTGCACCGGCCTGGGCACCAAGAAGGAGGTCGACCCGGAGCTGCTGGTACCGGACCCGGAGCGCAGCCTGCGCGAGGGCGCCATCCAGCCCTGGTCCACCGGGCACAACCTGGAATACTTCCTGCGCCTGCTGGAAGCCCTCGGCGAGTCGCAGCACTTCGACGTCGACACCCCGTGGCGGGCGTTGCCGGCGCGGGCGCAGAAGACGATCCTGCACGGCTCCGACGACCAGGTGCACGTGCGCTACCGCAACAAGTACGGCCGCGAGCGCTCCTACTACACCGGCTTCGAGGGTGTGGTGCAGTGGATCGAGCGCCGGCACTCCGACACCGAGTCCGAGTGGTCCCGCGACAAGTACGAGGGCTACATGCGCGACGTGCCGTGCGCGGCGTGCGGGGGCGCCCGGCTCAAGCCCGAGGTGCTCGCCGTCACCCTGGCCGGCAAGAGCATCGCCGAGGTCTGCAACCTGTCCGTGGGGGAGTGCGCCGACCTGCTCGCCGGCATCGAGCTGACCGACCGGCAGAAGATGATCGCCGAGCGGGTGCTCAAGGAGATCAACGCCCGGCTGCGCTTCCTGCTCGACGTCGGCCTGGACTACCTCTCGCTGGACCGGCCGGCCGGCACGCTCTCCGGCGGTGAGGCGCAACGCATCCGGCTCGCCACCCAGATCGGCTCGGGCCTGGTCGGCGTGCTCTACGTGCTCGACGAGCCGTCGATCGGGCTGCACCAGCGCGACAACCACCGGCTCATCGAGACGCTGATCCGGCTGCGCGGGCTGGGCAACACCCTGATCGTGGTGGAGCACGACGAGGACACCATCCGGGTCGCCGACTGGATCGTCGACATCGGCCCGGGCGCGGGCGAGCACGGCGGCAAGATCGTGCACAGCGGCTCGGTGCCTGCGCTGCTGAAGAACAAGGAGTCGATCACCGGGGCGTACCTGTCCGGGAAGCGGTCGATCCCGACCCCCGCGAAGCGTCGCCCGCAGACCAGGGACCGCGAGTTGGTGGTGCACGGCGCGCGCGAGCACAACCTGCGCAACCTGACCGTCTCGTTCCCGCTGGGTCAGCTCATCGCGGTCACCGGCGTCAGCGGCTCGGGCAAGTCGACGCTTGTCAACGACATCCTGTACGCGGTGCTGGCCAACCAGATCAACGGCGCCCGGCTGGTGCCCGGTCGGCACACCCGGGTCTCCGGGCTGGAGCACGTGGACAAGGTCGTCGGCGTGGACCAGTCGCCGATCGGCCGTACGCCCCGCTCCAACCCGGCCACCTACACCGGTGTCTGGGACCACGTCCGCAAGCTCTTCGCCGAGACCACCGAGGCCAAGGTCCGGGGGTACGGGCCGGGCCGGTTCTCGTTCAACGTCAAGGGCGGCCGCTGCGAGGCGTGCTCCGGCGACGGCACCATCAAGATCGAGATGAACTTCCTGCCCGACGTGTACGTCCCCTGCGAGGTCTGCAAGGGCGCCCGGTACAACCGGGAGACCCTGGAGGTGCACTACAAGGGCAAGACCGTCTCGGACGTACTGGAGATGCCGATCGAGGAGGCCGCCGAGTTCTTCTCCGCCATCCCGGCCATCCACCGGCACCTCAAGACCCTGGTCGACGTCGGTCTGGGCTACGTCCGCCTCGGTCAGCCCGCGCCGACCCTCTCCGGCGGTGAGGCGCAGCGGGTCAAGCTCGCGTCCGAGCTGCAGAAGCGCTCCACCGGCCGCACGGTGTACGTGCTCGACGAGCCGACCACCGGTCTGCACTTCGAGGACATCCGCAAGCTGCTGATGGTGCTCGAGGGCCTGGTCGACAAGGGCAACACGGTGATCACGATCGAGCACAACCTCGACGTGATCAAGACCGCCGACTGGCTCATCGACATGGGCCCCGAGGGTGGCCACCGGGGCGGCACCGTGCTCGCCACCGGCACCCCGGAGGAGGTCGCCGAGGTGGCCGAGAGCCACACCGGCCAGTTCCTGCGCGGAGTGCTCAAGCTCGACGGCGAGGCCAAGGGCGCGGCGGCGGCCACCACCCGGGCCGCCAAGGCCAACGGCGCGACCAAGGCGCGGACGACCCGCAAGGTGCCGGCCGGCGCGCGCTGACCGCTACGCAAATTCTCTCGGGGCGGGTCGGGCGACGACCCGCCCCGCCCCTTTTGCCGGGGTCGCACGGATGCCGGCGTGAACTATCCGGCAGAGTTGCGCGTGGAAGGAAGTGTGGCCGGCTTTCGGACCGGCGCGCTGGGCGAGAGAGAGGCGAGGCATGAGCGACGATCAGGCGCTGACCGGACCGGGTACGCAGACCCGTCGTACCCTGCTCACCGGCGTCGGGGCGGTCGGCGCGGCCGTCGTCCTGGCGGCGTGCGGCAGTGACGACGGCAGCGGCAGCGACTCACCCACCAGCGGTGGCCCCGCCGTGCCCAGCACCGGCGACGCCGGTGGCGGCGACCGGCAGAACGCCCAGTCGCTGGCCACCACCGCCGACGTCCCGGTCGGCGGCGGCAAGATCCTCGCCGCCGAGGGCGTGGTGATCACCCAGCCCACGGCCGGTCAGTTCAAGGGCTTCAGCCCGATCTGTACGCACCAGAACTGCCCCGTGTCGAACGTCGACGGCGGCACCATCAACTGCACCTGCCACGGCAGCAAGTTCTCGATCGAGGACGGGTCGGTGAAGGCCGGTCCGGCCACCAAGCCGCTGCCGCCGAAGGAGATCAAGGTCACCGGCGACCAGATCTCCCTGGCCTGACGGCTGGGCTGCTGGCCGGCTGGGCCGCGCGCCCGCCCGGCCCTTGATCAACTCGCGTTTCCGGAAGTCGGGGTGTCTGCGGCTCTCCGACACCCCGGCTTCCGGGAAGCCGGGGTGGATCACGCGCCTGCGGTGGGGTGTCGGGGGCGCGGACTAGGCTTGGTGGCGTGGCTGACCCCTCGACCTACCGTCCCGCACCCGGCACCATCCCGGAGTCACCGGGGGTCTACCGCTTCCGCGACGGCACCGGCCGGGTGATCTACGTCGGCAAGGCGAAAAACCTGCGCAGCCGGCTCAACTCCTACTTCGGCGACGTCTGGAACCTGCACGAGCGCACCCGGCAGATGGTCACCACCGCCGAGTCGGTGGACTGGATCACCGTCGGCACCGAGGTCGAGGCGCTCCAGCAGGAGTTCACCTGGATCAAGCAGTACGACCCCCGGTTCAACGTCCGCTACCGCGACGACAAGTCGTACCCCTATCTGGCCGTCACCCTCGACGAGGAGTACCCGCGACTCCAGGTGATGCGCGGCGCGAAACGCAAGGGCGTGCGCTACTTCGGGCCGTACTCGCACGCCTGGGCCATCCGGGAGACCCTCGACCTGCTGCTGCGGGTGTTCCCCGCACGGACCTGCTCGGCCGGCGTGTTCAAGCGGGCCGGTCAGGTCGGCCGCCCCTGCCTGCTGGGCTACATCGGCAAGTGCTCGGCCCCGTGCGTCGGCACCGTCTCGGCCGACGAGCACCGCGCCATCGTCGACGGGTTCTGCGACTTCATGGCCGGAAAGACCGACACCATGGTCCGCAAGATCGAACGCGAGATGACCGAGGCCAGCGAGGCGTTGGAGTTCGAGCGGGCCGCCCGGCTGCGCGACGACGTGGCCGCCCTGCGCCGGGCCATGGAGAAGCAGACAGTCGTACTCGGCGACGGCACCGACGCCGACGTGGTGGCGTTCGCCGACGACCCGCTCGAAGCGGCCGTACAGGTCTTCCACGTCCGCGACGGCCGGGTCCGTGGCCAGCGCGGTTGGGTGGTGGAGAAGACCGAGGACCTGACCACCGGCGACCTGGTCCACCACTTCTGCACCCAGGTGTACGGCGGCGAGCACGGCGAAGCGGACGTACCCCGGGAGTTGCTGGTGCCCGAGCTGCCGGCGGACGCCGACGCGCTGGCCGACTGGCTCACCAGCCACCGGGGCAGCCGGGTGTCGTTGCGTGTGCCGCAGCGCGGCGACAAGCGCACCCTCCTGGAGACGGTCGAGCGCAACGCCAAGGACGCGCTGGCCCGTCACAAACTCAAGCGCTCCGGCGACCTGACCACGCGCGGCAAGGCGCTCGACGAGATCAGCGAGGCGCTGGGCATGCGTACCTCGCCGCTGCGCATCGAGTGCTTCGACATCTCCCAGATCCAGGGCACCGACGTGGTGGCCAGCATGGTGGTCTTCGAGGACGGCCTGCCCCGCAAGAGCGAGTACCGGCGGTTCATCGTCCGGGGCGCCACCGACGACCTGTCCGCGATGTCCGAGGTGCTGCGCCGCCGCTTCGCCCGCTACCTCGACGCGCGCGCCGAGACCGGCGAGGTGGGTGTGGAGTCGGCCGACGATCCGGCCACCCCGGTCGACCCCGTCGACCCGCAGGTCGGCGTCCTGATCGACCCGACCACCGGCCGGCCCCGGAAGTTCGCGTACCCGCCGCAGCTGGTGGTCGTCGACGGCGGCGCCCCGCAGGTCGCGGCCGCCGCGCAGGCCCTCGCCGACCTGGGCATCGACGACGTCGCGCTGTGCGGCCTCGCCAAGCGGCTGGAGGAGGTCTGGCTCCCCGACGACGAGTTCCCGGTCATCCTGCCGCGTACCTCCGAAGGCCTCTACCTGCTGCAACGCGTCCGCGACGAGGCGCACCGCTTCGCCATCACGTTCCACCGCCAGCGTCGCTCCAAGCGGATGACCGAGTCGGCGCTCGACAACGTCCCCGGCCTGGGCGAGGTACGCCGCAAGGCGCTGCTCCGGCACTTCGGCTCCCTCAAGCGGCTCTCCTCGGCGACGGTCGACGAGATCACCGAGGTGCCCGGGGTCGGTCGTCGTACCGCCGAGGCGATCCTGACAGCCCTGGACCCGGGCTCACGAGCCGACGACAGCACCCAGCCGACCTCCGACGCGGCCGGCCCACCGGACGCGGAGGCGACCTCCGACGCGGGGGCGACTTCTGCCGCTGGGTCAGCGGTCGAGGGGTTGCCCTCGCCATGATCGACTCGACTTCGCCGATATCGGGCTAACAACCGGGCTGGGATAGCGCGATATCGCCGAAGTCGTGTGGATCACGGGACGCACCCCCATGATCACGCTCGATCCTGGTTGTAGTGGCCTCGACCGCGCGGCGAGGGCCCCTGTTTCCTGGTTCGAGCACGATCTTGCCCGTATGCGCCGTTTCGGATGTTCGCCGAGGCGGACGCCCCGATCGGTAGGCAGCACTTTCGGCGATGTTGCTGCCTCACGACCGACTGAGGCAGCAACATGCCCGAAGTTGTGCAGATCATGGGCCAGCCCATAAAGGCGATGCCTGTCATGTGCGGACGTTTTGTCCCCTGTATGTGGCTTTGGCGCAGCATCCCTCGATCTGATCGTCTCCAGGTCGTCGATGGGCATCCCTGCGCGGAGATGCCCCCACCATGTCGGCGAAGCCGGGACGATCACCCGCCCGAAGCGCGCCGGGCAGTGGTGCGCTGCGAGGTTTGTCCTGTTCAGGGGCGTGGTGTGCTGTGGCCGGTGTCATCGTGGAGGCGGAATCGCGGGCCGGGCCGGGTCGTTACACCTGCCATGGCGCCGCGACCCTCGGGCTGGCAGCGCAGGGCAGCGGCCGGGAACACCCGTCTGGCCGGCGTCGTTACACCCCCCCGCACGGCCGAGCACCACCGGCCGTCCCCGGTCCCCCGGCGGGAATGACCCGCCAGTGCGGACCGTTGCACCACCCCCGCGCAGACCCCTCTTGTCGGGTCGCCGGAGCAGATCCCCCTCACGAACTTTCCCGCCCGGCACACCCCCCTGTGCCGCGCGCGTATCCCCCGAATGAAGCAGAGGAGCACGCCATCATGCGTACCGATCTGATTCGTAAGACCGCCCTGACCGCCGCTGGTCTCGCGTTCACCGGTGGCGCCATCGCCGGACCGGTGACCGCCGCGTACGCCATGGCCGACGCCAAGCCCACCACCCAGACCCAGACCGACCGCAAGGGTCACGGCGAGCGGGAGCTCGGCGTGCGGTACGAGGCGCAGCCGAACTTCTACTACTGCGGTCCCGCCGCGGCCCGGAACGCCCTGAGCGTGCAGGGCAAGGACATCAGCGTCGACGCCATGGCCAAGGAGATGGGCACCACCGAAGCCGGCACCAACAGCATCAACGACATCACCCCCGTGCTGAACAAGGAGACCGGCAAGAACGACGCCTACCACAGCGTCGAGATCAGCACCCCCGACGCCGACGCCAAGCAGACCGACACCCTGCGCGCCGACATCGTCCGCACCGTGGATGACGGTCGGGCCGTGGTCGCCAACATCGCCGGCACCAGCGTCGACACCGACGGCAACACCCACTCGTTCGAGGGCGGGCACTACATCAGCGTCACCGGCTACCGCGACAACGGCAACGTCGTCACGATCGCCGACTCCGCCGACCCGAGCACCGCCGCCTACCAGATCACCGTCGAGCACCTCGCCGACTGGATCGCCACCCGCGGCTACGCCACCAGCTAAGAACCAACCGACAAGGGCCGGACCCCACCACGGGGTCCGGCCCTTGTCGCATGCCCGGGGGTCATTCGGCGAGGACGGCCAGGATCTGCTCGCCGTACTTGGCGAGCTTGTTCTCGCCGACCCCGCTGACGCGGGACAGTTCGGCCAGCGAGGCCGGCCCGTCGCTCGCGATCTGGCGCAGCGTGGCGTCGTGGAAGATGACGTACGCGGGAACACCCTGCTCCTTGGCGGTGGCCGCCCGCCAGGCGCGCAGCCGCTCGAAGACGGGCGCGGCGGCCGGGGTCAGCTCGGCCACGACGGTGGACGAGCCGCGCGGCTTCGACGAGCGGCTCGACGCCGGCTTCTCCGGCTCGCGGCGCATCGTCACGGTACGGCGGCGGCCCAGCACGTCGGCGCTCGCCTCGGTCAGGGCGAGCGTGCCGTAGTCGCCCTCGACGGCGAGCAGCCCTTCGGCGAGGAGTTGCCGGACCACGCCCCGCCACTCGGCCTCGCTCAACTCGGTGCCGATACCGAAGACGGTCAGCGTGTCGTGGCCGTACTGGCTGATTTTGTCGGTCTGCTTGCCGAGCAGGATGTCGACGCAGTGCCCGGCGCCGAACCGCTGGTTGCGCTCGCGGTCGAGGCGGAACACGGTGGACAGCAGCTTCTGGGCGGCGACCGTGCCGTCCCAGGACTCCGGCGGGTTGAGGCAGGTGTCGCAGTTGCCGCAGGCCGAGGTGGCGGTCTCGCCGAAGTATTCGAGCAACTGCACCCGCCGGCACCGGACCGTCTCGCAGAGCGCGAGCATGGCGTCCAGGTGCGCGGCGAGGTTCCGGCGGTGGGCGAGGTCGCCGTCCGACGTCTCGATCATCTTGCGCTGCTGCACCACGTCCTGGAGGCCGTACGCCAGCCAGGCGGTGGACGGCAGCCCGTCACGACCGGCGCGACCGGTCTCCTGGTAGTAGCCCTCGACCGACTTGGGCAGGTCGAGGTGGGCCACGAAGCGTACGTCCGGCTTGTCGATGCCCATGCCGAAGGCGATGGTGGCCACCATGACGAGGCCGTCCTCGCGCAGGAAGCGTTGCTGGTTGGCGGCGCGGGTCGCCGCGTCGAGGCCGGCGTGGTAAGGCAGTGCGGCGATGCCGTTGGCGGTCAGGAACTCGGCGGTCTTGTCGACCGAGTTGCGGGACAGGCAGTAGACGATGCCCGCGTCGCCGGGATGCTCGTCGCGCAGCAGGGCGAGGAGTTGCTTGCGCGGCTCGCGCTTGGGCACGATCCGGTACTGGATGTTGGGCCGGTCGAAGCTGGCCACGAAGTGCCGCGCGTCGTCGAGGCCCAGCCGGGTGGCGATCTCGCGGCGGGTGGCGCTGGTCGCGGTGGCGGTCAACGCGATCCGGGGGACCTGCGGCCACCGCTCGTGCAGCATCGACAGGGCCAGGTAGTCGGGCCGGAAGTCGTGCCCCCACTGGGACACGCAGTGCGCCTCGTCGATCGCGAACAGGGCGATGCGTCCCCGGTCCAGCAGGGCGAGGGTGGACCGGACGCCGAGCGCCTCCGGCGCCAGGTAGAGCAGGTCCAACTCGCCGGCGACGAAGGCCGCCTCGACCCGGCGGCGGGCGTCGAGGGTCTGTGTCGAGTTGAGGAAGCCGGCGCGTACGCCGACCGCGGTGAGTGCGTCCACCTGGTCCTGCATGAGCGCGATCAGCGGCGACACGACGACCGCGACGCCGTCGCGCACCAGGGCCGGGATCTGGTAGCACAGCGATTTGCCGCCACCGGTGGGCATCAGCACCAGCGCGTCGCCGCCGGCCACGACATGGTCGATGACCTGCTGCTGGAAGCCGCGGAAGGCGTCGTAGCCGAACACCCGGCGCAGCGCCCCCAGCGCGTCGTCGGTGCGCAGGTCGGTCGGGGAAGCCATCCGCGGAGTCTACGAGTTGTCCCCGACAGCACCGCCCGCGCGGCGGCCGGCGCGCCCGCCGCGCCGTGCCAGTCACTGGCCCGACGGGCCGTCCCCGTCGCCCCAGCAGAGCCCTCCGATGCCGGCCGCGCTGTGGAAGCCGGGGTGTCCGGTGACGTCCATACAGACTTCGTTGTCGGGGCCGCTCCGGCCGCAGAACACCGGCTCGACGTGCTGCCAGGCGTCGGCCCGGGACAGCAGCGCGGCCCCGGCGGCCACCTCGGGGCGCAGCGTCGTCAACCCCTCCGTGTAGACCACGGCCTGGTCGCGGGCCTCCATCAGGTCGGTCGCCAGGTAGGACAGGTGCAGCGTCCAGCGCCGGCCCGTCGGCCGCTCGCGCTCCGTGGGACCAAGAGAGATGAGGTACGACGACAGCGCCTCCGGCTTCGCCAACGCGAACGCGATGGCGGCCCGGACCCGCTCGGACACATCGGCCCGGTCGAGCAGCGCGCTCAGGTCGTCCTGGACATCACGGGATCGCCGTGACTCCCGCTCCCCGCCAGACGATCGATTGTCCGTCACGATGCCCTGCCTCTCCGTAGCGGGTGTTCACCAAGAGACTGGACGAAGCGCGCCAGAAATGCAACGTCGTGATTTCTTTGCGTGGATGCTTGCTTGGGAGTAACTCTTGGGCAAGAATCGATCGATCACAGTGGAGGTGATGGTGGCGATGGCGCAGGTGCCCAGTCCGACGATCAGGGCCCGCCGGCTGCGGCGCGAGTTGCGCCGCCTGCGGGACCGCACCGGCCACACCGCCGAGGAGGTCGCCAAGATCCTGGGCTGGCACCGGACCAAGGTCATCCGCTTCGAACTCGGACACTCGCGGGTGATGCCCAAGGACCTGCCTCCACTGCTCGACCTCTACGACGCAGCCGAGGACGAGCGGGATTCGCTGACCGCGCTGCTCCGGCAGTCGCGCCAGAAGGGATGGTGGAGCGCTTACGGCGACGTGCTGCCGGACGACTACGTCGGCTTCGAGGCGGAGGCGACCTCGATCAGCGCGTTCGAGTGCCTGTACGTCCCCGGCCTGTTGCAGACGGAGGAGTACGTCCGCGCCATCGTCAGAGCGGGCCGCAGCACCGCCGACCAGGACGAGACCGACCGCCGGGTAGCAGCCCGACTCGGCCGCAAGGTCATGCTCTCGCGCGACGTGCCGCCCAAGCTGTGGATGGTGCTCGATGAGGCGGCTGTCCGTCGCGTCGTCGGTGGCAGGGAGGTGATGCGAGCCCAGCTCGCGCGCCTGATCGAGGCATGTGAGCTGCCTACTGTCGAGATCCAGATCCTGCCGTTCGCCGCAGGCGCGCACGCGGGGATGGGCGGCCCGTTCACTCTGCTCGACTATGCCGATCCGACCCTGGACCCCACCGTCGTCTATCTCGACAACGACTCCAGCACGCTCCTGCTCGAAGAGGAGAGGCACGTCGCCCGATATAGACTCATGTTCGATCACCTCATGGCCAAGGCGCTCGACCCTGACGAGTCGGCTGGCTTCCTGGCACGGGTGGCGGGTGACTACTGACCGGGACTCAAGGGGTTTGACCGATGACGGCTCCGGACACTCCCACGCGCGAGTGGTGTAAGAGCAGCCGGAGCAGCGCAAGCGGCTCGAACTGCGTCGAGGTGGCCGTACTCCCTGCCGGGCTGGCGGTGCGGGACTCCAAGGACCCGGACGGCCCGGCGCTCGTCTTCGGTCGGGACGCGTGGTCGTCGTTCGTGACCGGTCTACGGAGCGACCCGCGCGTCTGACCGTTGCCCGCACGAGGCTGACGGCGCTGCCACACGTCCGACCCGCCATCCGCGCCCGCCCCGATCCCGGACGGCGGGATAGAGTCGCTGATTGACCAATCGCGGCCGACGGCGGCCGCGGCGCCACGTCTTGGGGGTACGGGTGAGCGAGGCGCACACAACCGGTGACGGGCAGCCCACGGCCGAGTCGGAGACGACCCTGGTGGTGGTCACCGGACTGTCCGGGGGCGGTCGCAGCACCGTGGCCCGCGCGTTGGAGAACGTCGGCTACTACGTCGTGGACAACCTGCCGCAGGCGCTCATGCTCGACATGGCCGAGTTGGCGGTCAAGGCGGGTGGGGCCGCCCGGCGTACCGCGATGGTCCTGGACGTCCGCTCGCGCGCCTTCTCCACCGACCTGGCGGGGGCGATCCGGGAGCTGAAGGAGCGCGGCTTCTCGCCCCGGGTGGTGTTCGTCGACGCCGACGACGAGGTGCTGATCCGTCGGTTCGAGAGCGTCCGGCGGTCGCACCCGTTGCAGGGGGACGGGCGGCTCGCCGACGGTATCGCCGTCGAGCGCGGGTTGCTGGAGGAGGCCCGCGACCAGGCCGACGTGATCATCGACACCAGTCACCTGAACGTCAACCAGCTCCGCCGGCGCATCGAGGAGTTGTTCGGCGGCGAGGACGCCCGCCGGCTGCGGGTGACCGTGCTCTCGTTCGGCTTCAAGTACGGCCTGCCGCCGGACGCCGACTTCGTGCTGGACGCCCGGTTCCTGCCCAACCCGTACTGGGTGCCGGAGCTGCGCGAGCACACCGGGCGGGAGGAGGCGGTCAGCGCGTACGTGCTGGGGCAGGAGGGCGCGGACGCCTTCGTCGCCTCGTACGCCGACCTGGTCAACGCCACCACCACCGGCTTCGAGCGGGAGGGCAAGCGGTACCTGACGGTGGCCGTGGGCTGCACCGGCGGCAAGCACCGCAGCGTGGCCATCGCCGAGGAGCTGGCCGGCCGGCTGCGCCAGGCGGGACTGGCGGCCAACGCCCAGCACCGCGACCTGGGGCGGGAATGACGACGCGTCGGGTGGTGGCGTTCGGCGGCGGGCACGGCCTGTCGGCGTCGCTGCGCGCGCTGCGGCACTGCGCCCCCGAACTCGACCTGGACATCACCGCCGTGGTGACGGTCGGTGACGACGGCGGGTCCAGTGGCCGGTTGCGCGCCGAGCGGGGCGGCCTGCCCCCGGGAGACCTGCGCCAGGCTCTGGTCGCGCTGGCCGGCGACCATCCGGCCACCCGACGCAGCGCCGGGCTCTTCCAGCACCGCTTCGCGGCGGTGGAGGCTGTCCGCGTACTCCAGCACACCGGGACCGACGCGGCCCCGGCGGCGGCGGACGCGGCCGGCCCCGACGCGGACCCGGTGGCCCGAGCGCACGCGGCCCCGGCAGCGGGCGACGCGCGGCGGACGGACGCGGACCCGGGTGCCGGAAACCCGACAGGCGCGGACCCGGCGGCGCGCGACGCGCAGAAGACGGACGGGCTGGCCGGGCACGCGGTGGGGAACCTGGTGCTCTCCGGCCTCATGGAGCTGCTCGGCGACCCGGTGGCGGCGCTGGACCACGCCGGGGCGATGCTCGGCGCGGTCGGGCGGGTGCTGCCGATGTCGCGCCAGCCGGTCGACATCGAGGCGCGGGTGCGCGGGGTGGACCCGGACGCCCCGGACGAGGTGCGGACCGTGCGCGGCCAGCACCAGGTGGCGGTCACCACCGGACGGGTCGAGTCGCTGCGGCTGACCCCGGTCGCCCCGGCGGCCTGCGCCGAGGCCCTCGCCGCGATCGGCGCGGCGGACTGGTTGATCTTCGGTCCGGGGAGCTGGTACACGAGCGTGCTGCCGCACCTGCTGGTGCCGCAGTTGGCCGACGCGATCGTGTCCAGCCCGGCCCGACGGCTGGTCACGCTGAACCTGGCCGCGGAGAAGGAGACCCTCGGCCTCTCGGTCGCCGATCATCTGGCGGCGCTGCACTGGTACCTGCCCGAGCTGAAGGTGGATCTCGTGCTGGCGGACGCCAAGGCGGTGGGTGACCCGGAACCGGTCGAACGTGCGGCAGAATCGCTGGGTGCCCGCCTGGTCCTCGCCCCCGTTGCCGTCACCGACGGCACTCCCCGCCATGATCCGGCTGCCCTGGGCGCCGCGCTGGTGCCTGTCCTGGGCGCCGATCGTTAGACACGTACGTAATCACCGGCGACACGCCGGAACAGGTCCGTGAGGGGACGCACAATGGCGATGACGGCTGCGGTCAAGGACGAGCTGAGTCGGGTCGACGTGCCCAAGCCCTGCTGTCGGCGGGCGGAGATGGCCGCGCTGCTCCGCTTCGCCGGAGGGCTGCACATCGTCTCCGGCCGGGTGGTGGTGGAGGCGGAACTGGACACCGGCGCGGTGGCGCGTCGGCTGCGCCGGGAGATCGCCGAGGTGTACGGCTACCCGAGCGAGATCCACGTGCTCGCCTCCGGCGGGCTGCGCAAGGGCAGCCACTTCATCGTCCGGGTGGTCAAGGACGGCGAGGCGCTCGCCCGGCAGACCGGCCTGCTCGACGTGCGTGGCCGGCCGGTGCGCGGGCTGCCGCCGCACGTGGTGGCGGCGAACGTCTGCTGCGCGGTCTCGGCGTGGCGGGGCGCGTTCATGGCGCACGGCTCGCTCACCGAGCCCGGCCGCTCCAGCGCGTTGGAGATCACCTGCCCGGGGCCGGAGTCGGCGCTCGCGCTGGTCGGCGCGGCCCGCCGGATCGGCATCACGGCCAAGAACCGTGAGGTACGCGGGGTGGACCGGGTGGTCGTCAAGGACGGCGACGCGATCGCCGCGCTGCTCACCCGCATCGGCGCGCACTCCAGCGTGCTGGCCTGGGAGGAGCGTCGGGTACGCCGGGAGGTGCGGGCCACCGCCAACCGGCTGGCCAACTTCGACGACGCGAACCTGCGCCGCTCGGCGCGTGCCGCCGTGGCCGCCGCCGCCCGGGTCACCCGCGCGCTGGAGATCCTGGCCGACGAGGCGCCCAACCACCTGACCGACGCCGGACGGCTGCGCCTGGAGCACCGGCAGGCGTCGCTGGAGGAGCTGGGCGCGCTGGCCGACCCGCCACTGACCAAGGACGCCATCGCCGGGCGGATCCGCCGCCTGCTGGCGCTGGCCGACAAGCGGGCCCGGGACCTCGGCATCCCGGATACCGAAGCAGCCGTCACGCCCGACATGCTCGTGGTCTGATAGGACGGTGGGCCCGTACGGTGCGCCGGGAGCACGACCCGGCGCAGCGTGGTCCCGCACGCTCGGATAGGGTCGCTGAGTACGGCAAGGGGGCCGACATCGGCACTTCTCGTCGTGCCCACCGCCTCGGGCGGTCAGGTCCTCAGACCGCGCGGCGGGGTGGCCGAGATGAACCGTCGACGGCCGGCTCCAACGGTCGGCGCACACCATTCCCGCCGGCCCGTTGAGTGCAGCCGGCGGACCAGAACGCGAGGAGATGGGACCTGTGACCATCCGGGTTGGCATCAACGGCTTTGGCCGAATCGGCCGTAACTTCTTCCGGGCAGTGCTGGCGTCCGACGCCGACATCGAGGTCGTGGCGGTCAACGACCTGACCGACAACGGCACGCTCGCCCACCTGCTCAAGTACGACAGCATCCTGGGTCGCCTGCCGTACGAGGTCAAGGCCACCGCCGACGAGATCACCGTGGGCGGCAAGACCATCAAGGCGTTCGCCGAGAAGGACCCGTCGGCGCTGCCGTGGGGCGAGGTCGGCGCGGACGTCGTCATCGAGTCGACGGGCTTCTTCACCGACGGCACCAAGGCCAAGGCGCACATCGACGGTGGCGCCAAGAAGGTCATCATCTCCGCCCCGGCGAAGAACGAGGACGTCACCGTGGTCATGGGTGTCAACCACGACACCTACGACCCGGCGAAGCACACCATCATCTCCAACGCCTCGTGCACGACGAACTGCCTCGCCCCGATGGTGAAGGTCCTGCAGGACACGTTCGGCATCACCAAGGGTCTGATGACGACGATCCACGCGTACACCCAGGACCAGAACCTGCAGGACGCGCCGCACAAGGACCTGCGCCGGGCGCGCGCCGCCGCGCTGAACATCGTGCCGACCTCCACCGGCGCCGCGAAGGCCATCGGCCTGGTGCTGCCGGAGCTGAAGGGCAAGCTCGACGGGTACGCGCTGCGGGTGCCGATCCCGACCGGCTCGGCCACCGACCTGACCGTCGAGGTCGGCCGGGAGACCACCGTGGACGAGGTCAACGCCGCGCTGAAGGCCGCCGCCGAGGGCCCGCTCAAGGGCATCCTGGTCTACAACGAGGACCCGATCGTCTCCGCCGACATCGTCACCGACCCGGCGTCGTGCATCTTCGACGCGCCGCTGACCAAGGTCATCGGTAACCAGGTCAAGGTCGTCGGCTGGTACGACAACGAGTGGGGTTACTCGAACCGCCTCGTCGACCTCGTCAAGCTGGTCGGTTCGTCGCTGTGAGCATCCGGACCCTCGACGACCTGCTCGCCGAGGGGGTGTCGGGTCGGCGCGTGCTGGTGCGCGCCGACCTGAACGTCCCGCTCGACAAGCAGACCGGTGCGATCACTGATGACGGGCGCATCCGCGCGGTGCTGCCGACCCTCGGCGCGCTGGTCGAGGCCGGCGCGAAGGTGGTCGTCTGCTCGCACCTGGGCCGCCCCAAGGGCGCGCCCGACCCGCAGTTCAGTCTGAGCCCGGTCGCCGGGCGGCTCGGTGAGCTGCTGGGCGCCCCGGTGCGGTTCGCCACCGACACGGTCGGTGAGTCGGCCCGCTCCACCGTCGCCGACCTGGCCGACGGCCAGGTCGCCCTGCTGGAGAACCTGCGCTTCAACGCCGGTGAGACCAGTAAGGACGAGGCCGAGCGGGGCGCGTTCGCCGACCAGCTCGCCGCGTTCGGTGACGCGTACGTCGACGACGCGTTCGGCGCCGTGCACCGCAAGCACGCCAGCGTGTACGACGTGCCGGCGCGGCTGCCGCACGTCGCCGGCCGGCTGGTGCTGCGCGAGGTCGAGGTGCTCTCCAAGCTGACCAGCGAGCCCGAGCGGCCGTACGTGGTGGTGCTCGGCGGGTCCAAGGTCTCCGACAAGCTGGCCGTGATCGAGGCGCTGCTGCCGACGGTCGACCGACTGCTCATCGGCGGCGGAATGTGCTTCACCTTCCTCAAGGCGCAGGGCCTGGAGGTGGGCACCTCGCTGCTTGAGAAGGACATGGTCGAGACCTGCCGCAACCTGCTGGAGCGGGCCAACGGCAAGATCATGCTCCCGGTCGACGTGGTGGTCGCGGACGCGTTCGCGCCGGACGCCGCGCACGACACGGTGCGCGTCGACGGCATCCCGAGCCACCGGCTCGGCCTGGACGTCGGCCCGGAGACGGTGGCCGGCTTCGCCGCCGCCCTGTCGCAGGCCAAGACGATCTTCTGGAACGGGCCGATGGGCGTGTTCGAGATGGCCGCCTTCGCGGCGGGCACCCGGGGCATCGCCGAGGCGATCACCAAGGCCGACGCGTTCAGCGTGGTCGGCGGCGGTGACAGCGCGGCGGCCGTACGGGCGTTGGGGCTGGACGAGTCGAGCTTCGGTCACATCTCCACCGGCGGCGGCGCCTCCCTGGAGTACCTGGAGGGCAAGACCCTCCCCGGCATCGCGGCCCTGGAGAACTGAGCATGGCGAGCACGACCCGTCGGCCGCTGATGGCCGGCAACTGGAAGATGAACCTCAACCACCTCGAGGCCAACCTGCTGGTGCAGAAGCTGGCCGCGAGCCTCACCGAGAAGCAGCTCACCGACGTGGAGACCGTCGTGCTGCCGCCCTTCACCGACCTGCGCACCGTGCAGACGGCGGTGGACGGCGACAAGCTGCTGATCGGCTACGGCGGGCAGGACCTCTCCCCGCACGCGTCCGGCGCGTACACCGGTGACATCTCCGGCGCGATGCTCGCCAAGCTCGGCTGCACGTACGTGGTGGTCGGGCACTCCGAGCGGCGGGCCTACCACCACGAGGACGACACGGTGGTCAACGCCAAGGTGAAGGCGGCGCTGACGCACGGCCTGACCCCCATCCTCTGCGTGGGGGAGGGGCTGGACGTGCGTGAGCAGGGCACCCATGTGGCGCACTGCTCCGACCAGCTCGACGGTGGCCTCGCCGGGCTCACCCCCGAGCAGGTACGCCAGGTGGTCATCGCGTACGAGCCGGTGTGGGCGATCGGCACCGGCAAGACGGCCACCCCGGAGGACGCCCAGGAGGTCTGCGGCGCGGTCCGCCAGCGGTTGGCGGAGCGCTTCGACGCCGAGACCGCCGACGCCGTCCGGGTCCTCTACGGCGGCTCGGTCAAGGCGTCGAACGTCGCCTCGATCATGGCCCAGCCGGACGTGGACGGCGCCCTGGTGGGCGGCGCGAGCCTGGACGCGGAGGAATTCGCGCAGATCTGCCGGTTCCCCGAGCACATCGCTCGCTGATCGCTCGCTATTCTGGACACCGCCCGTCCACCGGCCGGTGCCGGAGTGCCCGACCTGTCCGGGCGAGGATCGCTACGAGAGGACTGCCCCCAGCCATGCCGATCTGGTTCGCATACACGTTGATCGTGTTGCTGGTCATCACGAGCGTTCTGCTCACCCTGCTCATCCTGCTGCACCGCGGTAAGGGCGGCGGGTTGTCGAGCATGTTCGGCGGCGGTGTCAGCTCCAGCCTCGCCGGCTCCTCGGTGGCCGAGAAGAACCTGGACCGGTACACCGTTCTGGTGGGTGTCGTCTGGTTCGCGGCGATCGTCGGGCTGGGGCTCTGGCTCCGTCTCCAGATGAGCAGCGGCACCTGAGCGAGCCCGCCAAGTCGTACAATCTGCGCGCGGTCCGTCACTCGACGGGCCGCGCGCAGTCTTTTCTCCGCTGCACCGCGTCGCCCGCCGCCCACCCCCGACGGCGGCGGGTCCCCTCCGACGACAGGAGCGAGCAGCCGTGCCCAGTGGCAACGTCATCCGTGGCGCCCGCGTCGGGTCCGCGCCCATGCGCCCCGACGAGCGGCACCAACCGGCCCCCCGACAGGCCGTCACCTACTGGTGCCGCAACGACCACCAGACCGACATCCGGATCGCGGCCGACGCCACGGCGCCGCCGCTGTGGGACTGCCCCCGCTGCGGGCTCCCCGCCGGCCTGGACGCCGAGAACCCGCCCGGACGGGTCCGCGCCGAGCCGTACAAGAGCCACCTGGCGTACGTGAAGGAGCGGCGGACCGCCGAGGAGGGGGAGGCGTTGCTGGCCGAGGCCCTCGCCGCGCTGCGCCGCCGACGCGGCGAATAGCCGAACGGGCCCCTCACCGTGCGGCGAGGGGCCCGTTCGTCGCGTCCAGCGCAGGCTGCGGCGGGACGTCGTGCGCTGTGCGGGGTGAAGTCGGCCTAGCGCAGGCTGCGGAAGCGGGCCGGCACGTCGGCGGCGGCCGCGCGGTCCAACAACCAGCGGGTACGGTCCACGCCGTGCACCCCGGCGGCCGGCAACTGCACCGGCCCCGCGCCCGCCAGCGCCATGCCCACCGCGCGGGCCTTGTCGGCGCCGCCGGCCACCAGCCAGACCTCCTCGGCGGTGTTGATCGCCGACAGGGTGAGGGTGGTCCGCACCGGCGGCGGCTTCGGGCTGCCCCGCACCGCGCTGACCGGCCGGGTGTCGTGGTGCACCGGGTGCTCCGGGAAGACCGAGGCGACGTGCCCGTCCTCGCCCACCCCGAGCATCAGGACGTCGAAGTGCGGCAGCGCCGCGTGCCCCGGCCGGGCGGCGCGGGCCAGCTCCTCGGCGTACGCGGCGGCGGCCGCCTCGGGGTCGTTGCCGGCCGGGCCGTCGGAGGCCGGCATGGCGTGCACCCGGGCCGGGTCCAGCGGCACCGCGTCCAGCAGGGCGGCGCGGGCCTGGGTCTCGTTGCGCTCCGGGTCGCCGGACGGCAGGAACCGCTCGTCGCCCCACCACACGTCGACCCGGGACCAGTCGACCGCGTCGCGGGCCGGCAGCTGCGCCACCGCCCGGTACACGGCGGCAGCGATCCGACCACCGGTGAGGACCACCGCGGCCTCACCCCGGTCGGCCTGGGCGTCGAGCACCTTCACCAGCAGTCGGGCCGCCACGGCCTGCGCCAGCAGGTCGGCGTCGGCGTGGACGGCGACACTCGCCTCACTCATGCGTTGTGCCTTCGTTTCCGGACCGCGGGGCGGTCGCTGTCGCGTCGTACCCGGACGGGAGTGTCCGGAGGTGGCGGTCGAGGGGGGGGGGGGGGGGGGGGGGGGGGGCGGGGGGGGGGGGGGCGGGG
>NZ_JBYIRN010000045.1:0-34362 GCF_057708145.1 Micromonospora sp. bgisy143
CCCGCCGCAGGCCGGCCAGTTCTTATGAAACAGGCCCTACAGGTAGAGGCCGGTGGAGTCGTTCTCCACCCGTTCGGCGGCGACGGCGTGCACGTCGCGCTCGCGCAGCAGCACGTACCCGCGGCCGTGCAGCTCGACCTCGGAACGGTCGTCCGGGTCGAAGAGCACCCGGTCGCCGGAGACGATGGCGCGGACGTTCGGCCCCACACCCACGGCGGTGGCCCACGCGAGGCGCTTGCCGACCGCTGCGGTCGCCGGGATGACGATGCCAGCGGTGGAGCGACGCTCGCCCTCGCTGCCGTCCATCCGTACCAGCACGCGGTCGTGCAGCAGGCGGATCGGCAGGCCGGAGTCGAGATCCTGGTCGGCGGTCACGGGGCAGACGCTACCGTGTCGCAGGTGACCGGCCGCCGGTGGTTACGCCCATGGCCGTGCGGGCATTGTGTGGCGGAACTGCCCTACCGTGTCGGGAACGGACGTATGCTGTCCGACCTGTCGCCGTGGGCGGACGATTCTTCTGCCAGGAGGTGCGCTTGAGCCGCTTCGAGCGGGTACGCCGGCGGCTGCGCCGCGCCTACCAGTCAGAACAGCAGTCGGTACGCGCCGCCCGGGAGACCCCGAGCGACGCGCCGGAGACGCCGGGGGTCGCCTCGCCGGCCGTCCCCGGTCCCGCCGCCCCGGCGAAGGCGACGGTCGTCGGCGCGGAGCCACCGGTGGACCTGCACAGCTCCACGTCCAGCCGGGACGACGCCGACGTGCCGCACGGCCTGCGGATCGCCGCCGCCTGGTGCTGGCGGTTGATCGTGATCGGTGTGGTCGCCTGGGCGCTGCTCCGGATCGTCGGCACGGTCCGAATCGTGATCATCCCGCTGGCCATCGCGTTGCTGCTCTCGGCCCTGCTCGCGCCGGCCGTGGGGTGGCTGCTGCGGGCCCGGCTGCCCCGTTCCCTGGCGACGGCCGTGGTGCTGGTCGGCGGCCTGGCGGCGGTCATCGGCACGCTGACCCTGGTGGTCAACGAGTTCATCCAGGGCGTGCCGGAGCTGAGCGAGAAGTCGTCGCAGGGCGTCCGGCAGATCCAGAACTGGCTGAAGACCGGCCCGTTGCACCTGTCCGACACCCAGCTCGACCGCTACATCGACGAGGCGCAGGGCTGGATCAACGACAACACCTCGAAGTTCACCAGCGGCGCGCTGAGCACCGCGGCGACGCTGGCGGAGGTGCTGACCGGCACGCTGCTGGTGCTGTTCGCGACGTTCTTCTTCCTGCGCGACGGCAACCGGATCTGGCGCTTCCTCGTCCGGCTGCTGCCGGTGGCGGCCCGCTGGAAGGTCGACGACGCCGGGCGGGCCGCCTGGCAGACCCTCGTCGCGTACGTCCGCGCGACCGTACTTGTCGCCTTCATCGACGCCGTCGGCATCGGCATCTTCCTGGTCATCTTCGACGTGCCGTTCGCCTTCCCGCTGGCCGCCCTGGTGTTCCTCGGCGCGTTCATCCCGATCGTCGGCGCGGCGCTCTCCGGCGGTGTCGCCGTGCTGGTGGCGCTTGTCGACAGCGGCCCGGTCACCGCGTTGATCATCCTGGGTGCGGTGATCGGTGTGCAGCAGGTCGAGGGGCACGTGCTCCAGCCCCTCATCATGGGCCGGGCGGTGGCCATCCACCCGCTCGCGGTGATCATCGGGATCGCGGCGGGCGTGGTGCTCGCGGGCATCACCGGCGCGCTGGTCTCCGTCCCGCTGATCGCGGTGCTGAACACCGCGGTACGCCGGCTGGCCGCCCGCACCGTCCCCGACACCCCACCCGACGCCGTAGTAGTAGCCTCCCAAGCCCCCTAACCCCCCGACCCTCCCTGCCCCGCGCCCACCCCACCCCTGACTCCGCAGCCCAGCCCTGACCCCGCAGCCCACCCCTGACTCCGCAGCCCAGCCCTGACCCCGCAGCCCCCTGACTCCGCGATCTTGCACTTTCGGTGGCGACAAAGCAGACCGAAACACCACAAATCGACAACCGAAACTGCAAGATCGGCGCGGGGTGGGGCGCGCGGGGAGGGGGCGCGCGGGGTGGGGTGGGGTGGGTGGTTAGGTCTGGGCTAGGCGGGTTAGGGCGCCTCGGGCCACTTCGGGGCGGGTGGTGTACCAGAACGGGGGGAGGGACCGGCGTAGGAACGGGCCGTAGCCTCTTGCCGTTTCCAGGCGGGAGTCGAGTACCGCGACGACGCCCTTGTCGCCGGTCGCCCGGATCAGCCGGCCCACGCCCTGCGCCAGCCGAACCGCGGCGATCGGCACGCTGACCGCCGCGAAGCCGGAGCCGCCGCCCGCGTCCACGGCGGCCGCGCGGGCAGCCGCCAGCGGCTCGTCGGGCCGGGGGAAGGGCAGCCGGTCGATGACCACCAGCTGACAGGCGTCGCCGGGCACGTCCACCCCCTGCCAGAGCGACATCACCCCGAACAGGCAGCTCGACTTCTCCTCCCGGAAGCGCCGGACCAGCAGCGGCAGCGCCTCCTCGCCCTGCAGCAACACGGGCAGGTCGGTCCGCGCGCGCAGCAGCTCCGCCGCCTGCGTCGCGGCCCGTCGGGAGGAGAAGAGCCCGAGGGTACGACCACCGAGCGCCTCGACGAGCCCGAGCAACTCCTCGCCGGCCGCGTCGGGCAGCCCGGAGACGCTGGGCCGGGGCAGGTGCGCGGCGACGTACAGGATGCCCTGCCGGGCGTAGTCGAACGGCGAGCCCACGTCGAGCGATCGCCAACCCGGCCCCTCGGTCGCCGGGACGGCGGACCCCGCGTCGGCGGCGAGTCGACGGCCCGGCGTCTCGGCCGCCGGCCGTCCGGGACCGCTCTGGGAGGCCAGCGCGGCGGCGGCCGGGGACGCCGGAACCGGTGGGGCGTCCAGGCCGAGGGCGCGGGCCACCGTGTCGAACCGTCCGCCGAGGGTCAGGGTGGCCGAGGTGGCGACCACGGTGCGTTCGTCGTACAGGTGGGCGGCGAGGGTGCCCGCGACGGACAGGGGCGCGACCACCAGGGCCCGCCGGTTGCCGCTGTCGTTCTTCTCCACCCAGGCCACGTCGTGGTCGGCCTCTTCGAGGAGTCGCTGGGCGGTGCTGGAGAGGTCGTCCATCGCGGCCTTGGCCTGCTGCTTGCGGACCGGGTCGGGATCGTCGGACTTGATGTCGCCGATCGCGTCCAGGGCGGCGCGGGTGGCCGAGTCGAGCAGGGTGCACGCCTCACGCAGCGGCGTCGGCAGGCCGGCGGTGAGTCGCCCGGCCGGCGCCTCGGCCAGCCCGACGGCGAGGGCGTCACCGGCGGCGGTCAGCGCGTCGGCCGTCTCCGGGCGCAGCAGCGGGCGGGCCCGCCGGGTGGACCGGTCGATCATCTCCGGCACGAGTTCGGCCTGGGCGGCAGAGGAGACCCGGTCGGCCAGCTCGTGCGCCTCGTCGACGATCAGCAGCTTGTGCGGCGGGACGATGTGCCGGTCGGCCAGCATGTCGACCGCGAGCAGGCTGTGGTTGGTCACCACGATGTCCGCCCCGCGGGCGCGGGCTCGGGACGCCTCGGCGAAGCACTCCGCGCCGAACGGGCAGCGGGTCGCGCCGACGCACTCCCGCGACGGCATGGAGACCAGTCGCCAGGCCTGGTCGTCGACGCCCGGGTCGAGCTCGTCGCGGTCGCCGGTGTCGGTCTTCTCGGCCCAGTCGCGCAGCCGCTCGATCTGCTTGCCGATCCGGCCGGCCTCGCCGAGCCACTTGGTGCCGCCGCCGGGGCGGGAGGCCGGTGCGTCGAAGAGGGTGTCCTCCGGCTCGTCGGCGGTGGAGTTGTCCAGTCGGGCCAGGCAGAGATAGTGGTGACGACCCTTGAGCACCGCGAACGTGGGCCGCCGGCCGAGTACCGGCTCGACCGCGTCGGCCAGCCGGGGCAGGTCGTGGTCGACGAGTTGGGACTGCAACGCCAGCGTGGCCGTGGAGACCACCACCGGGCCGTCCACGGTGAGCGCCGGCGCGAGGTAGGCCAGCGACTTTCCGGTGCCGGTGCCGGCCTGCACGAGCAGGTGCTCGCCGCTGGTCACGCACTCCTCGATGGCCGTGGCCATCTGCTGCTGCCCGGGCCGGGCCGCGCCGCCGGGGACCGCGCCGACGGCCGCCGCGAGCAGGTCCGCGCCGCTGGGTCGGGCGCCCCGCCGCCGGCCTGCGCCGCGGGCCGAGGTGGGGGCGGAACCGGTGGCGGTGCGGGGCGGAGTCACCGTGCGACGGTACCCGTCGCCGCCGACACCGACTGCGCCCATCCGTCCGCGTGGCGCGTACCCGTCCGTCGACCGCGCGGGCCGCTGCCGCCCGGTTACGGCTGCACTACGACGTGTGGGCGCTATCGGTTAGGGTGCGAATCATGCCGAGCGACGTGGTCCGAGTGATCTACCGCAAGTACGACGGCAGCGCCCACCGCGACTACCCGGCCCGCCGCCTCACCGAGGACGACCTCGGTGTCTGGCTCGGCGTCCCGTTCGGCACCGAATCGGTCTACCACGGCCGGCCGTCGGTGGAGAAGATCCCCTTCGTCCTGCTGGTGCCGCACCACGCCTGGTGGACGTGCATGTTCAACCCGCCCCCGCGCACCAGCGAGGTCTACTGCGACATCGCCACGCCGGCCCGTTGGGAGTCCGACGACACGGTCCACCTGATCGACCTCGACCTGGACGTGGTCCGGCGGCGGGCCACCGGGGTGGTGGAGTTGCTGGACGAGGACGAGTTCGCCGAGCACCGGGCCCGCTTCGGCTACCCGGACGACGTGGTGGTCGAGGCCGAGGCGGCGGCCCGATGGTTGTACGGCGCGCTCGGCGACGGCACCGAGCCGTTCGCCACCTCGTACCGTAAGTGGTTGGCCCTGGTGGTCTGAGCCCGCGCGGCGGGCGTCGACGCGCGGATGGCGCGCGGGTGGGCGATGATCCTCAGATGAGCGAACCGCGGCAACGACAGGGCGGGCAGATCGTGCCGCCGGACGGCGGCTCGGTGCGGGACCTGTTGCGGGTCACCGCGCCGGTGGATCTCGCCACGATCGATCCCCGGTCCACGCCCGGCCTGCCGGCCGCCGATGGGCTCGGTGAGCGCCGCAAGACCTGGGCCCGCGGGCAGGTGGAGTTGATCGGCGAGGAGTTGGGCCGGCAGCAGGAGATGCTGTTCGCGATGGCCAAGGCCGGGTCGACGACGCAGCCCGCGCGTCGGGTGCTGCTGGTGCTCCAGGCCATGGACTGCGGTGGCAAGGACGGCACGATCAAGCGGGTGGCGGGCGCGATGAACCCGCTGGGACTGCACATCCGCTCGTTCGGGCCGCCGACCGAGGAGGAGTTGCAGCACGACTTCCTCTGGCGGGTACGCCGGGAGTTGCCGCCGGCGGGGTACGTGGGGATGTTCAACCGCTCGCACTACGAGGACGTGCTGATCGCCCGGGTCGGCGCGTTGGTGCCGGAGGCGGTCTGGCGGGCCCGCTACGACGAGATCAACTCGTTCGAGCGGGAGTTGACCGACGACAACGTCACCGTGGTCAAGGTGATGCTGCACATCTCGTACGCCGAGCAGGGCGAGCGGCTGCTGGAACGGCTCACGGACCCGCGTAAGCACTGGAAGTACAACCCGTCGGACGTCGACTCTCGGTCGCACTGGGACGACTACCAGGCCGCGTACGCCGAGGCCCTGAGCCGGTGCGGCACGGACGCCGCGCCGTGGTTCGTGGTGCCGGCGGACCGCAAGTGGTATCGGGACTGGGCGGTGGCCCACCTGCTGCGGGAGACGTTCGACACGCTCCGGCTGGGGTATCCGGCTGCCGATTTCGACGTGGCGCACGAGCGCGAGCGGTTGGCCGCTGGGGGAGCGGGGACGGGTGGGACGCCCGAGATGAACACTAGGTGAACGGGCGGTGAATGTGGTCCGACCAGGGGTGGGCCGGCGAATTCCCGGTTCCGGCGTTTCCTAGCATTCACCGAGCGGACGCCCACGGACGCCGCCACCCTTCCACCGACGCGACGAGGTCTGTGCTGTGAAGTTTTCCTTCCGCCCCACCGAGGGCGCCTTCTACGAGCTCTTCACCAGGGCCGCGCAGAACCTGGTCCGGGGCACCACGCTGCTGAACGAACTGGCACTGCCCGGTGTCGACGTGCAGTCGGTCAGCGAGCGGCTGACCGAGGTCGAGCACGACAGCGACCAGATCACGCACGATCTCTACAAGAAGATCAACTCGACCTTCATCACGCCGTTCGACCGGGAGGACATCTACCGGCTCGGCTCGCTGCTGGACGACGTGATGGACCACCTGGAGGCGGTCGGCGACCTGCTCTACCTGTACGGGCTGACCGAGCTGCCGGCGCTGCCCCGGGAGCTGCACGAGATGGTCAACGTGCTCGACCAGCAGGCCAAGCTGACCGCCGAGGCGATGCCCCGGCTCCAGTCGATGAAGGACCTCGAGGACTACTGGATCGAGTGCAACCGGCTGGAGAACGAGGGTGACCGGATCAACCGGCAGCTCCTCGTCCGGCTCTTCTCGGGCGAGTACGACGCGTTGACCGTGCTGAAGATGAAGGAGGTCGCCGACGAGCTGGAAGCCGCCTGCGACGCCTTCGAGCACGTGGCCAACACCGTCGAGACCATCGCGGTCAAGGAGTCCTGAACCGGTGACTCCCGAACTCATCGCCGTGCTGGCGGTGATCGCGGTGGCCCTGGCGTTCGACTACACCAACGGCTTCCACGACGCCGCCAACGCGATCGCGACAAGCGTCTCGACCCGCGCGCTGACACCCCGCATCGCCCTCGGCCTCGCCGCGGTCGGCAACTTCATCGGCGCCCACTTCGGCGCCGGGGTCGCCAAGACCGTCGGCGACGGGCTGGTCACCCTTCCCACCGGCGTGAGCAGCCTCGGCGTGGTCTTCGCCGGGGTGTTGGGCGCCATCGCCTGGAACCTGATCACCTGGTACTTCGGCCTGCCGTCGTCGTCCTCGCACGCGCTCTTCGGCGGCCTGGTCGGCGCGACCCTGCTGTCCACCGGCGGCATTGTGCAGTGGGGCAACATCGGCGAGAAGATCATCCTGCCGATGGTGCTCTCGCCGATCGTCGGCCTCACCCTCGGTTACCTGCTGATGCTGGCGATCCTCTGGCTCTTCCGCAAGGGTCAGCCGGGCAAGCTCAACCGGGGTTTCCGCCACGCGCAGACCGTCTCCGCCGCCGCGATGTCCGTCGGTCACGGTATGCAGGACGCCGCCAAGACGATGGGCATCGTGGTGCTGGCGCTCTACACCGGCGGTTTCCAGGAGAGCAAGACGCACATTCCCGGCTGGGTCTTCTGGACCTCGGCCACCATGCTGGCCCTCGGCACGTACGCCGGTGGTTGGCGGATCATCCGCACCCTCGGTCGCAAGATCATCGACCTCGGGCCGCCGGAGGGCTTCGCCGCCGAGACGGTGGCCAGCGCGGTGCTCTACTTCAACGCCCTGGTGCTCAAGGCCCCGATCTCCACCACCCACACGATCACCTCGGCGATCATGGGTGTGGGCGCGACCAAGCGACTCTCCGCGGTCCGGTGGAACGTCGCCGGCAACATCGTGATCGCCTGGGTCATCACGTTCCCGGCTGCCGCGCTCATCGCCTGCGTCACCTACCTGTTGGTCCGGCCGCTGTTCGGCTGACCGGTTCCGGTGCACGGAACGGCCCCCGGATGTCCGGGGGCCGTTTCGCGCATCACTCGTAGCGCACGCCGATCTGCTCGCGGACCGTGTCCAGCAGCGCCATCACCTCGAGGGTCGTGGTGTGCGGCACCACCGGGCTCTCGGTCAGCCCGGCGGCCAGGCAGCGCTGCACCTCGATCGCCTCGTACTGGTAGCCGTTGCCGGCCTCCTCGGCGGCGATCGTCTCCGGCTCGGCGCCGTCCCGGTACAGGGTCAGCGAGGCCGGCCGGAAGAACGGCTCCGGCAGGTCGATCCGGCCGGTGCTGCCGGTGATCGAGGCGGCCAACGTGCTCGCCCCGACCATGCCGCAGCTCAGCGTGGCCACCGCCCCGCTGTCGTACCCCAGGAGGATGCCGGTGTTCTCGTCGGTGCCCTCCGGGCCCAGGTGCGCCCAGGACCGGATGTGCTGTGGCACGCCGAGCAGCAGGTGCGCCAGGCTGATCGGGTAGATCCCCAGGTCGAGCAGTGCGCCCCCGCCGAGCTTCGGGTTGCGCATCCGGTGCTCCGGCGGGAACGGTCCGGCCACCCCGAAGTCGGCCCGTATGTTGCGCACCGTGCCGATCGCGCCGTCCGCGACGAGCTGGACCACTCGCTGGATGATCGGGTTCGTCCGCATCCACATGGCCTCCATCAGGAAGACCCCGGCGGCGCGGGCGGTGTCCACCAGCTCGGTGCTGGTGGCCAGGTCGAGGGTGAACGGCTTCTCCAGCAGCACCGCGCGGCCGGCGGTCAGGCAGGTCAACGCCGCCTCGTGGTGCGCGGCGTGCGGAGTGGCCACGTAGATCACGTCGACCTCCGGATCGGCGGCCAGCTCCACCCAGGAGCCGTACGCCCGCTGCGCGCCGTACGTGTCCGCGAACCGCCGCGCGCTGTCGGCCGAGCGGGAGCCGACCGCGACCAGTTCGGCGTCCGGCACCAGCCGGAGGTCTTCGGCGAAACGGCTGGCGATGTGGCCGGTGGCCAGGATGCCCCAACGAGTCATGCCGGAACGCTAACCCCTGTGGCTGCTGGCCGGACGTCGCCCCTCACCGACCGACCACCCCTCGGTCTCCCCCCTTTGCTCTGCTTCACCCCACGCAACACTGACGGGCCCTTTCCGTCGCCTCCGCGTAAGCAGAGCAAAGGGGCCGAGCGGGTAGGGCGGTAGGGCGGGAGTAGGGCGGGAGGCCCGCGGCGGACGGTCACCGCGCACGGGTGGCGAACTAGGCTCGCGGCATGACGATCGACAGCGACGGTTTCCCCGCCCCGGCCGCCCTGGTCGAGCACGCCCGCCGGTTCCAGGCCGAGGGCGGCAGCCCGGCGACCCCGCGGGTCGCGGCCACCGTGCTGCTGCTGCGTCCGACCGACACCGACTTCGAGGTGTACGTCATCCGCCGGGTCGCGGCGATGACCTTCGGCGGGATGTACGCCTTCCCCGGCGGCGGTGTCGACCGCTCCGACTCCGACGCGCACCTGGACTGGGCCGGACCGACCCCGACCGACTGGGCGGGACGGCTCGGGGTGGGCGCGGAGGCCGCCCAGGCGATCGTCTGCGCCGCCGCCCGGGAGGTCTTCGAGGAGGCGGGCGTGCTGCTCGCCGGACCCGACCCGGCGACGGTGGTGGGTGACGTCAGCGGCGACGACTGGGAGGCGGCTCGACAGGATCTGGAGGGGCGTCGGCTGGGCTTCGCGGCGCTGCTCGCCGACCGTCGGCTCACCCTGCGGTCGGACCTGCTGCTGCCGTGGAGCCGGTGGATCACCCCGGAGTTCGAGCCGCGCCGCTTCGACACGTACTTCTTCGTGGCCCTGCTGCCGGCGGGTCAGCGGACCCGCGACGTCTCCGGCGAGGCCGACCACACCCTGTGGATCCGACCGGCGGACGCGCTGGCCCGGGCCCAGGCCGGCGAGCTGACCATGCTCCCGCCGACCCTGGTCACGCTGGCCGAGGTCGCGGCGGCCGGCGACCTGGCCGGAGTGGCCCGCGCGGCGGCCGACCGGGACGCCGCCACCCCGATCACCCCGCGCCTGGACGTCCCCCCGAACGGCGAACCCCGCTTCGTGCTGGCTTGAACCCCCGCGCCGCGCCCGCGCCCGCCGTCCGCCCCGCGATCTTGCACTTTCTGTCCCGACACAAGGGGCATCCCGCTCATGTCGACGACAGAAAGTGCAAGATCGGCGCGGCTCGCCGGTGGCGCAGCGGCGCGGTGCCGGATATGGCACCGGCGCCCACGCCGGAGGGCGGGGCGCCGGTGACCGGGCGTGGTCGGCTCAGCCGAAGCGGCCGGTGATGTAGTCCTCGGTCTTCTTGACGCTCGGGTTGCTGAAGATCTTCTGGGTGTTGTCGTACTCGATGAGGCGGCCCGGGTCGCCGGTCTTCTCGATCGAGAAGAAGGCGGTCCGGTCCGACACGCGGGCGGCCTGCTGCATGTTGTGCGTCACGATGATGATCGTGAACTTGTCCTTGAGCTGGAACATCAGGTCCTCGATGGCCAGCGTGGAGATCGGGTCCAGGGCCGAGCAGGGCTCGTCCATGAGGACGACCTGCGGCTCGACGGCGATGGTCCGGGCGATGCAGAGCCGCTGCTGCTGACCGCCGGAGAGGCCCGCGCCGGGCTTGCCGAGGCGGTCCTTGACCTCGTCCCACAGGTTCGCCGAGCGCAGCGCCTTCTCGGCCGCGTCCTCCAGAATCGACTTCTTGCGGACCCCGTTGAGCTTCAGCCCGGCCACCACGTTCTCGAAGATGCTCATGGTGGGGAACGGGTTCGGCCGCTGGAAGACCATGCCGATCGTGCGCCGGACCGCGGTGACGTCCACGTCCCGGTCGTAGATGTCCTGGTCGTCGATGGTCAGGCTGCCCTCGACGCGGGCACCCGGCAGCACCTCGTGCATCCGGTTGATCGACCGCAGGAACGTCGACTTGCCGCAGCCGGACGGCCCGATCAGAGCGGTGACCGTCTTCGGCTCGACCGTCAGGTTGATGTTCTCGATCGCCTTGAAACCGCCGTAGTAGGCGGTGACGTTCGAGGCGGAGACGCGCTTGGCCATGGTGGTACCTCCGGGGTTCATCGGCTGAGCCTGTTGCGACGGGCCAGCAACTTCGCCGCGATCGTCAGGATGAGTACGAGGGCGACCAGGGTGAGTGCCGCGGTCCACGCCCGTGCCGGCGCGTACTTCGACGCGTCACCGGCCTGCTGGTAGACGAAGAGGGACAGCGACGACTGGTTGTTCTCGAAGGGGTTGGTGTTGATGGCTGCTCCGCCACCGGCGACCAGCAGCACCGGCGCGGTCTCGCCGGCCGCGCGGGCGATGGCGAGCATGACGCCGGTGACGATGCCGGGCAGCGCCGTCGGCAGGACCACCCGCAGGATGGTCTTCCACTTGGGTACGCCGAGCGCGTACGCGCCCTCACGCAGCGGCGGCGGGACGAGGCGGAGCATCTCCTCGGTGGACCGCACGATGGTCGGGAGCATGAGCACGCTCAGCGCGAGCGCGGCGGCGAAGCCGGAGAAGCTCGGCCGGCCGTCGTTGAACCACGGCGACACGATCAGCACCCAGAACGCCAGCACGAAGAGGCCGGAGACGATCGACGGGATGCCCGTCATGACGTCCACGAAGAAGCGGATAGCGAAGGCGAACCGGCCCCGCCCGTACTCGACGATGTAGATGGCGCAGAGGATTCCGAGCGGGACGGTGATCAGGGTGGCGATGCCGACCTGCTCCAGAGTGCCGACGATCGCGTGGTACGCGCCGCCGTTGGCGTCCCGGGCCCCGATGTTGTTCATCGAGGTCTGGAAGAAGTTGCCGTCGAACCGCTCGGTCCCCTTGCTGAGGAGCGTCCAGACGACCGAGACGAGCGGCAGCACCGCCAGCACGAAGGCGGAGTGGATCAGCGCGCTCCAGGTGCGGTTACGGGCCGACCGACGCCCCTCGACCACGTTGGCCGCGGCGAAGAGCCCGGCCAGGTAGAGGGCCGCGCCGAGGACGACGACGAGGACCGGACCGCCGATCCCGGCGCCGTAGACGATCACGGCGGAGAGCGCGAGGGCCGCCACGGCGATGGTCGGTGCGGCGTACCAGGGCAGCCGCCTGGCCCGCAGCGAGGCGGGCTGGGCCGGCGGCCGGGTGCGGTGGGAGGTGACGGTTGTGGTCATGCGGCCGACTCCGTGAACTCCCGGCGGCGGTAGATGATCGCCCGCGCCGTGATGTTGACGATCAGCGTGATGGTGAAGAGCACCAGGCCGGAGGCGATGAGCGCGCCCCGGCCGGTCTCGTTCGCCTCGCCGAACGCGTTGGCGATGTTGGCGGCGATGGTGTTGCCGCCGTTCTGGATCAGGTTGAACGAGATGCCGAAGGTGATGCCGAGGGTCAGCGCCAGCGCGATGGTCTCGCCGAGCGCGCGACCGAGGCCGAGCATCACCGCGGCGATGATGCCGGGGCGACCGTACGGGAGCACTGCGGTGCGCAGCATCTCCCAGCGGGTGGCGCCCAGGGCGAGGGCGGCCTCCTCGTTGGCGGTCGGCGTCTGGAGGAACACCTCGCGGGAGAGCGAGGTGATGATCGGCAGCACCATGATGGCGAGCACCAGGGCGCCCAGCATGATCGACTTACCGAACGGGCCGTCGCCGCCGAAGATCGGGATCCAGCCGAAGTACTCGTTCAACCAGACCGAGAAGTCCCGGACCGGGTTGATGAAGACGTCCCGGCCCCAAAGGCCGAAGACCACGCTCGGCACGGCGGCCAGCAGGTCGATCAGGAAGCCCAGCGCGGTGCCCAGCCGGCGGGGCGCGTAGTGCGACAGGTAGAGCGCGATGCCCAGCGCCACCGGCACCGCGATGAGCAGCGCCAGGGCCGAGCTGAGCACGGTGCCGAAGGCGAGTGTGCCGATGCCGAACTTCGGCTCCGTGTCGTTCGGGGACCAGCCCTCGTAGGACCAGAAGTTTTCGGTGTTGGCGCGCAGGGCCGGCACCGCCTTGGCGACCAGGAAGATCGCGATGGCGGCGATGATGACCAGAACGGCGGTGCCGGCGGCCAGGGTGAGGCCACGGAAGGCCCGCTCGGCGCCGAACTTACGGCTGCGCGGCAGCGCGCCGCCGCCGCCCAGCCCGGTGCCGCCCGGGGAACGGGTGCTGACTGGTGCCTCGGCCACACGCGCCGAGGCACCGGCGGGCCACTCGTGACTCTCGGTCACGCGCGTCCCGCCGGTGCCGGCGTCGGCCGAGCGGTGAGGGGTTTCACCCATCTGCTCGCTCGATTCGGTTGCGGAGGTGTGGGGGTCGGGTCAGGAGAGGTTCTTGACCGCGGTCTCGACCTTGGTGCGGACCGTCTCCGGCAGCGGGGCGTAGCCGAGGTCGGTCAGGGAGTTCTGGCCCTCGGCGCTGGCGGCGTAGCCCAGCAGACCCTTGACCAGCTTGAGCTTGTCGGCCGCGAGGCCCTTGCTGCAGACGATCTCGTACGTCGCCAGGACGATCGGGTAGGCCCCGGCCTCCTTGGTGTTGTAGTCGATCTTCAGCTTGAGGTCGTCGCCCTGGCCCTCGATGGCCGCGCCGGCGATGGTCTTGCCAGCCGCCTCGGCGGTCAGCGCCGCGAACTCGCCGTTGCCGTTACCGATCTTGGCCATCTTCAGGCCGGCGTTCTCGGCGAACGACCACTCCATGTAGCCGATGGAGCCGTCAGCGCCCTTGACCGAGCTGGCCACACCGTCCGAGCCCTTGGCGCCGGTGCCGCCCGGGGCCTTCCAGGCCTTGGCGTTGCTGAAGGTCCAGTCCGCCTCGGAGGTCTTCGAGAGGAACTTGGTGAAGTTGTCGGTGGTGCCCGACTCGTCCGAGCGGTGGACGGTCTGGATGGTGGTCGCCGGGAGCTTGGCGTCCGGGTTGTCGGCCTTGATCGCCGCGTCGTCCCACTTGGTCACCTTGCCGGCGAAGATCTTCGCCAGCGTGGCCGGCTTGAGCTGGAGGTTGTCCACGCCGCTGACGTTGTAGGCGACGGCCACCGGGCCGATCACCATCGGCAGGTGGATGGCCTTGCCACCGGCGCACTTGGCGTCGGCCTTGGGCTGCTCCTCCGGCTTGAGCGCCGAGTCGGAGCCGGCGAAGTCGGCGGTCCCGGCGATGAACGCCTGGATGCCGGCGCCCGAGCCGGAAGCCTCGTAGTTGATGGTCGTGCCAGCGCACTTCTGCTGGTACGCCTTGATCCACTCGGCCATGGCGTTCTTCTGGGCCGATGAGCCCTGGGCGTTGACCGTGCCGGTACCGCAGTCGACCGCGGCGGCGGAGCCCGAGGCGCTGGCGCCGGAAGTGGGCTCGTTGTTGTCCGAGCCGCATGCACTGAGGCCGAGCGTCGCGGCAAGAGCGAGGCAGGCAATAGTGCCGTACCGCTGGAGCTTCACCTGAGGGGTTTCCCTTCGCGTCTGACTTGGCGCCCCGATCCCGGGGCCCGAGGACCGGCACTGACCGGCTGACACGAAAGTTAGAAGTGCCAGGTAGCCGGTTCGCCGGTCGCAAGTGAACGCAAGGTGAACACGTACGGCCGCTGAGGTGACCGCTCGCTGAGGGTGAGTTGTCCGTTAAGTGAACCGGGGCACTTCAGTGCCCGTTCCGCTCAGCCGAGGTGGTAGTTGATGTGCGCGGACCACCGGGCGAAGCCGAGGCGCTCGTACAGCGCGACCGCCCCGGTGTTCGAGTCGTCGACGTAGAGCATCACCCGGTCCAGGTCCCGCCGGTCCCGCAGGTATGCGAGCCCCGCCGTGGTCAGCGCCCGGCCCAGGCCGCCGCCGTGCGCGGTCGGCTCGACCCCGACCACGTACACCTCGCCGATCCGGGCCGACCCGGGCCGCTCGTGCACCTTCGTCCAGTGGAAGCCGAGCAGCCGACCGGTCGAGGTCTCCTCGGCGAGCAGGAAGCCGGCCGGGTCGAACCACGGCTCGGCGAGCCGTACCCGCAGGTCGTCCTCGGTCCACCGGCCCTGCTCGGGGTGTTCGGCGAAGGCCCGCGCGTTCAGTGCCAGCCACGCGGCGTCGTCCGCTCCCGGCCGGAACGCCCGCAGCGCCACCCCGTCGGGCAGGCGCGGTTCGCCCAGCGGGGCGGCCAACGGCCGACGCAGCTGCCAGAGCACCCGCGCCCGGGCGAACCCCAGATCCACGGCGAGCGCCGCCGCCGACGGGTGATCGCCGTGCGCCCACGCCCGCAGCGGTCCGGTCGCCGAGGCGAGCACCCCACGGGCCAGCGCCCGGCCGGTGCCCCGCCGCCGGTACGCCGGGTGCACCACCAACTCCACCCCGATCCCGTCCCCCGGGTCGGTGGTGTCCAGGTGCGCGTACCCGGTCAGGGTGCCGTCGTCGGCGCGGGCCAGCAGGTGTACGGCTGCGGCGTCCGGGTCGCGCAGGCGGAGCAGGGTGTGCTCGTCCAGCGGGTCCGCGCCGTCGGTGTCGCCCGCGGTCCTGGCCAGGGCCAGTACCCCGGCGATCTCCGTGGGGGCCAGTCGGTCGGTCCGGGTCACCTGGTCGCTGGTCGGCTCCGCGCTGCTCATCCCGTCACCGTAGCCGCTGGGTCCGGCGCGTCCCGGACTGTCGCCCGAGTAGCGATCCCCGACCCGTCGCCGTCGGAGGGCGGCCGGGTCACGTCGGGTCGGTGGGCAGCGCCTCCAACTCGTAGCGCGCGCTGAGTTCGGGCAGGATCCGGCGCAACGCGTCGACCGTGCCCTGCCGGTCGCCTCCGGCGTCGTGCATGAGCACGACCGCCCCGGGTTGCGCCTGCGTGAGCACCGTGGTGGCGATCTTGTTGGCGCCGGGCGCCTGCCAGTCGGACGGGTCCACCGACCAGTGCAGCGGGGTCATGCCGAGTTGCCGGGCCACGGTCACCACCGGGTAGGTCCAGGCGCCACCGGGCTGCCGGTACCAGACGATCGGTACGTCCGGCACCGCCGCCCGGATGGCCTGGTTGGTGCGTACCAGATCGGTGCGGATCTGGTCGGCGGACCGGTTGCCCAGGGAGACGTCGTGGTGCCAGGAGTGGTTGCAGAGCGTGTGGCCGTCCGCGACGATCGCCTGGATCAGGTCGGGGTGGTCCTGGGCGTTCTCGCCCACCACGCAGAACGTGGCCTTGACGTCGTACTCGCGCAGCATCGCGAGGACCTGGGGGGTGTAGCGCGGGTCCGGGCCGTCGTCGAAGGTCAGCGCGAGTCGGGCGGTGCCGGTGTCGGTGTGGGCGCCGAACAGCTTGTCGCCACCGGCGTCCCGGCCGGTGCCGTCCTGACCGGCCTCGGCCGGCCCGGCGGCGCTCTGGCTGGTGCTCGGGTGCTCGCTCGACGGCTGCTCGGGAGGCTGGTCGGCGTAGTGGGGTCCGGTGGCCTCCGTGGTGACGCCGGTGGCGTGCGGCCGGGTCTGGTCCGGGACGAGGCTGCGGCCCAGCACGTACGCGGAGCCGAGTAGCGCTGCCAATACCACTGTCACGATCCCGGCCGCGCGCGCGGTCGAGTTGACCCGCGTCACGGCTTCCACCCGGTCGGCCGGAGCCGCCGGCCCGTCGCCCCCGTGCTGTCTGCGCGCACCCTTGACCCCCTTTTGCGACAAACCCGGCAGTCAGAATAGGACCGACGAGCTGCACAAAAGGGGCATATGGGGAATCGGGCCGGAGCTAGACGGGCAGCGGCGCGTGCTCCGCCTCGGGCAGGGAACGCGACGGCGGTACGACGAACTTGTAACCCACCTGGCGGACCGTGCCGATCATCGACTCGTACTCCGAGCCGAGCTTCGCGCGCAGCCGCCGGACGTGCACGTCCACCGTCCGGGTGCCGCCGAAGTAGTCGTACCCCCAGACCTCGCGCAGCAGCTGGTCGCGGGTGAACACCCGGCCCGGGTGCTGGGCCAGGAACTTCAGCAGCTCGAACTCCTTGTAGGTGAGGTCGAGCGGGCGGCCCTTCAGCTTGGCCGCGTACGTGTCCGGGTCGATGGTGAGTTCCCCGGCCCGGATCGAGCCGCCGGCGCCGGCGGTCGCGTTGCTCAGGCGGCCGACCGCGAGCCGCAGCCGGGCCTCGACCTCGGCGGGACCGGCCGAGGCGAGGATGACGTCGTCGACGCCCCAGTCCGCGTTCAGCGCGATCAGGCCGGCCTCGGTGACGACCGCGACCAGCGGCACCCCGAGCCCGGTGGCGTGCAGCATCCGGCAGGTCGCCCGGGCCTCGCTCAACTCCGACCGGGCGTCCACCAGCACCGCGTCGGGGCTGGGCCCGGCGACCAGGGTGCGGACATCACGCGGCGCGGTGCGCACCGAGTGTGGCAGCAGGTCGAGCGCCGGCAGCACAGCCGACGGTTCGCCTGCACGCGCGGTCACCAGCAGCAGGATCTCCACGATCACCTCCGTCCCGGCGGCGCATCGCCGCACGCGACCAGACACACTCGTGAGGGAGTGCGCTGAGAAATTGCGTGGTCCCGGCGTCGCTGACGGGCGGGTAACGCGTTGAGCGTAACCGATCGCCTCGGCTGCACCGTCAGGCCATTTCCCGTTTGTCTAGCTTGCCCCTGATCGTGGCACAGGTTTTAACGTTGCTGAAACCCGTGACCGCCGCACCGGCCGGTCGATCTGGCACGATCGGGGCGTGTTTCCCTCCACCTCGCCCGACGCCGGCCGCGACTCGTGGTCCGACGGCCCCCGTCCGGGTCCGGCCGCTCCGACCCGTGGACACCCGCCCGCGCCGCGCACCGGACCGGCTGTCGCCGAGGGCGAGCGCCGTGAACGTGGGCCGCGCCGGGCCCGCCGTGCCGGCGAGCCGGCCCGGCGTGCCGAGGACGAGGTCGACGAGCCGGAGGAGGAGGTCGTCCCCCCGGTCGAGGTGCACCGTCCGTTGGCGCTGACCATCGCCGGCTTCGCCGCGCTGCTCGGCGTGGGACTGGTGCTCGGCGCGCAGACGTCGGGCCCGGGCCACCGGCTGCCGTTCGCCGTCATCGTCTTCGGCGTCCAACTGCTGTTCGTGCTCGCCTGGACGATGGCCATGCGCCCACCGGCGTTGCTGCTGGTCGGCGGGATCAGCGCCGCCGTGGCCGCGGCCGCCGACATCGCCGCCGTACGGAGCGACATCGCCGGCCTGGCGCCGCTGGGCTATCTGGCCGTCGGCGGCTTCCTCGCCGCAGTGCTCGGCCAACTGATCCGCCGCGTCGACCGGGTCCGGGTCACCGACTCCCTCGGTGCCACCCTGCTCATCGTGGTCGGTGTGGTGGCCTTCGGCACCCTGATCGTGCTCAGTCGCATCCCCGCCGGCACCCAGGCGATCACTGTCTGCCTGACCGCGAGCGGCATCGCGCTCACCGTCGCCCGGCTCACCGACGCGGTGCTGCCGTGGCCCCGGCTGGCCCCGCAGGTGCCCCGGGGCGCGGCCGGCGTCGTCGGCGGCGCGATGGTGGGCACGCTGGGCAGCGCGCTGCTCGGCGGCTATCTGGTGGCACCCTTCACGCCGACCAGGGCCGCGGTGATCGGCCTGGTCGCGGCCGTCGCCGCCGTGCTGACCGACCTCGCCGTGGGGTACGCGGAGGCGGGCCGCCTGATGGCCGGCGAGCCACCCACCATGTGGGTCGCCCGGCACATGCAGGGGCCGCTCGGCGGGTTCGCCCTGGCCGCGCCGGCCGCGTACGCCATGTGCATGCTCTTCCTCTGAGCCACGGTTGAGGTCGGTGCCCCTCGGGTACCTACGGTGCGCCGCGCTGCGGCACCGGTTCGGACGATCCGCCGTGTCGCGGCGGACGGAGACAGGAGGCGGCGTGGCCCAGGAGTATCCGGTCGGCGAGGCCCGGCCCCGACGGCGCGGGCGCAAGCTGCTCATCGGGCTTGTCGTCCTGCTCCTCGTGGTGGTGGGACTTCTGGTGGTCGCCGACCGGGTGGCGGTCGGGGTGGCCGAGCGGCTGATCGCCGAACGGGTCAGCCAGGAGATCAGCAAGCAGGGCGCGCAGTCCGCGGCACCCGACGTCGAGGTCGGTGGGGTTCCGTTCCTGACCCAGGTGCTCGACGGGCGGTACGAGCGGATCTCCATCTCGCTGCGGGACGTGCAGGCCTCGGTCGAGGGTGACGCCGTACGGCTGCCGGTGCTGGACGTCGACGCCCGCAACGTGCGGGCGTCGCTGGACACGCTGCGCTCCGGGCAGGGCGACGTCGTGGCCGACACCGTCGACGGCACCGGCACGATCAGCTATGAGAGCCTCGCCGCGCTGTTGAACCGGCCCGGCCTCACGCTCGGCGAGCAGGGCGGCAAGCTGGCCGTGAGCGCCCCGGTCGACATCCTCGGCCAGAAGTTCACCGTCGCCGGCACCGCAGACGTCACCGTCGCCAAGAGTGGCGCGGTGGCCCTGCGCTTCAACAACCTGGACGCCGCCGGGCTGCCGAACCTGCCGCTGGCCCGCACGATCCTCAACAACTACGCCAAGGGCATCTCCATCGACGTGCCGCTGCCCGACCTGCCGTTCCAGCTCGCGGTCCGCAAGGTGCAGCCGTTGCCCGAAGGGTTGGCGGTCACCGCCGACGCGAAGAACGTACCGATCAACTCCGTCAGCTGACTGGTGCGTCAAACAGTCCGGCAGCCGGGACGTCGCGGTAGCCCGGTGGCCGGACGATTCCCGGATGGTGGTCGGTACGGTGGCAGCCCGCTCACTGACTGGTAGGCTCCGTGACCATGGGGACCCACCTCACCAAACGGCGCGCGGTCGACCTGTGCCGCGTGGCCACCTGCCTGTGTCGCCCTGTCATCTGACGGCGGGGCTGATTTCGGCCGCCTGATGGCGGCCACCGGCACGCAGGGTCTCCGACCCTTTCCGGTGATCCCACCGAACGCCCGGCAGCGGCGCCGTCGCACGAACCCGTGATCCCGTCCTTCCACTGGGTCCCGCGCGCGGTGCGACAGTTCAACCCATCGATATTCGCGCGTTGGCTCACCATCCATCCTCACCAGGGAGTGATTCGATGAGTCGCGACACCGCACTCGTCTCGGCCGAGTGGGCCGAGAAGAACCTCGACGCCCCGGGCGTCGTCTTCGTCGAGGTCGACGAGGACACCTCGGCCTTCGAGACCGGCCACATCGCCGGCGCCATCAAGATCGACTGGAAGACCGACCTCCAGGACCAGGTCCGCCGGGACTTCGTCAACAAGACCCAGTTCGAGGCGCTGCTGTCCGAGCGGGGCATCAGCAACGACGACACCGTGATCCTGTACGGCGGCAACAACAACTGGTTCGCGGCGTACGCCTACTGGTACTTCAAGCTCTACGGCCACCGCGACGTCAAGCTGCTCGACGGCGGTCGCAAGAAGTGGGAGCTGGACGCCCGGCCGCTCGTCACCGAGACGACGACCCGCCCGGCGACCCAGTACGTCGCGCAGGAGCCGGACACCTCCATCCGGGCCTTCCGCGACGAGGTGGTCGCCGCGATCGGCACCAAGAACCTGGTCGACGTGCGCAGCCCCGACGAGTTCGCCGGCCGGCTGCTCGCCCCCGCCCACCTCCCCCAGGAGCAGGCGCAGCGGGCCGGTCACATCCCGACCGCGATCAGCGTCCCGTGGTCCAAGGCGGCCAACGAGGACGGCACCTTCCGGTCCGACGACGAGCTGCGCAAGATCTACGGCGACGCGGGGCTGGACGACAGCAAGGAGACCATCGCGTACTGCCGGATCGGCGAGCGTTCCTCGCACACCTGGTTCGTGCTCCAGGAGCTGCTCGGTCACCGCAACGTCAAGAACTACGACGGCTCCTGGACCGAGTACGGCTCGCTGGTCGGCGTGCCGGTCGCGCTCGGCGACGAGCCAGGGGAGGCCTGACGATGACCGCTCCCACCGCTGCGGGCTGCGCCGCACCCGACCAGGCCGCGCCCCTGCCGGCCAGCCTGGACCTGGAGAAGGAAACCGTCATCACCGGCATCGTCCGCTCGGCGGCGGACGAGGTCGTGCCCGGCGCGTACGTCCGGCTGCTCGACTCGACCGGTGAGTTCACCGCCGAGGTGGTCACCTCGGCCGCCGGCCAGTTCCGGTTCTTCGCCGCGCCGGGCTCCTGGACGCTGCGGGCGCTCTCCCGGCACGGCAACGGCGACACCGCCGTCACCGCCGGCCGGGGCATCAACGAGGTGACGGTCACCGTCGCCTGACCCACCGCTCTGATCGACCGGGGCCGGTCACCCTCTGCGGGTGGCCGGCCCCGGTCGTCGTCATCGCGGGTGCGGTCAGATGCCGGTGGCTCTCGTGCAGGACGAGACCGGGTCGAGGACGACGTCGACGGTGTCGACCCGGCCGGCCCGGACGCGTGTGCGGTGGGTCTGCGGTGTCCACCCGTCCCTGGCGACGATCACCTCGTAGCGACCCTTCGGCAGCCACCAGACGTACCGGCCCTGGGCGTTCGCGGTCAGGGTCCAGCCGGTCGCCGTACCCACCCTGTTCACCCGGACCGTCGCCGCGACCGCGACGGTGGCCCCGGCGCAGGTGACCCCGGTGACCGTGCCCTGGATCCTGCCCCAGATCGCCGGCGGCGACACGGTCATCCGCAGCGGCACCGCCGGAACCCGGTACGGCGTGTCGGACGCGATCCCCAACTCGCCGGAGTAGGTGCCCGGCTGGGCCACCCCGGCGGCGGCCGTGGCGCGCAACGAGACGGTGACCTTTCGGGAGGCACCCGGCGCCAGGGTGAACGTGCCCGGTTCGGTGGTGAGCCAGGGCAGGTCCGCCTCGCCGGCACACAACTCCAGGCCGCTGAGTCGTTCAACGTCCGGCGAGCCGACGAAGGGGGACGGCGATCCGCCGATCCGGTACGCGCCGCAGGCGGCCGCGCCCCGGTACCGACCGGACTGGACGTTCGGCAGGTCCCGCCAACTCCCCGCCACCGGGTCGTACGCGATGGTCCGGTTGGTCACCGTGGTGGACGCCGCCGTGACCCCACCGGCCAGGACCAGGAGGTCACCGGCCGCCGCGTACTGGGCGCCCCAGAGGTCCACCGGCAGGTCGGGCAGGCGGTGCCAGGCGTCCGCCGTGGGGTCGTACCGGTAGGCGTCGGTGTAGTCGGCGTCGCCGGTGCCACCGGCGCAGTAGACCGCGCCGCCGATCCCGCCGCAGGACAGCCAGGCCACCGGGTGCGGGTACGCCGCTCCGGTGTGGAACGTGCCCGTCGTCGGGTCGAGGACGACGAGCTGATCCGACTCGGTGCAGTCGTTGTCCCGGCAGCCACCGACCAGGTAGACCTTGCCACCGGTGACCGCCCCGCCGGCCGCCGCCACCGGGAACGGGTTGACCGCTGGAGCCAGCGTGCTCCAGGTGTCCGTGGCCGGGTCGAACACGTCCACCGAGGCGACGGTGCTGTCGGCGGCGCCCCAGCCACCGAGGACGTACAGCTTGCCGCCGACGGCGGCCGTGACCGGCTTGGCGCGGGCATTCGGCATGTCGGGCAGCGCCGCCCAGGTGTCCGTGTCGGCGTCGTAGCGCCAGGCCTTACGCTCCTGGCCGCTGCCGCCACCGCCGCCGACGGAGTAGACCTTGCCGTCCAGGGTGGCCGCCGCGTTGTCGTAGACCGCCGCCGGAAGGTCGGCGACACCGGTCCAGGCATCAGACGTCCGGGGCGCGGTCCCGGTCCGAGTCCCGTCGTACGCGGTGCCGGTGCGGGCCTTGCTGATCCCCTTCCTGCGCTGCTCCCGTAGCGGCGCTCCCGCCCGGGACAGCAGGTCGAACCGTCCGTTGCGCTCCACCAGGTTGACGGTTGCCGGCGCGGTTCCGGTGTTGCGGACCGTCAGCTTCACGGTCCGGGTGCTGGCATACGGCTGGTACGACTCCATGGTCGCCGGTGTGACGGTGAGCCGGCCGGCGGCCAGCGCGACGTCGAGGCGACGGACCCCGTCGGCCGGCACCGTCGTCGTCTCGGTGGCCACCTGGTACGGCGGGCGGCCGGCGGTGAACCGGCGCGTCCCGGTCAGCCCGGAGAAGAGCCAGTAGAAGCCGTCCGGCTGGTTCGGGTCGTCCGGTGTCGGCGCTGACCTGCCGCGGTCCTGCGGGCGGTCGACGCCGGCCACGGTGACCCCGTCGAGCGGCGTGTCGGTGTTGCGGTCGGTGGTCACCCCGACCACCAGGCCGCCCGGGGCGGGCACGCAGTCGCGGTTGACCACCTGCACGTCGTCCACCTGCCACCACCAGGCGAAGCTGCCGTGGAAGCGGAACCTGATCAGTACCGCGGCGGCCCCGGTCGCCGGGTCGAGTGGCACCTCCTCGACGACCGGTCCGCGCCGGCTGGTGGTCTGGTGCCAGACGGTGGTCCAGGTGGTACCGCCGTCGGTGGAGACGTCCACGTCGGCGGTGTCGCTCACGCCGACCGCCCGCCAGTCGCTGTGGAAGCGCAGCACCGGCGCGGGTGTGCCGCGCAGGTCGACGGTGGGGCTCACCAGGTCGGTGTCCTGGGTCCGGCCGGAGCCGAGGCGGTCGCTGTCGGCGATGGCGAAGGCGCCGCTGCCGCCGGTGAGGTTGCCCCGTTCGGCCACGTCGGTGAAGGTCCAGCCGCCGTCATCGGTGTGGTTTCGCACCGACCAGCCGTCCGGTGTCGCGCCGCTGTCGAAGCTCTCGGTCAGCAGGGGTGTGCCGAAGCTGCCGGTGTAGCCGGCCGCCGTGCACGAGGTCTCGACCGGTACGGCGATGTCGGCCGTCACGGGGTCGCCGGCGGTGACCACGTCCCGGGTGACCGTCCGGTAGCCGGGGTAGCGGGCGGTGGCGGTGAGCCGGTACGTCGCGTTGCCCGGCACGGTGAACGAGTACCGACCGGTGGCCGGGTCGGTGAACACCGGTGCGCCGGGACGACCGGCTACCTCGATCCGGGCGTAGAGCGGCCAGCCGTGCCCCGATCCGTCGGTGATCCGGCCGGCCACGGTGACCGTCGGGTTGGCCGTCAGGGCGAAGTCGCGGGTGACCGTCCCGCCCTCGGTGACGGTGACGGTGGCGCTCTGCCCGGCGTACCCGTAGGCGCTGACGCCGATCGTCGCCGCGCCGGCCGGCGCGGTGAGCGCGTACCGGCCGTCCGCGCCGGTGGTGACGCTGCGGGTGCCGTCGCCGACGGTCGCGCCGGCGATCGGGTCCCCGCCGTCGGCCGTGGTGACCGTGCCGGTGACCCGTCCGACGGCGCCGCGCGGTGCGGCCCGCACCGCCGCGTACGCGTCCAGTCGGCCCTCGCCGAAGACGTTGTTGTCGGCGGCGGTGCCTCCGCAGGCGGTGGCGTCGACGTCGCGGGCGGTGCGGTCCAACAGCTCCTCGGTGGCGGCGACATCGCCCTTGAGGGTCGGTGCGGCCGACCAGAGCAGCGCCACCGTGCCGGAGACGTGCGGTGCGGCCATCGAGGTGCCGTCGTAGGCGGCGTACGAGTCGCCGGGAACGCTGGAGCGCACGTTGCCGCCCGGCGCGGCCACGTTCGGCTTGTACGACCGCGCGTCGGTACCGACGCCCCGCCCGGAGAAGTCGGAGATGGCGTTCTGCGCGTCGTACGAGCCGACGGCGTACGCGTTGGCGCTGTCCCCGGGGGAGCCGGCGCTGCCGCAGGCCGGACCGTCGTTGCCGGCGGAGAAGACGCCGAAGATGCCGGCCGCCCGCCAGGCCGCGATGGTCTGCTCGAACCAGGGGTCGCCGCCGGCACCGCCCCACGAGTTGTTGACCACGTCGGGGCGCAGGTCGGGGCGGGGGTTCCGCCCGTTCAGGTCGGTCGGGGCCAGCACCCACTGGCCGGCGGCGAGCAGCGAGGCGTCGGTGCAGGAGTCGGTCTCGCAGCCCTTCGCGGCGATCCACTTCGCGCCGGGGGCGACGCCGATCTGGTTGCCCGCGCCGTCGTCGCCGACCATCGTGCCCATGGTGTGCGTGCCGTGGCCGGCGTTGTCGCAGGGCGCGGCGCTCGGGCACACACCGGCCGGGTCGTACCAGTTGTGGTTGTGGTCGAAGGTGCCCCCACCGAGGTTGCCGCGGTACGCGCGGACCAGCGCCGGGTGGTCGTACTGGGCGCCGCTGTCGATGGTGGCGACGACCACGCCGTCGCCCCGGTCGCCGAGCTCGTTCCACACCTGCGGAGCGTTGATGTTGGTGAGCCCCCACTCCGGGCCGTTCGCCTCCGCGCGGCTGCCGGTCGCCGGGGTCGGCCGCAGCAGGGGGTAGCTGCGGCTGGGCTCGATCCGCGCCACCTCGGGCCGCTTGGCGATCTCGTCGAGCAGCGCGCGATTCCCGGTGACGCGTACCGCGTTGGCGATCCAGTACGCGGTGTGTGGCGCCTTGCGGGTCTTGAGCAACGCGCGCAGACCCCGCTGGGTGCGGGTGGCGGTGGTGGTGAGCAGCCGGTGCACCTCGCGGGCCCGGTCGTCCGGGTCTCGCAGCTTCGCGCTCCGCGCCACCGGCGCGGTGCTGCGCAGGTAGACGAGGAAACTGCCGCTGCCGGTGGTGCCGAGTTGGCGGAGCAGCAGGTGGTCGACGCGGGCGGGCGTGGGCGCGGGTCGGGCGGCGACGGCGGGCTGGGCGGTGAGGGCCAGCAGGGCCGCGCCACAGGCCACGGCTGCTCGCCAGCGGACGGATCTCATCTTCGGTGGTGGTTGGAGCACTGTTCCTCCCCATGTGGGGTCCCGCTGGGTTCGGGACCTGCTCGGACGGTGCTCAATACCTAACGATCGGCCGCTGACCTGGCGTTATTCCGGTTGAAGGGCGGGCGGCCGGACCGCCGACGACTGCCGTGCGGCGGGCCGGACGGCCCGTGACACCATGGCCGGGTGAGCGGTGCTGTCCAGACGGGTTGGCCCTCGTCGAGCGATCCCGCCCCGCCGGCGCGGCGTGGGCGGCGCTGGCTGCCGGTTGCGACCGTGCTGTGGGCTCTGTTGCTGGCCGGGCTCACCTGGCTGTCGGTCCGCGACGATCCGCCGACGGTGCGCGAGCAGCGCACCCTGGCCGAGGCCGCCCCGGTGGTCGACCGGGCGGTCGGCGAGCTGGCCCGGGCTGCCGGCCCGGCCGGGCTGCTGGAGCTGGGACCGGCCCGGGTCAGCGCGGGTTGCCGGGTCACCCCACTCGCCGACGGCGCGAGGCTGCGTCGCGAGGTCGGTGTGTTGGCGTCCGCCGGCACCGAGCGGACGGTACTGACCGGCATCGCCGACCGGCTGCCGGCGAACTGGCGGGCCGGGGTCGGTACCGGTCTGGACGGTCCGGAACTGCGCGCCGACGCCGGGGAGTTCGTCGCCGTCGCGGGGCGGCCGACCGGAGACGGCAGGCTGCGGTTGACCGTCGACACCGGCTGTCGGCCGCCGGGCGCCGGTCACGATCCGACGCCGGCCACCACCGCCGGCCCGGAGACGGCGGCCCTCACGGCCGCCCTCACCGCGCTGGGCCGGCCGACCGCTGACGCGCCGGACCTGGTCACCGCGCCGTGTCCGGACGGCACGCTGGCCCGTACCGCACGGTCCGCCGCCGGTCCCGGCCCGGCCGAGACCGGCGCGCTCGCCGCGCTGGCCGGCGGCGCACCACTGCTGGACAACCCACCGGTGTACGCGTACCGCACCGGCGACGTCACCGTGCTCGCCGAACTCGGCCCGGACGCCGCGCGGGTGGCCGCCACCCTCGGCTGCCCCGGCTGAGTCGGCGGGTCAGCCGTCCGTTCCGCGACCGTCGGCCTCGCGGCTGCGCCCCAGCGCGTCGACCTGGCCCCAGCGGCCGGGGATGTCCAGCAGTTCCACCCGGCCCATGCCCGGCGGCACGGCCGGATCGATGATCAGGTGCTCGCCCTGCGGTTCCAGCCCGAGCATCACCCGCAGCAACAGCAGCGGGGTACCGCTCGACCAGGCCTGCGGGCTGCACGCGGTGGGGTACTCCACCGGGTAGCCGGTGCGGCTGCGGGCGTAGCCGGCGAACGCCTCCGGCAGCCGCCCGCCGAAGTACGTGGACGCGGCCAGCATGGCTTCGCAGAGCATCCCGGCCTCCTCCCGGTAGCCGTACCGGCCCAGCCCCCAGGCGATGATCGAGTTGTCGAACGGCCAGACGGTGCCGACGTGGTACCCGATCGGGTTGTACCGGCCCTCGCCCTCGGCCAGGGTCCGTACCCCCCAGCCGGAGAAGAGCCGCGGCCCGAGCAGGTGTTCGACCACCTTGCCGGCCCGCGGCTCGTCCACGATCCCGCTCCACAGCAGGTGCCCGATGTTCGACGTCAGCGCGTCGACCTGCTGACCGTCGGCGTCCAGGGCCAGCGCGTAGTACTCGCGGTCGGCGATCCAGAAGTCGCGGTTGAACCGCTGCTTGAGCTCCGAGGCCTCCCGTTCCAGCCGGTCGGCGTACGCCGGGTCGTTCCATACCTGGCGGGCCAGCCGGGCGGCACGGACCTTCGCGTCGTACGCGTAACCCTGTAACTCGCAGGTGGCCCGGGGGAAGCCGGGGAGCCGGCCGTCGGCGTACGAGATGCCGTCCCAGGAGTCCTTCCAGCACTGGTTCTCCAAGCCGGTCTCCGGGTTGCGGGTGCGGTACCAGACATAGCCGGTGCCGAGCAGGTCGCCGTAGGTGTCGATCCAGTCCAACGCGGCGCGGATCTGCGGCTCCAACTGCTGGACCAGTGCGGTGTCGCCGGTCCAGCGCTCGTACTCGTCGACCAGGATGACGAACAGTGGCGTCGAGTCCGCCGATCCGTAGTACGGCGAGTGGGGCTGCTCCTCGAAGCCGGCGGTCTCCCCGTACCGCAGCTCGTGCAGGATCTTGCCGGGCTCCTCGTCCCGGAAGTCGTCCACCCGGTGCCCCTGTAGGCCGCCGAGCATCTGGACGGTCGGCGGGACCAGTCCCGGCAGGAACGGCAGCACCTGCAACGAGGTGATGATGCTGTCCCGACCGAAGAGGGTCATGAACCACGGCAGCCCGGCGGCGATCAGCCGTACGCCCAGGGCGATCGACTCGTAGCGCAGCGCGGCCAGGTCGTTGAGGCTGCGCCGGTACGCCCCGGCCAAGGGCTCGCAGTCACAGCCGAGCGTCGGCGCCCGGTCGATCAGATCCCGGTGTTCGGCCCGGATGGCGTCCCCGCCGCGCCCGCCCGCGTACGGCAGGGTCGCCCGGATGTCCTCGCCCCGCGCGCCGAAGACGGTGGTGGAAACCTGTATCCGGGTCCGCCACTCGCCGTTGCGGCCGATCCGGACCCGGAACGTCATCCCGGCGGCGTCGACCTGCGCCGGCGCCGAGGAGCGGATCAGGGTCTCCCGGTGGAAAGCCTCCCGCCGGTACGTCAGGCGCAGCGCGCCGTCGGCCTCCTCGATCGTCGTGCGGCCCACCTTCTGTTGGGCGTGTTTGATCTCGAACAGGTCGGCGAAGTCGCTGCCCATCTCGATTCGGACGGTGAACTCGGCCGCGTCGCCGGAGTGGTTGAGGACGGTCAGTTCCTCGTCGAAGCCGCTGCCGATCTCCCGACTGCGGATCATCGAGGCCTTGGCGTCCAGGTAGTGGGTGGGTTCGCCGGGCGCGAGGAAGAACGTGGTCCGGTACGACTCGCTGTCGTCCACGGAGAGGGCGTGCAACCGCTGCCCGTCGAGGGTGAGCACCCAGCTCGACAGGAAGCGGGTGTCGAAGGAGAACAGCCCGGTCGGGAAGTCGAAGGACGGCTCGATGTCCCCCCGACGGTCACTGACCAGGAAGGTGTTGCCGTCCAGGATGCTGACGAGGTCCTTCACGACCGCCGTCCGACTACCTCGCGGGCGACCTCGCGCGGGTCCCGGGTGCCCGGTGGGTCCGGGAAGAAGCGGCGGAAGGCCAGGAAGAGCTTCACGTCACCGCTGAAGGTGCTCTCGTTGCGCAGCACGGCGGCGAGCGCCTGGGACTCCCCGGCGATCAACCTGTCGAACAGGGCCGCGCTGCTGTACCAGATGGCGTCGGCCGGACCCCGCTCGCGAGTGGCCTGTGCCTCTCCGGGCCGCATCCGGACCAGCCAGTGCTCGGTCTGGTGGTCGATGCCGAGGTCGATCTGGAGGGTTCCGGCCACCGGGCCGCGCAGGACCGTCCGTGCCCGCGCCGGCAGGGATTCGAAGAACCTCTGGGTCGCCTCGGTCACTCCCGAATCGTAGGCAGCGCCTCGGGTTGCCGGGTCGGTATTGGCACTCCAGGGGTCAGTAGACGAGCGCCTGCGCGCCCTCGGTCATCGCCTCCTCGACGAAGACCGCGGCGCCCGCGATCCGTACGCCGGGCAGTACGTCCTCCGGGCCGATCTCGCGACGGGCCGCGCACTGGGTGCAGGCGGTCACCTGGCCGCTGGTCAGGACGACGTGCAGCAGCTCGGCCAGCGGCGCGGAGTGCGGCAGCTCGAATTCCTGGGCGCGACCGGGCAGCGCGAACCAGGTCGACTCCCCGGTCAGCCAGAGCGAGACGTCCACGCCGGCCGCGACCGCCGTGGCGGCGACCGTGAACGCCTGCGCGCAGCGCTCCGGGGCGTCCGCCCCGGCGGTGACCTTGACGACGAGAGAGCGGGCCATGAGGCCCAGCATAGGATGGTCACGATGGTTACCGAGATCGGGTTCGTCAGCCTGCTGGTCGCCGGCCTGGGCGGACTCGCCGGCGGCTTGGTCTACCTGGCGGTAAGGATTTCAAGGGGACGTTGGTGAGCGCACAGTGAGCGACGAGAATCCGCTGCAACCGCCGTGGCTGAACGCGCCGCCGGTCGAGGAGTACCCGTACGAGGAGAGCTACGACCTGCGCGTCGGCCCGAAGCTGCACCCCGCGCTGGACGGGCTGCTGCCGTACATCGGTCTGTGGCGTGGTCGGGGCAAGGGTGGCTTCCCCACCATCGAGGACTTCGACTACGCGCAGGAAATCAAGATCAGCCACGACGGCCGGCCGTTCCTGCACTACGAGTCGCGGGCCTGGATCCTCGACGAGCAGAGCCGGCCCGTTCGTCCGGCCGGCCGTGAGGTCGGCTGGTGGCGACCGGTGCTGGTGGACGGCCGCGCCACCGACGAGCTGGAGGCGCTGCTCACGACTCCCACCGGGGTAATGGAACTGCACCTCGGCAAGCGCACCGGCACCCAGGTCGAGTTCGCCACCGACGCGGTGGTGCGGACGGCGACCGCCAAGGAGGTCACCGGGGGGCACCGCCTCTTCGGCATCGTGGAGGGCGCGCTGCTCTACGCCCAGGAGATGGCCGCGATGGGTCACCCGCTCAGCCCGCACCTGTCGGCGCGGCTCGTCCGGGTCGGCGGCTGACGGCTGACGGCTCAGTCGACGGGGAAACCCAGCAGCTCGTGCAGGGCCGGGGTACGCGGGCAGGGGTCCCGGCGTACCCCGTCCAGCATCCGGACCTCGGCGAGTCCGCGTACCGAGGAGCTGAACCAGACGCCGTCGGCGGCGTGCAGCTCGGCCGGCGTCACCATCCGTTCGGCGCCCTCCAGGCCCAGCTCGTGCGCGTGGGCGAGCAGCCAGGCGATGGTCGTGCCGGGCAGGATGCCGGTGGTGGCGGCGGGCACCGTGCAGATCGTGTCGCCGGTGAGCCACACCACGTTGGCGGTCGGCCCCTCCAGGGCGTACCCGTCGGACGAGACCCAGAGCACGTCGTCCACCCCGGCCCGTCGCGCCCACCGGCGGGCGGCGCTGTTGACCGCGTACGAGGTGGACTTGATCCCCGCCGGCAGCCAGTCCAGCCCGGTACGGGCGTCGGCGGGCACCCCCAGCGGCAGGACGGCCACGGTTATCCCGGCCCGTCGCGCCGCCAGCGACGACGCCGGTACCGCGGTCAACGTGGCGTAGACGGTCGGCGGACCGCCGGCCTCCGAGCCCCGGGTGCACACCAGCCGCAGCGCGCCCTCCACCTCCGCCGGCCAGCCCGCGAGCACCGAGTCGAGCAGGTCGGTCAGCGCGTCGGTGGGCGGCAGGTCCAGCTCGACGGCTGCCGCCGCCGTGACCAGCCGGGCCAGGTGCTCGTCGCGTAGCCACGGTCGCCCCTGGCGCAGGTGCATCGACTCGAAGAGCCCGTCGCCGCGCAGGACGCCCAGGTCGTCGCCGCGCAGCACGGGCTCGTCCGCCGGAATCGGGCCCCGTCCGAGCACGGCGATCCGGGTGCTCGGGTTGGCCGGGACATTACCGGCGGACGACGTCACCATGACCGTCGAGCGTAGCGGCGGACGCCGCGCGCGGGGGACCGGCGCGATCGCCGAACTATGATCGGACGGTGTCCGAATCCTCCCTCGCGGAAATGCTCCGGGCCCGTGGACTGCGGTTGACGGCCCAACGGCAGCTCGTGCTCCAGGCGGTACTCGATCTGGGCCACGCCACCCCGGAGCGGGTGCACGCCGCCGTGCGAGAGGTCGCCGCCGGGGTCAACATCACCACCATCTACCGCACGCTGGAGCTGCTGGAACGGCTCGGCCTGGTGACGCACACCCACCTGTCGCACGGTTCGCCGACCTATCACGCGGCGGGTGAGCACCAACACGTCCACCTGGTCTGCCGGGAGTGCGGCGCGATCGACGAGATCGATCCTGAGCTGCTCCGTCCGCTCGCCGAGCAGTTGGTCGCGCAGCGCGGTTTCCAGGTGGACATCGGGCACGTGTCACTCTTCGGCGTCTGCGGCCGTTGCGAGAACGGGGACCACACATGATCGACATTGCGGGCGCGGTGGCCGTCGAGAGCATCGACGAGGCCAGCCGCGACCAGCCGGACCCGGCGCACGTCGCCGCAGGCGTGCGGGGGGTGGCCGCGCACTACGGCGACCCGCTGCGCGAGCAGCGCGTGCTGGACACCGAGGTCGGCCTGGTCGACCGCTCCCACCGGGGGATCGTCGCGGTGCCCGGCGAGGAGCGTGCCGGTTGGCTGCACACGATCACCTCGCAGCACCTGTCGACGCTGGCCGCCGGTGAGGGCACCGAGCTGCTGGTGCTCTCCCCGCACGGGCACGTCGAGCAGCACGCCCTGGTCGCCGAGGACGGCGAGACCACCTGGCTGGACACCGAGCCGGGAGCGACCGAGGGCCTGCTGGGATACCTGGAGAAGATGCGGTTCTTCAGCAAGGTCGACCCCCGCGACGCCACCGCCGAACGGGCGCTGCTGTCGCTTGTCGGTCCGGCGGCGGCGGAGGCCGTGGGCACGCTCGGCGTGACCGGGCTGGCCGCACCGGACCTGCTCCCGGTGCCGGGTCCGAAGTTCGCCGCCGGGGCTGTGCCACCCCGGGCGGGCATCCGGTACGACGTCCGCCCGCTGCCGATCGGCGGCTGGGCGCGACGTGGCCTCCTCGGGGTGGACCTGCTGGTGCCCCGCTCGGCGATGGAGCAGGTGGTCGCCGAGCTGCGCGGCGCGGGCGTACCGGTCGCCGGCCTCTGGGCGTACGAGGCGATCCGGGTGGCCGCCCGGCAGCCCCGGGTGGGGGTGGACACCGATCACCGGACCATCCCGGCCGAGGTGGACCTGATCGGCCCGGCGGTGCACCTGGACAAGGGCTGCTACCGGGGTCAGGAGACGGTCGCCCGGGTGCACAACCTGGGCCGGCCGCCGCGCCGCCTGGTGCTGCTGCACCTCGACGGGGTGACCACCGACCAGCCGCCGGCCGCCGGTACGCCGGTGACCCTCGATGGCCGGGCGGTGGGTTTCGTGGGCACCGCTGTGCTGCACCACGAACTGGGTCAGGTCGCCCTCGCCGTGCTGAAGCGGAACGTCCCGGACGACGCCGCCCTGATGATCGGCGAGACCGTGGCGGCGATCGACCCATCCTGACCGGCACGTCTAGGATCGCCGGCATGACGACAGGGACGTTGATCACGGTGGCCCCGACCGGGGCGGAGTCGGCCAAGGCGGAGGTTCCGGCGCTGCCGGTGACCCTGGACGAGTTGCTGCTCACCGCCAAGGAGTGCGAGGCGCTCGGTGCCGCCGTGATCCACGTCCACATCCGCGACGACGAGGCCCGGCCGACCCTCGACCCGGCCCGCCTGGCCGAGACGGTGGCGGCGCTGCGGGAGAGCACCGACCTGATCGTGCAGCTCTCCTCGGGCGGCGCGGTGACCGATCCGGAGGCTGCCCGGCTCGCCGTGCTCGACGCGCGCCCCGACATGGCCTCCTGCACCATGGGCACGGTCAACTTCGGCGACGATGTCTTCCTCAACCGCTGGGAGTTCATCGTCGACCTGCACACCCGCATGCAGGAGCGGGGGATCGTGCCGGAGTACGAGATCTTCGACCTCGGCCACCTGTCCGCGTTGCAGCGGTTGCTCGGCAAGTACGGGCTGCCGGCGGGCGGGCACGTGCACGTCGACTTCGTGATGGGTGTGCCGGGCGGGATGCCGGGCACCACCGAGACGCTGGTGGCCGCGCACCGGATGCTGCGGGACCTGCCCGAGGGCACCACGTTCTCGGCCACCGGCATCGGCCGCAGCACCATCCCCGTACTGCTAGCCTCGTTGTCGACCGGCGGACACCTGCGGGTCGGCATGGAGGACACGGTGACGTACGCCAAGGGTCGCCCGGTCGAGTCCAACATGCAGTTGGTCGCCCGCGCGGTCGGCTTCGCCCAACTCGCCCAGCGGCCGCCGTTGACCACCGTCGAGGCCCGCACGCTGCTCGGGCTGTAAGGCCGAGGGCTTCCCGCGCCCCTGTCACTCGGCCGGTGGACGACCTGGTCACCCCGCCGACGGGCGACCCGATCCGCTGGGTACCGTCCAGCACGTGGGAAAGACGTACGAGGGCGGCGTGCCGCTCGCCGAGGTGGTCCGGTCCGGGTTCGTGGAGGGTGGGCACCGCGGCTCGGTGGTGGTGCTGGACGCGACCGGGGCGCCGTTGGCCGCAGCCGGGGACGTGACCGCACCGGTCTTCCCGCGTTCGGCCAGCAAGCCGATGCAGACGATCGGGATGCTCCGCGCCGGCCTGCCGCTCACCGATCCGGCCGACCTGGCGCTGGTCTCGGCCAGCCACGCGGGGGAGGACTTCCACCTGGCCCGGGTCGACGCGCTGCTCGACCGGGCCGGACTGGACGCCGCCGCGCTGCACTGCCCGCCCGACCTGCCGGCGGGCGTGGCGGCCCGGGAGGCGGTGCTGCGCGCCGGGGGCGGGCCGACCCGGGTGCAGATGAACTGTTCCGGCAAGCACAGCGGAATGCTGCTGACCTGCGAGGCCGCCGGTTGGCCCCGGGACGGCTACTGGCGGCCGGAGCACCCGTTGCAGCAGCGGTTGCGGGCGACCGTCGAGGAGTTCACCGGTGAGTCGGTGGCGGCGGTGGGCGTGGACGGCTGCGGCGCGCCGGTGCTCGCGGTATCGCTGACCGGCTTGGCCGGCGCGTACCTGCGGCTTGTCGATGCCGAGCCGGGCTCGGCGCCGCGCCGGGTGGCCGACGCCATGCGTGCGTACCCGGAGATCGTGGGTGGCACCCAGGCCGACGACACCCGGCTGATGCGCGGTGTTCCGGGCCTGCTGGCCAAGATCGGCGCCGAGGGCGTGTTCGCGGTCGGGCTGCCGGGCGTCGGCGCGGTGGCCCTGAAGATCGACGATGGCGCTGACCGGGCGCGGATGCCGGTGCTGGTCTCCGCGCTGCGGCGGCTCGGGGTGCAGGCACCGGTGCTGACCGAGTACGCCGAGGTGCCGCTCTTCGGCGGCGGCGTCCCGGTCGGCGCGGTCCGCCCCCTCTGGTAACCAAGGCGCCCGCACACCCACAAGCCCCCCGCCCCCGCCCCCGCCCCCGCCCCCGCGCCCGCCCCCGCGCCGCCCCCGGGCGCCCGTCCCCGCCGTTGATCATGAAGTTGTTGTCA
>NZ_JBYIRN010000046.1:0-26619 GCF_057708145.1 Micromonospora sp. bgisy143
TCGACGACCTCGACCGGGATCCGGCCCCGCTCGGAAATCTTGTAGCCGTTCTTGACGGCCCATTCCCGGATCGCCCGGTTTTGTTCGCGGTCCATTCCCGCGCCGGTGGGTCGCCCGGGCCGCCGAACTGTCCGCGCGTTGTCCGCCGGGCCCCGACCGATCCGCCGACCCGCATTGATGTATGGGTCCAGCGCCTTACGCAGGACACCCGCATTCTCGTCCGAGACGTCGATGGTGTACGCGACACCGTCGAGACTGAACTCGACCGTCCGATCGGCCTTCCCGCCGTCGAGGTCGTCGGTCAGCACCGTGATTACTTTTCTCGCCATTGCCGATTACTCCCTGTGTGTGGCGGGATGTGTCCAAAGTCTGACCCACCACCCGGGGAATCCGCAACAATATGCGTCCCATTCATTTCGGCGCGTCGCGATTGCGTGCCGCACAAAACAGGGAACCGGCCGTAATCGCAGGTGTCGGTGCGGTGTCAATCGGCGAGCAGGCCGGCGTGGCCGGCGACTGCCGCCGCCTCCGCCCGGTTGGTCACCCGCAGCTTGCGCAGCAGCGCGGCGGTCATTCGTTTCACCGTCCGTTCCGAGACGTGCAGTTCCTCGGCGATGTCGACGGTGCTGCGTCCGGCGGCGATCGCCCGCAACAGGCGACGCTCCTCGCCGTCGAGGTCGACGGCCGCCGCCCGGGTGGGGCCGAGCAGGGCGCGCAGCAGTTCCGCCGGCAGGACCGCCCAGCCGTCGAGGATCGCCAGCAGCGGGGGCAGCAGTTCCTCCGGTTCGCTGGTCTTCGGCAGGAACCCCTCCGCGCCGGCCCGCAGCGCCTCCAGGGCGGGCGTCGGGTCGGTCGAGCCGGACATGGCGACCACCCGCACCCGGGGCGTGGTCCGCCGGATGGCGGCCACCGCCCGGACGCCACCGGGCGGTGGCATGTGCAGGTCGACCAGCGCGAGGTCCGGGTGGCAGCGGCTGATCATGCTGGCCGCCGCGGCGGCGTCCCCGGTCGAGCCGACCACCTCGGCGCGTCCGTCGGTGGTCACCGGAAGCAGCAACTCCAGGCCACGGACGAACAACGGGTGGTCGTCCACGACGGCGAGTCTGAGGTTGGGGGCGTCCGGCATGTCTGGGCCGTTCCCCAGCGGGTACCGATCATGCGGGTATGCACCGATCGGGGGGAGTCGGATGGATGCGCGCACGCCACGGCTGGCAGGGCTTGTTGCGAGGATTGCGGCGGACCGGACCCGGATCGGGCAGCGCACCGTCCCCGGCTGTCGACGCCGACCTGCTGCTGCGGGTGTTGTGTCACGAGTTCCGTACCCCGGTCAGCGCGCTGACCTCGCTCACCCGGGCGCTGGCCGATGACCACAAGCCGCTGACCGCCGCGGACCGGCGGGCGGTCAGTGCGCTGGCCCGCGACCAGGCCGTCCACCTGCAGGGCCTGCTGCGCGACGCGACCGCCGGCACCGGCGCGCTGACACCGGCGGCCGACCGACCGGAGGCGACCGTGCCCCTGGCCGGCCTCCTGCGCGAGGCGGCCGCGCTGGTGCCGGCGGGGCGGCGTCGGGTCCGTGCCACCCGACGGGCGGCCGCCTGGCCGGTGCCGGCCGGCCGTACCCGGCAGGTGCTGGTGAACCTCGTGGAGAACGCGCTGCGGCACGGGCCGGCCGGTGGGCACGTCGGGCTCTACGCCGCGCTGCGCGGCCCCGGACTGAGCATCGTGGTCACCGACGAGGGGCGGGTGGACGAGGGGCTGCTGGTGGCGCTGCGCCGTACCGCCCCGGCGGTCGGGATGTCCGGGCTGGGGCTGTGGATCGTGCGGCACCTGGTGGCGGTGGACGGGGGAGCGCTGCGGGCGCACCGGTTGCGCCCGCGGGGCGTGGCGCTGGAAGTGCTGCTGCCGGCGGTCCGCCCACTGCGCTGACCCGCGCGGGACACGAGTTGGCCCGGCCGGGTCAGGGGGATGGGAATCCTCCTCGGTGCCAGCATCCCGGTACCGAGGAGGTCGCATGTTCAGCCACGTCAAGGACCTGCAGTTCGAGGCGAAGCCGGACGCTCCGGACGCCGCGTTCGCCCGCCGTCTGCAGGAGGTGCTGGGCGGCAAGTGGGGCGAGATGACGGTCGCCAACCAGTACCTCTACCAGGGCTGGAACTGCCGACTTCCCGGCAAGTACAAGGACCTGCTGCTCGACGTCGGCACCGAGGAGGTCGGACACGTCGAAATGATCGTCACGATGATCAGCCGGTTGCTGGACAATGCGCCGCTGGCGCTGTCGGAGGCCGTCGCGGACAACCCCGGCGGCGGGGCGGTCTACGCCGCGTCGAACCCGGCGCACTTCATCCACGGCGGGGGCGGGGCGCTGCCCGTCGACGCCAGCGGGGTGCCCTGGAACGGCGCGTACATCACCGCCAGCGGCAACCTCCTGGCCGACTTCCAGCTCAACGCCACCGCCGAGGCGCAGGGCCGGTTGCAGGTCGCCCGGCTGTTCAACATGACCGACGACCCCGGTGTCAAGCAGATGCTGCGCTTCCTGCTGGCCCGCGACACCATGCACCAGAACATGTGGCTGGCGGCCATCGAGCAGCTCAAGGAGGACGGCCTGGAGGACATGCCGGTGCCGGACGCCTTCCCGGACTCGGAGGAGTTCACCGCCGAGTTCGGCTACACCTACCTGGGCTTCTCCTCGGGCACCGACGCGGCCCAGGGCCGTTGGGCGTCCGGGCCCGCGCCGGACGGCAAGGGCGAGTTCCGGTACGACGACAACCCGCGCGCGAACGCCCCGGAGCCGGTGCTTCCGCCCGGTGACCCGCGGCTGTACGGCACCAACCCGGGCCTGGCCGGCGGTGTCGTGAACACCGTCAAGAGCAAGCTCACCTGAGGTCGTCCCGTCGGGCCGGCCGTCCCCGCACGGGCGGCGGCCCGACGAGGCCGCCCACCCACCGGACGAGGAGAACCGCATGTCTGTCGTCGCGCCCACCCGCGATTCCGCGGTGGTCCCGCTGTCGCGTACCCGGGTGAAGTTGGTCGTCTGCACCGTGCTGACCGCGCTCGCCGTGGGGGTCGGGTTGCCCGCCCGGCTGGTCCTCGCACTGGCGCTGACCAGCCTGGCCATCCCCGTCGCGGTGGCGCTGGCCGGGGGTGGCCGGGCGGTCCGGGAGCTGCTGCTGCCGATGCGCCACCGGACGCCGGACAGTGGTCTGGGTCACACACCGGAACAAGGGGAACGCTTTGTTACTTGAGTGAGACACGCTCAACTCAACGCGATAGCAGGTGTTCGATGGCAACTCTTCCGGTACTTCCGCTGACCGACGCCGTGTTGCTGCCCGGCATGGTCATCCCGGTGACCCTCGACCCGACCACCCAGGCCGCCATCGACGCGGCACGGGCGACCGGCGACCGCAAGCTGCTGGCCGTCCCGCGTATCGACGGCGAGTACGGCCCGATCGGCGTCGTCGCCACCATCGAGAAGGTCGGCCGGCTCCCCGACGGTGAGCCCGCCGCCGTCGTCCGTGGCCTGTCCCGCGCGCGCATCGGCTCCGGCGTGCCCGGTCCCGGCGCGGCGCTCTGGGTCGAGGCGACCGAACTCGACGAACCCGCTCCCGCCGGCCGCGCCCGGGAACTCGCCCGCGAGTACCGCGCCCTGGTCACCTCGGTGCTCCAGCAGCGCGGGGCCTGGCAGGTCATCGATGCCGTGGAGCGGATGACCGACCTGTCCGAGCTGGCCGACTCGGCCGGCTACGCGCCCTGGTTGACCCTGGACCAGAAGACCGAACTGCTGGCCGCGCCGGACGTCACCGCCCGGCTGGAGCTGCTGGTCGGCTGGGTGAAGGACTACCTGGCCGAGCAGGAGGTCACCGAGCAGATCAACAGCGACGTCCGCGAGGGCCTGGAGAAGTCGCAGCGGGAGTTCCTGCTGCGTCAGCAGCTCGCCGCGATCCGCAAGGAGCTGGGTGAGGAGGAGCCGGACGGCTCGGCCGACTACCGCTCCCGGGTGGAGAGCGCCGAACTGCCGGAGAAGGTCCGCGAGGCGGCCCTGCGCGAGGTCGGCAAGCTCGAGCGGGCCAGTGACGCCTCCCCGGAGGCGGGCTGGATCCGTACCTGGCTGGACACCGTGCTCGAGATGCCGTGGAGCACGCGTACCGAGGACAACACCGACCTGGCCGCGGCCCGGGCGGTGTTGGACGCCGACCACGCCGGCCTGGCCGACGTGAAGGACCGCATCCTGGAGTACCTGGCGGTGCGCAACCGGCGGGCCGAGCGCAACCTCGGCGTGGTCGGTGGACGCGGCTCCGGCGCGGTGCTCGCCCTCGCCGGTCCTCCCGGGGTGGGCAAGACCAGCCTCGGCGAGTCGGTGGCGCGTGCCCTCGGACGCAACTTCGTCCGGGTGTCGCTCGGCGGCGTCCGCGACGAGGCGGAGATCCGCGGTCACCGGCGCACCTACGTGGGCGCGCTGCCCGGCCGGATCGTCCGCGCGCTGCGCGAGGCCGGCTCGATGAACCCGGTCGTGCTCCTCGACGAGGTGGACAAGCTGGCCGCCGGCTACGCCGGTGACCCGGCCGCCGCCCTGCTGGAGGTGTTCGACCCGGCCCAGAACCACACCTTCCGGGACCACTACCTGGAGGTCGACCTGGACCTGTCCGACGTGCTCTTCCTCGCCACGGCCAACGTGGTGGAGTCCATCCCCGGTCCGCTGCTGGACCGGATGGAGCTGGTCATGCTGGACGGGTACACCGAGGACGAGAAGGTCTCCATCGCCCGCGACCACCTGCTGCCCCGGCAGCGGGAGCGGGCCGGGTTGACCGCCGACGAGGTGACCGTCGCCGACGAGGCGCTCGGACTGATCGCGGGGGAGTACACCCGTGAGGCCGGTGTTCGACAGCTCGAACGGGCCCTGGCCAAGATCCTGCGCAAGGTGACGGTGGCGCTCGCGACCGACCCGTCGCCGGTACGCGTCGACACCGACAACCTCAGCGGCTACCTGGGGCGGCCGAAGTTCACCCCGGAGTCGGCCGAACGGACGGCGGTTCCCGGTGTCGCCACCGGGCTCGCGGTGACCGGTGCCGGCGGCGACGTGCTCTTCATCGAGGCGACGAGCATGGAGGGCGAGCCGGGGCTGACCCTGACCGGCCAACTCGGCGACGTGATGAAGGAGTCGGCGCAGATCGCGCTGTCGTACCTGCGCTCCAACGGGCGACGGCTCGGCATCGACCCGAACGCCCTGGCCGGGCGGCGCATCCACGTCCACTTCCCGGCGGGCGCGGTGCCCAAGGACGGCCCGAGCGCCGGCATCACCATGGTCACCGCCCTGGCGTCGCTGGTCACCGGCCGCCCGGTCCGTCCCGAGTTCGGGATGACCGGTGAGGTGACGCTCTCCGGTCGGGTACTGCCGATCGGCGGGGTGAAGCAGAAGCTGCTCGCCGCGCACCGGGCCGGCCTCACCGAGGTCATCATCCCGAAGCGCAACGAGCCGGACCTGGACGACCTGCCGACCGAGGTGCGCGAGGCGCTGACCGTGCACACCCTGGCCGACGTGGCCGACGTGCTCGCCCTGGCGCTGCGCCCGGCCGACGTCGAGGCGCTGGACGGACCGGCGCTCTCCACGGTCTGACGCTCCACCTCGATGACCCCCGCCGTCCCCGTGACGGCGGGGGTCATCGATGTCCGTACTGTCTCGCGGTAACGCTCCTGCGCACCCTCCGCCGCGAGGCGGTCCCCCGGAGGTAACCCGTGAACCTGCCGCTCTGGGTCATCCAGATCCTGCTCGCCGCCGTCTTCGCCGGCGCCGGACTGGCCAAGCTGACCCAACCCAAGGACAAGCTGCGCGAGATGATGCGGTGGGTGGACCCCGTCCCGCCGTCGCAGGTCAAGGCCCTCGGCGCGGTGGAGGTGGCGGCCGCCCTCGGGCTCGTGCTGCCCCCACTCACCGGCATCGCCACCGTGCTCACCCCGCTTGCCGCCGTCGGGCTCGTCATCGTCATGACCGGCGGCATCCTCGTGCACCTGCGCGACCGGAAGAGGCGCGACACGGCCGCCGAACGTCAGCGGGAGATCCAGGGCGCGATCACCTGCGCGGTGCTGCTCGTGCTCGCCGCCGTGGTGGCCTGGGGCCGCTTCGGCCCGTACGCCTTCTGAGGCCCCGATCGACTTCTGAGGCCCCGTACGCCTTCTGAGGGCGCGTCGGCGACCGCCGTACCCGGCGGTCGCCGACGGCTCGGCTCAGCGCTCGTCGCGGCCGCGGTCGCGGCGCACGGTGGCCTTGCGGCCCTTGATGGTGCTCTGGCGCAGCCCGGAGATCACCTCGTCGGCGACGCCCTGGGGCACCTCGACCAGGGAGAACCGGTCGGCGATCTCGATCGAGCCGATGTCCCGGCCCCGGATGCCGGTCTCGCCGGTGATCGCGCCGACCAGGTCCTGGGGGCGTACCCCCGCGCGCCGGCCCAGGCCGACGAAGACCTGGACCGTGTTCCCGCCGCCCGAGCGTGGCCGGCCGCCACCGCGTCGGTCGCCGCCCCGCCCGCCGAACTCCGCGCGGCCCTCGCGGGGCGCGCGGACCGGGACCTGCGGGATCTCCTCCTCGTCGTCGGAGCCCGGCGACGTCACCTCGTGGGCCAGCTTCACGGCGGCGAGCGCGACCTCCATCAGGTCGAACTCGTCGGTGAGCGTCTCCACGATCACCCGGTACGGATCGAGGTCGTCCTCCAGCAGACTCTCGCGCAGCGCCGCCTGGGTCAGCTCCAACCGGCGGGTCCGCATGTCCGCCACGGTCGGGATCTTGTCGATGGTGATCCGTTGGCCGGTCACCCGCTCGATCGTCTTGAGCATCCGGTGCTCGCGCGGCTCGGCGAGGGTGATCGCCACGCCCTCGCGCCCGGCCCGGCCCACCCGACCGATCCGGTGCACGTACGACTCGGGCGCCGACGGCACGTCGTAGTTGACGACGTGGGTGAGCTGTTCGACGTCCAGCCCACGGGCCGCCACGTCGGTCGCCACCAGCAGATCCGCCGTGCCGGCGCGCAGCCGGCCCATCACCCGGTCCCGCTGTTCCTGGCTCATCCCGCCGTGCAGCGCCTCGGAGCGGTAACCCCGGCCGTTCATCGTCTCGGTGAGCCGGTCCACCTCCTCGCGGCTGCGGCAGAACACGATCGCCGCCGTGGGTGACTCCACGTCCAGGACCCGGCCCAGCGCGGCCGGCTTGTGCGCGCGGGTCACGATGTACGCGCTCTGCCGCACCCGGGGCGCCTCGCCCGCGACCGGCTGCTCCCGGCCGATCTCGATGCGGACCGGGTCGGTCAGGTGCTGGCGGGCCATCCCGTCGATCCGCGACGGCATGGTGGCCGAGAAGAGCACCGTCTGACGCTCGGCGGGCGCGTGCTCCAGGATCGCCTCGATGTCCTCGGCGAAGCCCATGTCGAGCATCTCGTCGGCCTCGTCGAGCACCACCGTGGCCAGGCCGCCCAGGCGCAGGGTGCCCCGGGCGATGTGGTCCAGCGCGCGCCCCGGGGTGGCCACCACCACGTCGACGCCGCTGTCGAGTGCCCGCAACTGCCGCCCGATGGGCTGCCCGCCGTAGATCGGCAGCACCCGCGCGCCCAGGTCCTTGCCGTAGCGGTGGAACGCCTCGGACACCTGCACCGCCAGCTCCCGGGTCGGCACCAGCACCAGCGCCACCGGGTCCCCGCCGTCGCGGTGGGCCGGCATCCGGTGCAGCAGCGGCAGCGCGAACGCCGCCGTCTTGCCGGTGCCGGTGGCGGCCTGACCCAGCAGGTCCTGACCCTCGATCAGCGGTGGGATGGCCTCCCGCTGGATGGGGGTCGGCTCCTCGTAGCCGAGGGCGGACAACGCGCCCAGCAGTTCGGCGCGCAGCCCCAGGTCCGTGAAGGCGGTCACATCGGGGTCGCTGGCGGTCGGTGCGTCGTGCTGTGCAGGTGCGGAACTCATGTGCCAAGCCTTTCATCACCCCGCCGGGGCCGCTGCGCCGACCGGCACAACACGGCTCGCGGCCATCCAGGCGCCCTGGTGATCAAGAAGTTCGCGTCAGGAATCGTGGTCAGCCTGACGCGAACCTCTTGATCACCGCAGGTGTGTGGACCGTGGGCGGATCATGCATCGGTGGTGAGGATCGCCAGGATCATGATGCCGGCCAGTACGACGTCCAGGACCCCGCAGAACTCCGCGTAGCCGCGCGGCACCACCCGACCGCTGCGGTGGTGCACCACGTCCCAGCCGGCGTGCGCCAGCCACCCCAACGCCACCAGCCACGCCGCCGTCCGTCCACCAGCCAGGATCGCGACCAGCGTCAGGGTGACCCAGACGGCCAGTCCGGCCAGTTGGGTGGCGAGCACGCCCGGCCCGCGCAGCGTCCGCCGGAACAGGCCGATCAGCAGGTAGCCGCCGGGCAGCACCAGCATCGTCCACGGGCTGAGCACGGTCGGGTCGAGCCACATGTCCACGGTCAGCAGCAGCGCCAGCCAGGCCGGCCACCGGCGGGCGAGCGCCACCACGGCCGGGTGCCGGGGTACCGCCGTCGGCGCGTGGTGCCGATGCCGCAGTGCCACCGCCACCATCGCCGGCACCATCAGCAGGTGCCCGCCGAGCAGCAGTGCGTCACCGTCCAGCAGGCCGGCCCAGAACGGCACGAACAGCAGCAGGAACGGGACGTACATCGCGGCGGCCATCTCGCCCACACCCCGCCAGTGGTGCCCCCGGTAGCGCATCCACACGCTCATGCCCACGGTCATGTTCGTGGCCATCACCATCGCGGCCACCTCCGGGCGAGCCAGCGTCGCGTCGACCCCGAGCAGGGTGCCGGCCGCGTCCCACAGCGGGCCGAGCAGCAGCATCCCGACGACCATCGCGATCGCCATCTCGCCGAGGTGCCACCACCACCCCCGCGTCCCGCCGGTCGCCGCCGTGACCGGGGGCGCCGGCTGGCCGTCCGGCAGGGGCGCGGTCAGGGGTACGACGGGTGCGGTGTCGGCGTCCATCCGTGTCTTCTGCATGCCTCGACCCTGCCGGCCGCGGCGCGCATTGAGCAGATGCGTCGGTCACCGGAAAACCGTGCGGGCCGCACGGTTGGACCGTGACAGATCGCAGGGGTGGACCGTGCGCGCAGCGGTCCTAGGATCGACGCGTGTTGAGTGAGGCGGGGACTCCCCGGGCGGTCCGCCGGTTGCGCCGGGCCCGTCAGGCGACGCTGCTGTCGCTCGTCACCGGCGTCTGGGCGAGTCTCCTGCTGCCCGTGGTCGGTCTGGTCCGTGAGCCCGAGCCGGCCCGTGCGGCGCTCGGCGCGGTCGGCGTCCTCGCCTTCGTGGCCGCCCAGACCGCCGTGCTGTACGCGGCCGTGACACCGTGGCTCGATCCGCGCTGGCGTCGCCGCGCGCACCTGGCTCTGGCCGGGGCGGCGGTGCTGACCGTTCCGCTGGTGGGACCGGTGGCGGCCGGCGCCTGGCCGACGTGGGCCTGGCTCGGGGCGGCGCTGATCGGCATGGCGCCGCTGCTCGCCCGGCCGCGGGCCGCGTTCGCGGTGGCGGCCCTCGTCCTGCTGGTGTCGGTGGCCGTCGCCGAATGGACCGGCGGTTCCGTCTCCCGCCACCTGGCGGTCACCGGCGGGGTCGGTGCGGGTGTCGCCGCCCTCAACGGCTTCCAGGTCTGGTTCTGGGATCTCCTGGTGGACGCGCGGCAGGGCCAGGCCGCGCAGGCCCGGCTGGCCGCCACCGAGGAGCGGCTGCGCTTCGCCCGCGACGTGCACGACGTGCTGGGCCACCGTCTCACGGTGATCGCCCTCAAGGCCGAACTCGCCGCCCGGCTCGCCCCGGTCGACCCCGACCGGGCCGGTCGGGAGGCTGCCGAGGTCCAGCGGCTCGCCGCCTCCGCCTTGACCGAGGTACGTGAGACCGTGCACGGCTACCGCGTCGTGGACCTCGACGAACAGCTCACCGCCATCGTGGGGGTGCTGCGGTCCTGCGGGGTGCGGTGCACGGTCCTGCCGCCGCCGGCGGACCTGCCGCAGTCCGCCGCCACCGAGCTGGCGGCGGTGCTGCGCGAGGCCGGCACGAACGTGCTGCGGCACAGCCGGGCCGACTGGTGCCGGATCCGCATCGACCGGGAGGACGACGTGGCCAGGATGACCGTGGTCAACGACGGCGCCGACGACCGGGGCCCGGACGCCCACAGCCAGGGCCTGCGCGGCCTGGCCGACCGGCTCGCCGCCGCCGGGGGCGATCTGCGGGTACGCCGGGAGGACGCCGTTTTCACGCTCGAGGCCACCGTGCCGGTGACGACGTGATCCGCGTCCTGCTCGCCGACGACGAGGACCTCGTCCGCGTCGCGGTCGGCGCGCTGCTCGGCCTGGAGCCGGACATCGAGGTGGTGGCACACGCCGCCGACGGGCCGACGGCGGTCACCGCGACGCTCGCCCACCGACCGGACGTGGCCGTCGTGGACCTGGAGATGCCCGGCCTGGACGGCATCGCGGTCGCCGCCGAGCTGACCCGGGCGCGGCCCGAGTGTGCGGTGGTGGTCCTCACCGGGCACGGCCGTCCCGGTCACCTGCGCCAGGCACTGGCCGCCGGCGCCCGGGGCTTCCTGCCCAAGGGCTCGCCCGGTGGCGCGCTCGCCGACGTGATCCGCCGGGTGCACGCCGGCGGCCGGTACGTCGATCCGTCGCTGGCCGCCGACGCGTTGACGCTGCCGGCGTGCCCGCTGACGCCCCGCGAACTGGAGACGCTGCGGCTGGCCGAGTTCGGCGCACCGGTCGCCGTGATCGCCCGCCGGGTGCACCTGTCCACCGGCACCGTGCGCAACCACCTCTCCGCCGCCGTGCAGAAACTCGGCGCAGCCGACCGGGCCGCAGCGGTGCGCACCGCCAGGGACAACGGCTGGCTCTGACCCGCGCCGCGCCGCAGCCCCGCTAGCGTGTCTGCGTGCGTACGGTGGAACTGGTCTGCTCGCCCGGGTTGGACGCCGCGATCCGGACGGCCTGGACGCGGCTGGCCGCCGCCGGGTTGCCGAGCCTGGCCCGCAACATCCACCCGACCAACCGGCCGCACCTGACCCTGGCCACCGTGGACGATTTCCCGTCCGGCGTCGAGCATCGCCTGGCGCAGTTGTTCGACGCGGCGCTGCCGGTGCCGGTCACGCTCGACCGGGTCGTCGTCCTCGACGGCAGCGCCCCGCTGGTCTGGCTGGTACGGCCGACGCGGGCGTTGACCGCGCTGCACGCCGCCGTTTGGGACGTCCTCGACCGGGCCGAGGGTCAGCGTCCCTGGCACGCGCCGGGCGCGTGGGTGCCGCATCTCAGCCTGGCGTTGCGGTTCAGGGACGCCGACCTGCGGATGGCCCGTGCCGTCGCCGGCGGGCAGCGTCCGACCGGCGCGTTCGAGGGGGCACGCAGCTACAACGGCGACGACCGCACGGTCACCACCCTCCGCTAGCGTCCCGTGCTTTTGCGACTGGTGGCTGCTGAGCGGTACGACACGTCGAGGGCCGCACTGCTGAACAGCCACGGATCGCCGCGGCAGACTGGGTCGGTGAGTATCGGTACCGACGGTCGGAGAATGGCCGAGCTGGCCGCCCTGCTGGCCGACGGCACCCGCGCGGACATCTGCCTGGCGCTGCTCGACGGCCGCGCCTGGACGGCCGGGGAGCTGGCACGGCGGGCGGGCGTCGCCCCGTCCACGGCCAGCGAGCACATCACCCGGCTGGTCCGGGGTGGGCTGCTCGTCGAGGAGCGGCAGGGCCGGCACCGTTACCTGCGCCTGGCCGGGCCGTCGGTGGCCCGGCTGATCGAGGACCTCGCCGGGCACGCGCCGGCCCCGCCCACGCCGACCACGTCACTGCGCGCGGCGAACGCCACCGCAGCCCTGGCGTACGCCCGGACCTGCTACGACCACCTGGCCGGCCGGCTGGGTGTGCTGCTGTACGACGCGCTGGTGGCCGAACACCGGCTCGACCGGTCCAGCGGGTTGGCACTGACGCCCGGCGGGTGGGCCTGGGCGGCCGGGCTGGGCGTACCGGTGGACGTGCTGCGCGCTGCCCGCCGACCGGTGGTCCGCGACTGCCTCGACTGGACCGAACGCCGCCCGCACCTCGCCGGCGCGCTCGGCGCGGCACTCCGTCGCCGCTTCACCGAGCTGGGCTGGATCACCCAGGGCGCCGGCCGGGCAGTGCGGCTCACTCCGGTTGGCCGCCCGGCCCTGGCCGAGAGCCTGGGCGTGCCCGTGAGCGCCCTCGTCCCCGGCACGCACCCGGTGCCGTCCAGCGGCCGAGCCTGACCCGCCGGCCGTCGAGCCTGAGCCGCCGCCCGCCGCCCGCCGCCCGCCGAGGTGCCGCTGTGCCGGACTGTTCGGTGGGGAGCGAACGGTTCGGGTTCTACGGTCGAGCGGTGATCGACATCTGGCCTGACATCGCCCCCGTCGCGGAAACGCCGGCGTGCGGCCCGCCCAGCCTCGGGCCGGACGGCGGGTGGTGCGTGACCCGGCACGCCGACGTCCGGGCGGCGCTGACCGACCCGAGGTTCCGGGTCCCCGCCGTCGACAGCGGTCCGCCCGGCACGCTCGCCTGGCTGCGCGCCTCGGTGAGCAGGTTCAGCCCGCCGGAGCGGCACGCCGAGCGCCGCACGATCGGGGTGCGCGCGTTGGCCGGGCTGGACCCGGACGAGCTGCGGCACGAGGCGGCCCGGCTGACCGTCGCCCTGCTCGACCGGGCCGGTGATCGCCTCGACGTGATGCGGGACCTGGCCCGGCCGGTGCCACTGCGGGTCCTGGCCGATCGCCTCGGCTTCGCCGATCCGGCAGCCGCCGCGACGGCGGTCGCCGTCGTCGCCGCGGCGTACCACCCGGGGGTGGACCCGGCACTGACCGCGCGGGCCGACCGGGCGGTGGCGGCCCTGCTGGCGCTCTGCCCGCCGGCCCCGCTGGAGGTTCGAGCCAACCTGATCGGCCTGCTGGTCCAGTCGTGCGACGCGACTGCCGGCCTGATCGGCGTCGCCGCTCACCACCTGCTGCGCCCGGCCGTCGCGAGCACGGCGGGCACCGCCGACCTGCTGGCCGAGGTGCTGCGCCTCGATCCGCCGGTTCGGGCCACCCGACGGGTCACCGTCGAGGCGGTACGACTGGGCGGACGCGACCTGCCGGCCGGCAGCCCGGTGCTGCTGCGCTTCGACGCGGCCAACCGTGACCCGCTGGCGTTCGGTGAGCCGGAGGCGTTTCGACCCGACCGGCCGGGTGGCGGTCTGCTCACCTTCGGCGCGGGGGAGCGCGGCTGCCCCGGTGACCGGCATGCCCTCGCGTTGGCCAGCGGGGTGCTCGACGTGCTGGGGGAACGCTGCCGGCGCATCCCGACGCCGCTGCGCCACGAGCCGCACCCGACCCTGCGCGTCCCGACCACCGTGGAGGTGAGTGTCCGATGATCGAGCGTCGTGCCGCGTTCCATGCCCTGCACCACACCGGCCGACCCCTGCTGTTGCCCAACGCCTGGGATCACGCCTCGGCGGCGGCGCTCGCCGCGCGTGGCCATCCGGCGGTCGGCACCACCAGCCTCGGGGTCGCCGCGACCGCCGGCCTTCCCGACGGCGCGGCAGCCACCGCCGAGGAGACCCTGGCCCTGGCCCGTCGGCTGGCCCGGTTGCCGGTGCTGCTCAGCGTCGACGTCGAGGCCGGGTTCAGCGACGACCCGGCCCAGGTCGCCGGGTACGTGGCGGAGTTGGCCGCCCTCGGTGTGGTCGGGATCAACCTGGAGGACGGGCGCTCCGACGGCACCCTTGCCGATCCCGAGGGCGTCGCGGAGAAGATCGCGGCGGTGAAGGCGGCGGTGCCGGACCTGTTCGTCAACGCGCGCACCGACACGTGGTGGCTGAACGTGCCCGACCCGCTGCCACAGGCCCTCCGTCGAGCCCACGCCTACCGGACGGCCGGCGCGGACGGCATCTTCGTGCCCGGCACCGTCGACGAGGCGACGCTGCGCCTGCTCACCGAGCGGCTCGACGCGCCGGTGAACGCGCTGTACCAGCCGGGCGGGCCCGGACTGACCGAGTTTGGTCGCGCCGGAGTGGCGCGGGTCAGCACCGGCTCCCTGCTGTTCCGGGCCGCGCTGGGTGCCGCGATCGCCGCCGCCGACGCGGTCCGGGCTGGAGGGGGCGCCGCACCGGCGGAACTGCCGTCGTACGCCGAGGTGCAAAGTCTGGCACCGGCGGACGGCGACTGACGGTCCCTGCCGGCGCTGGTCGCCGCGTCCGTTCAGGGGTAAATCGGAGGATTGTTCGGTCGGCACCCCGTCTCGGTGATTACGGTGTTTTCAGGGCGATTCACCTAGCGTCGTGACCGGAGAAGGGACGCCGTCATGCGAGTGCCCAGCCGTAGTCCGGGGCAACAGCCCGCGTCGCCCACCGCCCCACCTCGCCGCCGGTCGGCCGGCACTGCCGCCCGACTCCCCAACGCCGCGCCTGACCTGGTCGCCTACCGGGCGGCGGTGGCCGACCTGCTCGTCGAGGTGGGGGCCCTGGCCGACGCCACCAGCACCCGGGCCCGTCAGGTGCTGATCGACGAGCGGCTGCGCGAACCGGCCCTCGCGGCGGTCCTCGACGCCACCCCACAGGGCCTGCTCGGCGCACGGGAGACGCTGCTGTTGGAGATGGCCCGTTACCAGCCGAACGAGCGCACCTCGGCCCGCGACCTCACCGCGCTGGTCCGGATCTACCTGCTCTCCCGCATCGACGTGCTGTGGTGGCAGGACGCCCCCGTGTTCCGCACCGACGACCAGGTCAACGGCAGCGCGGAGCTGGTCGACCTGGAGTGGCTGCGCCGCCGGGACCTGCTGCGCTTCCGGTACCAGGAGCAACCCGCGACCGTGCTCGGCCGGGCCGCGCGCGGACTGCGCCGGCGGCTGCGTCCCGACGCGACCCCGCACACCGCCGGTCTGCTGTTCCGCCGCGGCCGCCGGGAGGTGGTCGCGCTCCTCAACGAACTGGGCCGGGAGTTCGCCGCCGTCGCGCCTGCGGGCACCCCGCCGCTCTGGGTGACGAGCCTGGTCCGCAGCACCGAGCACCAGTACCGGCTGCGTCGACTGGGGTACGCGGCCATGCTGCCCAGCGGCCACTGCCTCGGCTACGCGGTCGACGTCGAGCTGGCCTGGTTCACCCGGTTCGGCGCGCGCGACGCCCTCGCGGAGCTGCTGCTGGCCCGGCAGGAAGCCGGCGACCTGAACGTGATCGACGAGGGGCAGGCCTGGCACCTGTGTCTCGCGCCCACGGCCCGGCGTCGGCTGCGCCGGGCGTACGAAGCCGAGATGGGGGTCTGAGACCGTGTGCGGCATCGCTCTGAGTCTCGGCCCCGAGGCCGACCCGGCGACGTTCCGGCGGATGCTCGCCGTCCTCGCCCCACGCGGCGAGGTCACCGAGACCCGCTGCGAGACCGGACTGCTCGCCGGCACCCGCCGGCTGCGCGTCGTCGACCGCGACCGGGCCGTGCAGCCCTGGACCTCGACCGACGAGCGGTGGCTGCTCTGCTTCAACGGCGAGATCTTCAACCACGGTGAGCTGCGCGCCCAGCTCACCCGCCTCGGGCAGGTGTTCCGCACCGACAGCGACACCGAGGTGCTGTTGGCGGCCTTCCAACAGTGGGGCGAGTCGGCGGTGACCCGGCTGCGCGGCGAGTACGCCTTCGCCGTCGTCGAACGCGTCACCGGCCGGGCCTACCTGGCCCGCGACCCGCTCGGCGTGAAACCGCTGTACTGGTCCCGGCGGCCGGGCTGCCTGCACCTCGCCTCCGAGGTCAAGGCGCTCGTCGGGCAGCACGCCCCGGTCAGCGAGGTGCCACCCGGGCACCACGGGTGGGCGGAGCCGGACGGCGCGGTGCGTCTGCGCCCGTACGTCGACCTGCTCACCATCGGCCAGGGCCTGCCGGTCATCGACGACCCGGACGAGGCCACCCTGCTCGTCCGGGCCGCCCTGACCGACGCCATCCGGATGCGGGTGGAGACCGACCTGACCGTCGGCGTCGTCCTCTCCGGTGGGCTGGACAGCTCGTTGACGCTGCGGCAGGTCCGCGACATCCACCCGGACTGCGTGGCGGTGACGGTCGGCGTGCCGGACAGCCCCGACGTCGCGTACGCCCGCCGGCTCGCCGCCGACCTCGACGTGCCGCACGTCGTGGTCGAGCTACGGCCCCGCGACATCCGGCTGGCCGACGTCCGCGAGGCCATCCGGATCTCCGAGCTGACCGAGTACGGCGACATCATCAACGCCGCCGTCTCGGTGCCGATCTTCCGGCGGCTACGGGACGTGGGCGTCAAGGTGGTGCTCACCGGTGACGGCTCCGACGAGCTGTTCGGCGGGTACCCGATGTACCGCCAGGTCGACCCGGTCGCGTCCCGCCGGCTGTTCCTGCACCGGATCCGCAACCTGTTCCGGACCGAGTTGCAGCGGGTGGACCGGACCGCCATGGGGCACGGGGTGGAGGCGCGCGTGCCGTTCCTCGACCTCAGCGTCGTCGAGCTGGCGATGCGGCTGCCGCTGGACCTGAAGGTGCGCGACGGCCGGGAGAAGTGGATCGTGCGGCGGGCGTTCGCCGACGTGCTGCCCGACTACGTGCTGCGGCGGCCGAAGCACCCCATGTCGTACTCCTCCGGGCTGCACGAGCGGGTCCGGCTCTACAAGCCGCTGTTCGCCCGGATGCACCGGGCGTTCGGCTACGACCTGCTGGAGCCGGTCCGCCGCGACTTCGACACCGTGCTCAGCCGGTGCGGCAACGACCTGGACCGGGCCATCGCCGACGGGCTGAACCGGCCCGACTACACCGTCCTGGAACACGCCCGCGACCTGGTCGGGGCCGCGAAGTGGAACGCGGCGCCGATGGTCCGCCGGCTGGTCGGACCCCGCCCGGTCCGCCGCTCACCGGTGGGCTGACCCCCTTCCGACGCTTGACTCTGACACCGTGTCAGGGACCAGCGTGAGGGGATCATGTTCACCATCGGAGACTTCGCCAGACTGGGCCGCGTGTCGGTGCGGATGCTGCGCCACTACGACAGCATCGGCCTGCTCCGGCCGGCCAGCGTCGATCCGCACACCGGCTACCGCTTCTACCGGGCCGAGCAGTTGCGTCGGCTCAACCGGGTGATCGCCCTCAAGGATCTGGGGCTCACCCTGGAGCAGGTGCGGGGGATCGTGGACGAGGCCGTCGACACCGCCGAGCTGCGCGGCATGCTGCGGCTGCGCCGCAGCGAGCTGGCCGCCCGGCTGGCCGCCGACACGGCCCGGCTCGCGGCGGTCGAGGCGAGGCTCCGGATGATCGAATCGGAGGGTCGGATGACCAACCAGGACGTCGTACTCAAGGAGATCCCGCAGGTCCGCGTGGCGGAGCTGACCGCCGTCGCCGCCAGCTACCAGAGCCAGGACATCGGCCCGGTGATCCAGCCGCTCTATCCGGAGCTGTTCCGCCGGCTCGACGCCGCCGGGATCACCCCGTCCGGCCCGGCCATCGCCTGGTACGAACCGGCCGACGACGAGGGCGAGGCCGTGGTGGTGCACGCCGGGGTGAGCGTCGGCGGCGGTGTCGCGGCGGTTCCCGGTGTGACAGTGCGGAACCTGCCGACGGTCGGGACGGCCGCGACGACCGTGCACCACGGCTCGATGGACGACGCCGACCGGAGCGTCCAGGCGCTGGCCCGATGGATCGAGGACAACGGGTACCGCCCGGACGGGTTCGCCCGCGAGGTGTACCTGGAATATTGCCAAGACTCCCCGGAGCAGGGCGTGACCGAGCTTCAGCTCGCCGTCACCCGCGCCTGACGGTCACGCTGGCGGCTGCCGCCCGGGCCGCCCGCAGCGCCAGGCCCGATCACCGCCAGCACCCGCCGTGGCATCGGGGCAGGCTGGACGCATGACAACCACCGCCACCTTCCTCGTCCACGCCGTGCCGGCCGCGGCGCTGGAGCTCGTCCGGCGGACCGGCCGAGACGCCGCCGGCCAGCGCGTCGAAGGGCGCCTGGCCGGCGGCGGGGAGCCGCTGCGCTGTTGCCTGCGCGACGCCGAGGCGGGGGAGGCGGTGCTGCTCGTCGGCTACGCCCCGCCGATCGCCGCCGTCGCGTACCGGGAGATCGGGCCGATCTTCGTGCACACCGCCGCCTGCCCCGGCCCGGACCACGGCGGCGGCTACCCGCCGGGCTGGCGGGGACGTGCCCAGGTCCTGCGGGCGTACGACCGGCAGGGACGGATCTGCGGCGGCCGGCTGCACGACGGCGCGGACCCGGAGGCGGTGATCGCGGAGCTGTTCGCCGACCCGCAGGTGCACCAACTGCACAGCCGCAATGTGATCTACGGCTGCTTCATGTTCGTGGTGGAGCGGGCCGGCGGGTGACGGCCGTCAGCTCACCAGGAGCAGCGCGCCGACCGCCGCGAGCGTGCCGACGACGGCGAGCAGGCTGCTGGTCAGCACGAACCGCTTCAGCGGCACCGTCACCCCGGCCGCCCGGCAGCGTTCGAACCACAGCAGGGTGGCCAGCGACGCCCACGGCGCGGCCAGCGGGCCGACGTTGGTGCCGATCAGCACCGCCAGCAGGCGGGTGTGGTCGGCGGGCGGCAGCACCGACTCACCGGCCAGGTACGCCGGCAGGTTGTTGACCGCGTTCGCCAGCAGCGCCCCGGTGCCGCCGGCCCGCACCGCGCCGGCCGCCCCGCCGTCGGCGCCCACCAGGCGGGCCACCAGGTCGTCCAGCCCGTGCCGGCCGAGGGTCTGCACCACCAGGAAGAGGCCGACCACGAAGAGCAGCAGCCGTACCGGCACCAGGGCGGGGCGCAACGTCGCGGGGGAGCGGACCACGAAGCCGACCAGCACCAGCGCGAGGGCGACGCTGGAGGCGAGCCCGATCTCCACCCCGGCGAGGATGCCGGCGACGAAGAGCAGGCAACCGGCGAGCGCGGTGCGGTGCAGCACCGGGTCGGCCGGTACGTGCCGGGCCGGTGGGACGAAGCGTCCCCCGTCCGGTCGTTCCCGCCGCCACCAGGCGTACCAGAGCAGCGTCATGGTGACCGCCACGGCCGCGAGCTGCGGCAACGCCATCCGCTCGGCGTACGCCAGTGGGGTGAGGCCGACCCGGTCGGCGGCCAGCAGGTTCGTCAGGTTCGACACCGGCAGCAGCAGGCTGGCGGTGTTCGCCAGCCAGACCGTGGTGACCGCGAGGGGCCCGGCCGGGACGCGCAGGCTGCGGGCCAGGGCGAGCAGTACCGGGGTGAGCAGCACGGCGGTGGTGTCGAGGTTGAGCACGAGGGTGGTCACCGTGGCCAGGCCGCCGCAGAGCAGGAACAGCGCCGCCCAGCGGCCCCGGGAGGCGATGGCCAGCCGGCTGGCGAGCACGTCGAAGACGCCCGCCACGGCGGTCAGTTCGGCCAGCACGATCACGGTGCCGAGGAAGAGCAGCAGCGGCAGGATGCGGTGCAGGGTGGCCGTGGTCTCGGCGCGGGGCAGCAGCCCGGTCAGCGCGCAGACCGCGCCGGCCACCGCGAGGACGACGGCCACCACGTCGAGCGGGTGGGGACGCCGGCGCGCGGTCGGCTCGGGCGGGGCCGGCGGCGCGCCGGCGGCAGACTTCACAGCTGACCACGGTGACACAGCGTCCGGTCAGGTGCTCGTCAACTCCGGGTGCGGGTGACCAGGCACACCGCCCGGGCCGGGGGCCGGACGCGGCCGGGCCCGGCCCCCTCGACGGGGGCCGGGCCCGGGTCGCGCGTCGGTGCTACCAGCTCAGGTAACCGGGCTGGGTCTGCACGTTCAACTCCTTGAACCGGGTCAGGTTCGCCGACCAGGTCCGCCAGTCGTTCAGCTCCAGGACGTCCAGGCCCTTCTGGATGTCGTTGGAGTAGATGTTGCCGTTGTAGTAGTACGTCGACCAGGCGCCGCCGGTGAGGGCCTGGGTGTCGGACAGCGGGCCCCGCTCCCAGTAGGCGATCTCCTTGGGATGGCGCGAGTCGGTGAAGTCCCAGACCGAGATGCCGCCCTGGTACCACGCCTGCACCATGATGTCCCGCCCGAGCACCGGGATCAGCGAGCCGTTGTGCGCCACGCAGTTCTCGGTGTCGCCGTTGGTCCGGGGGATCTTGTAGTAGCTGCGGAACTCCAGCTTCCGGGCCGCGCCACGGCCGGTGATGTCGTAGACGGCGTCCGCGCCCCGGTTGGGGCCGACGGTCTCGTTGCAGGTGGCCGCGCCGCCGCCGCCCAGCTCGTCGGTGAAGACGACCTTGGTGCCGGCGTTGTTGAAGGTGGCCGAGTGCCAGAACGCGAAGTTCACCGTGTCCCGGACCTGGGTGATCACCTTGGGCGCTTCGCGGTTCTTGATGTCCAGCAGGATGCCGTCACCCATGCAGGCGCCGGCGGCGATGTCCTTCGCCGGGTACGCGGTGATGTCGTGGCAGCCGGTGGTCGCCGAGCCGGTCTCGCTGCCCGGGAAACCACCGTCCGGGAAGAGGTTCGGCGTCGAGATGACAGCCGCCTGGGTCGGCTTCTTCACCGGCACCTTGACGATGGAGATCGAGTCGTGCGGCGGCTGGCAGTCGGGGAACTCGGCCCGTGGGCTGTACGACGAGACGTACAGGTAGACGTTCTTGCGGTCCTTGCCCGGCACCAGCGTGTGGGTGTGCGACCCGCAGGCGGTCTCGACGGACTTGATGTAGCGCGGGTTGGCCTTGTCGCTGATGTCGAAGACCTTGATGCCCTCCCACGACTCCTTCACCGAGGCCGGCTGCGCCACGCTGGCGCACGAGTCGTCGCTGCGGGACGAGTCGGTGGAGAGGAACAGCAGGTTGCCGTAGACGGAGATGTCGTTCTGCGAGCCCGGGCAGTTGACCTGCGCGGTGATCGTGGGCGCGCTGGGCCGGGAGATGTCGTAGATGACGAACCCGTTGTAGTTGCCGGCGAAGGCGTACTTGCCCTGGAACGCCATGTCGCTGTTGAGCGCGGCCGTCGTGTCGAACGGCGCCTGCTTGGGGAGGTTGGCGATCTGCCGCAGGTTGGGGCTGCTGCGGATCTCGTCGACGCCCGGGATGTCGCTGGCGGCGGCGGCCGGTGGTGCCGCGGCCGGTGCGGCCTCCTGCGCGCTGCTCGGCGTCGCCACGGCGACGCTGGTCAGCAGCAGGCCGGTCGCAGCCAGACTGACGATGCGGAGTTGTCGGAGCCGTGCGGTGGCCAACTTGATCATTGGCGGCGCCCTTCGAAAGGGGGGATGACGTTGTCGGTACCTTACCTAGCCTCGGAGATCATCGATGTGAGCTGGGTCACATATGTGTCGAGTCTTCAATGGATAGGATCGCTGCGACCTCGACCTCAGGGGAGTGTGGCATGACTGTCCGACGTGGTCGGTTACTCGCCGTCGTCATAGCGGCGGCCATCGTCGCGGCGCTGGTGGTGCTCGCCATCCGCACCGCCGATGACCCCGGCCGGCCGGCCGCCGCCCCCGCGTCGGCGTCACCCACGCCGACGACCACGGGTTCACCACCGCCGCCGGTCCTCGTGCCCGGCCGCCCGGGGGAGCCGGTCGTCGCCCGGTCCGCGCACGAGCTGCGCGACGACAGTCCACCCCGCTACAACGCGTTGGACACCATCTACGTCCAGATGATGATCCCGCACCACCAGCAGGCGCTGGAGATGAGCGCCCTCGCGGTGGACCACGCGGCCGATCCCCGCATCCGCGCGTACGCCGACCGGATCCGGGCCGGACAGGGCCCGGAGATCAAGGTCCTGCGCGGGTGGCTCGCCACCCGCGGGCTGCCCGAGACGGCGCCCGGCCACGACCACGCCGGCATGCGCGGCATGCAGTCACCCGAGGCGATGCGGCGCCTCGACGCCGCCCGGGGCGTCGAGTTCGACCGGCTCTTCATCACGATGATGACCGACCACCACCAGGGCGCCGTGACCATGGCCACCGACCTGCTCTCGGTCGGGGCCGACGCCACCCTCAACGAACTGGCCACCTCGCTCGCCACCGAGCAGGCCATCGAGATCAACCGGTTGCGCGAGCTGACGCCGCCCTGACCCGCGCCGGCCCGTACGCTGGGTGACCGTGAGACGCACGCTGTTCGGCCGCCCGCTGCGCGGCATCGCCTTCGACGTGGCCGTCTCCGCCCTGGTGGCGTTCGTCGGTCTCGCCTCGGCGGTGTCCCAGCCCGGCGGCTGGGGCGCCACCGGCGTCGGCCTGGGCATGGCGGTGGCGCTGCTGTTCCGCCGCACCCACCCGAGCGCGGTGACCGTCGTGGTGGCGGCTCTCGCCCTGGTCCAGGTGATCGCCCGGTGGGGTCCGCTCGCCTTCGACGTCGCCGTCCTGATCGCGCTCTACAGCGTCGTGAAGTACGGTCGGCGGCTGCGTGACGGCGTGCTGGCCGGCGCGGTCGCCGCCGTGGGCGTGTTGCTCGCCGCCGCGCAGACCCCCGGCGTCGTCATGTGGTGGGTGACCGCGCTCTGGTACGCGCTGGTCACCGGCGCGGTCTGGCTCGTCGCGCTGAACGTGCGGACCCGCCGCCTCTACGTCCTGAGCCTCGAGGAACGCGCCACCACCCTCGAACGCGAACGGGAGGCCGAGTCCCGGGCGGCGGTCGCCGAGGAGCGCACCAGGATCGCCCGCGAACTGCACGACGTGGTGGCGCACAGCATGGCGGTGATGATCGTCCAGGCCGACGGCGCCCGCTTCATGCTCGACCGTGACCCCGAGCAGGCGCGCGCGGCCGTGAAGGTGGTCGCCGACACCGGGCGCTCCGCGTTGGAGGAGATGCGCCGGCTCGTCGGGGTCCTGCGCGACGCCGGCCCCGCCGGGGCGGACGTGGTGGCCGCCGACCCGGAGCACCGCCGGTTGGCCCTGGCCGAGCTGCCCGACCTGCTGGCCCGTTTCCGCGACGCGGGGCTGCACGTCCGCAACGAGGTCACCGGCCAGCCACCGGCGCTGCCGCCGGGCCTGGAGCTGACCGTCTACCGGGTCGTGCAGGAGGCGCTGACCAACGCGCTCAAGCACGCCGGCGTCGGCGCCACCGTTGAGGTGCGGATGACGTACGCCGCCGACGCCGTCGAGGTCCGGGTCGTTGACGACGGCCGAGGCCGCCCGGTGGTCAGCCCGGCGCCGCCCGGCGGTCACGGTCTGCTCGGCATGCGCGAGCGCGTGACGGTGTACGACGGCAGCCTCACCGCCGGCCCCGAGCCGACCGGGGGCTGGCAGGTGCGGGTACGGCTCCCGCTACCGTCGGAGCCCTCAGCGGAGGTGATCGCGGCATGACGGTCCGGGTGGTGATCGTGGACGACCAGGCGCTGGTGCGCGCCGGGTTCAAGATGGTGCTGGACTCGCAGCCCGACCTGGCGGTGGTCGGGGAGGCCATCGACGGCGCGGACGCCCTGCGCGTGCTGGCCCGCACCGAAGCGGACGTGGTGGTGATGGACATCCGGATGCCGACCATGGACGGCGTGGAGGCCACCCGCCGGATCTGCGCCGACCGGCCGTCCGGTCCGCCCCGGGTGCTGGTGCTGACCACCTTCGACACCGAGGCCGACGCGTTCGCCGCGCTGCGGGCCGGCGCGAGCGGCTTCCTGCTCAAGAACGTCCCGCCGGAGGAGCTGCTGGACGCCATCCGGGTGGTCGCGCGGGGCGACTCGGTGGTCGCCCCGTCGATCACGCGACGGCTGCTGGACCGCTTCGCCGGCCAGCTCGGCGTCGCCCCGACCGCCGACCCCCGGCTGGCCCAGCTCACCGAGCGGGAGCGGGAGGTTCTGCTGCTGGTCGCCCAGGGCCTGTCCAACGCCGAGATCGCCACCAAGGCGCACGTCGCCGAGGCGACGGTGAAGACCCACGTCGGGCGGATCCTGGCGAAGCTGCAGCTGCGTGACCGGGTGCAGGCGGTCGTGCTGGCGTACGAGAGCGGCCTGGTCACGCCCGGGCGCTGATTCGCCGTACGACCCGAGTCGTACGGTCGGTGCGCCCGTGCGCCACCTGCGGCGTACGGGGATCGAGCGCGCAGGTGGAGATCGATCCGCCCGGACCGGCCATAGCGTCGAGGGGTCCGATCCGCGCCGGCACCGGGAGCCCGCACATGATCCGCCTGACCCTGCGTACGCTGCGCGCCGAGGCGTTGCGCATGCTGCTGTCCGCGCTCGCCGTGGTGCTCGGTGTCGCCTTCGTCGCCGGCACGCTCATCGTCGTGGACGGGATGCGCGCGGGCGCGTACCAGCGGGCCGGCGCGTTCGACCGGCACACCGACCTCGGCGTCTACCCGGACGGGACCAAGCCGCTCCCGGCGCGGCTCGTCGACGAGGTCCGGAGGGTCGACGGGGTGGCCGCCGCGGCCGGTGAGCTGCTCGGCGCCGGCGGACTCCTCGGCGCCGACGGCCGGCCGGTCCTCGGCTACGCCGTGCTCGCCGCCATCCCCACCGAACCGGCCCTGCGCTCGTACGACGTGGTCGCCGGTCGCCTGCCCGAACACGCGGGCGAGGTGGTGCTCGACGCGCCGACCGTGGCGCAGGAGGGCTTCGCGCTCGGCGCTCCGGTACGCGTCGGCGGGACCGACGGGCCGGCCCGCCCGTACACCCTGGTCGGCACGGTCGACGTGGCGGGCAGCGTCCGCGACGTCGGCGGACCGTTCATCGGTCTGGTCGGCGCGGACGCGCTCGCGCTCACCGGCGGGCGTGGCTATGACCGGATCATGGTGGCGGCCCGCCCGGGTACGGCCCAGGCGGCGCTGGCCGACCGGCTGCGCGCCACCGTCGGGAGCGCCGACGTCGAGGTGAAGGGCCGCCAGCAGATCCTCGACGAGGCCGTCGAGGACGCCGTCCGCAATCTGAACCAGTTCCTCATGCTGCTGCTCATCTTCGTCGGCGTCGCCGTGGTGGTGGCCGGCTTCGTGATCGCCAACACCTTCGCGATCGTGCTGGCGCAGCGCACCCGGCGGACCGCGCTGCTGCGCCTGGTGGGCGCGACCCGGGGGCAGGTCTTCCGGGCCGCGCTGGTGGAGTCGGCAGTGGTCGGTTCCGTCGCGTCCCTGCTCGGGGTGCTGCTCGGGGTGGGCCTCGCCGCCGGTATGCGGCTTCTGATGTCCCGACTGGACGTGCCGCTCGCCGGCGGGATGACCATCACCGGCTCGACCGTACTGACCAGCCTGCTGCTCGGCACCGGGCTCACCGTGGCCGCCGCGCTGCTGCCGGCCTGGCGGGGCACCCGGGTCGCCCCGGTGGCCGCGCTGACCGACGCGGCCGTGCAGCCGGCCCGGGGCGCGGGACGTACGCGGCTGGTCCTCGGCGCGGTGGTGCTGGGCGCGGGAGTCGCGGCGCTGACCGGCGCGGCCAGCGCCGCGCAGGTGCTCCTCGTGGCCGTGGGCGGTGTGCTGGCCTTCTTCGGCATCGTGCTGTTCGGCCCGGTCCTCGTCCCGGCGCTGGTCCGGCTGATCGGCTGGCCGGCCCGCCGGGTGTTCGGGATGACCGTCGGTCTGGCCGTGGCGAACGCGGTCCGCAATCCGCGTCGGATCGCCGCGACGGCGACCGCCCTGGTCATCGGGATCGGGTTGGTGTCGGCGTTCGTGGTGGGCGCGCGCAGCACCAAGGACGGCATCGAACGCAGCGTCGACGCCGAGATCGGAACGGACTTCGTGGTCAGCGGCATCGGCCAGGACCTGCCGGCCGCGCTCACCGGTGAGCTGGCCGCGCGCCCCGAACTGGGCGTGGTGCACGAGCAGCGCAGCGTCGTCACCGACGACATCGAGGTCCGGGCCGCCCACCCGGCGCTGGTCGGTCGTACGCTCTCCGGCGTGCGGGCCGGCGATGTCGACCGACTCGGGCCGGGGCAGGTGCTGGTGCACCAGGAGCTGGCGCGGGCGCGCGGCTGGCAGGTCGGCTCCGCCGTCACCATCGAGGGGCGGACGTTCCGGGTGGCCGCGGTGGTCGCCGACGACACGCCGGCCATGGTCGGCAGCGCGGCGCCGGAGGGACACATCGTCGAGCTGGACGACCGGGACTTCGCCGTGCTCTTCCCCCGCCAACGGGGTTTCCTGGCCGAGATCGACCCGGCCGGCGGCGTGAGCGCCGCGCAGGCCCGCGCCGCCATCGAGACCGTGCTCGCCCGCTACCCGACGGCGAACCTCATGGACCAGGGCGCGTACAAGAAGATGCTCACCGGCACGGTGGACATGCTGTTGGCGTCCGTCACCGCGCTGCTCGGCCTGGCCGTCGTGATCGCCCTCGTCGGCGTGGCCAACACGCTGAGCCTGTCGGTGGTCGAGCGCACCCGGGAGAACGGGGTCCTGCGGGCGGTCGGGCTGACCCGCAACCGGATGCGGGCCATGCTCGCGGTCGAGGCGATCCTGATGACGCTCGTCGGCGCGGTCCTCGGCATCGGGCTGGGCACCGGCGTCAGCGCCGCGGGCATGGCGCTGCTGGCCCGCCTCGGCGGGGACTTCCACGTGGTGCTGCCCCTCGGCCAGCTTGGGCTGATCCTCGGCGTGGCCGTGCTGGCTGCCCTGCTCGCCTCGGTGCTCCCGGCCCGCCGGGCCCTGTCGCGGCCCGTCGTCGAGGCGCTCGCCGACTAGGCGGTGTCTTCAAAGGATCTTGGTGGGGCAGGATATGGCACGTGCCTCGATGGACTGAGTCGGACTCTGGCGTTCGTGCT
>NZ_JBYIRN010000047.1:0-26005 GCF_057708145.1 Micromonospora sp. bgisy143
CCCCCCCTCCTCCCCCCCCCCCCCCCCCCCCCCCCCCCCCCCCCCCCCCCACTGCTGTTGGCCGCCGTGCCGCCCCATGCGGCGGCGAAACTTTCATCCGATGACTATCCACAGTCGCGCAGCTCACCCGACTCTTTTCCGGAAGTTTTCAGAGTTGACGGGGCCCATCGACGGCCATAATGTTTCGAACGAGTTTCCGGTCCTTCGAAGCCACGCCCCCGCGTCCTTTCATCCCGGGCCGCACCCTTCCTTCAAAGATCGACATTTGTCGATCATTATCGAGAGGCAGGCAGATGAAGCCAAGACGGTGGATCAGCGCCGGCGTCGTCGCCGTCGCGACCGCTGCGGCGTTGAACGCGCTTCCGGCCACCGCCAGCCGGCCGTACGACCCGACCACCCAGACGCTCGCGGCCCTCGGCCAGCGCCACGGCCTGAAGATCGGCACCGCGGTCAACGCGGAAGCCCTCAACGACGCCACCGACCCGCGCTACCGCCAGATCGCCGCCACCGAGTTCTCGTCGGTCACCGCCGAGAACGCCATGAAGTGGGAGAGCCTGGAGCCCACCCGGGGCACCTACAACTGGACGGAGGCCGACCAGCTGATCCAGTTCGCCCAGCGCAACCACCAGAGCGTCCGCGGGCACGTGCTGGTCTGGCACAACCAACTGCCCGCCTGGCTGACCAGCGGCGTCGCCGACGGCACCATCAGCAAGCAGGAGCTGCGCGAGCTGCTGCGCAAGCACATCACCACCGTGGTGAGCCGCTACAAGGGCAAGATCTGGCAGTGGGACGTCGTCAACGAGGCGGTCAGCGACCCCTGGGACACCCCGTCGACGCTGCACTACAAGGGCTTCTGGGCGCAGAACCTGGGTCCGGACTACATCGCCGACGCGTTCCGCTGGGCCCGCGCCGCCGACCCGAAGGCGCTGTTGTTCTACAACGACTACAACATCGAGGCGTTCGGCTCGGGCAACCCGGCCGACGACAAGACGCAGTTCGTCTACGACATGGCCAAGGGGCTGCGCGCCAAGGGCGTACCGATCGACGGCGTCGGCTCGCAGGGCCACCTGGGCACCCAGTACGGCAACTTCGACACCCTGCAGGTGACGGCCGCCCTCAAGCGCTTCTCCGCGCTCGGTCTGGCCACCGCGTTCACCGAGGTCGACGTCCGTAGCCAGATGACCGCTGGCGTCCAGGCCGGTAACTCCGAGGAGATCAACCCCCGGTTGCAGGCGTCGGCCGCCAACTTCAGTGTGCTGATGAAGGCGTGTCTCGCCGTACGCGACTGCCTGTCGTACACGGTCTGGGGTTTCAGTGACAAGTACTCGTGGGTGCCGGACTGGTTCAACGACCCGCCCGAGGGTCTGGCCACCATCTACGACGAGAACTACCAGCCCAAGCGGGCGTACCAGGAGATCAAGTCGGACCTGATCTTCGCCGGCCCGCCGTACGTCCTCCCGCGCGTCGCACCCCGGCCGCACCGCTGAACCGGCACGGGTCGTGCGGGGTCCACCCTCCCCGCACGGCCCGTGTCAGCGCGTCAGGGCTCCGTCGTCCTCGGGCAGGACCGGGCGCATGATCCACCATAGGACTCCTTCCCTGCGACGGCCGGCAGTAGGATCGCGGGCACCTCGGCGACGATCGTCGCCGCCCGGCCGGAGCCCGCATGTCCACAGATCCGCCCGGCGCCACCAGCCGCCACCGAGGCACGTACCGTGCGATCCGTCGGGCCCTCGCCGTCGCCTGCCTGGTCGCCGTCGCCGGGCTGCCCGCCGGACCCGTGCCGGCGTCACCCGCGCCCACGACCCTGTGGGTGGCGCAGATGAACCTGTGCAACAGCGGTCGCGCCGCCTGCTACACCGGCCGGGCGGTGCCCAGGGCCGCCGATCTGATCAGGGCCGAGCGACCCGACCTGGTCACCCTCAACGAGATCTGCGCGGACGACGTGCCCACGCTGGAGGCGGTGTTCGCGGCGGTCCACGGCCGCGCGAGGATCGTGACCGCCTTCCAGGCCGCCGGCGACCGGCCCAGCGGCGCCGACACCCGGTGCCGCAACGGCCAGGCGTACGGCATCGGTCTGCTGACCCGGCTGCCGGCGACCACCAGCCGGTACGCCGTGCACAGTGGAATCTTCCCGACGCAGGACCTCGCGGACCCCGAGGAACGACCCTGGCTGTGCGTCCACGTCGACCGAGCGCTCACCGCCTGCACCACCCACCTGGCGGCCACCAGCCGCGCCGTCGCGCTCACCCAGTGCGGTCACCTGGTCGACGAGATCCTGCCCGCCATCGGTCGGCACAGCGGGTCCGCCCCGGCCGTCCTGAGCGGCGACCTCAACCTCGGCCTCGACGACGTGGGGTCCTGCGTGCCGCCCGATCATTCCCGCGTCGGCGACGGCACGGTGCAGCACATCCTGGCCGGCGCCGACACCGCGCTCTGCTGCGCACGGTCGGTGGGTATGGGCGGGGCCACCGATCACCCCGCCCTGCTGGCGACCCTCGTCGTCGGCTGAGCGGCCGGACCGTCGGTCCTTCCTTGTCGCCCGGTTCGAGGTCCCTGCTCGTCGGAGTCGCGGTGGCGCGTTTTCGTCGGACGGTCGTGCCATGCTGCCGCTCACCTCAGGGCAAGGAGCACAACGCATGGTCACGGTGATCGTTCGGGACGAGACGGCGACCGGCAGAGCCGTCGACAGCTGGCCGTTGACGGGCCTGCCGGAGCGCATCTCCGCGCGGGAGCTGGTCCGGTTGCGGGTCCGCGAGGAGGTGGCGCGGTTCAACGCCGAGCGGCCCCGGCACTTCCGGGGCCTGGTGCAGCCGACCGACACGGAGGCCACGCTGAACGGCTACCGGGTCGCCCCGGACCGGCGGCTCGACTGGGAGGCGCAGGCGGATCGGGCCTGCGCGGCCTTCGCCCACAACGGTTTCCTGCTGCTGGTCGGCGACCACCAGATCGACGACCTCGACGAGGAGATCGACCTGCGGACCGACCCCGAGGTGGCGTTCGTCCGGCTCGTCGCGTTGGTGGGTGGCTGACATGGGTGTCTGGACGGCACTGCTCCCCCACCTGGGCGACGCGGACCGGCGGCAGGTGGAGACCGGTCTCGCCGAGGCCGACGAACGGATCCGGGCGGTGCTGCGCATCGTCAGCACCCACTACTGGGGGTCCTCGGTGACGAGCGTGCCCGAGTGGTCCACCGTGGAGTCGTGGTCCGCCGAGGAGCGCCGCCGCGCTGCCCTGGCCATGCACCGGGAGTCGACGTCCGCGTCGACCCCGACCGCGCTCAACGACGTGGTGCGCAACCTCGCCACCGAGGATGTCCCCTTCACGCGCGCGGACCTGCTCTGGTGCCTGCACGTCGCCGCCGAGGGCCACTGCTTCGACAACGGCGCCCACCTGGAACTGCCCGCGGTGATCGCGCCGCGCCTGACGGCCGCAGAGCTGACCGACCTGGTGCCGGCGCTGCGCGCCCTGAGCAACAAACTGCTCGACGACTACTACCTCGCGGCGGCGCCCCGCCGACGAGCCGTCACGATGTTCGGCCATGCCATCGACCGCGCCACCGGCGGCCGCCTGCCGTCGTCGCTGCTGCACCACGGCGACACCTTCGGGCCGTCCGTCCGCGCCGACCTGGGCGTCGACCTCGCCGCAACCGGCGTGCCGGAGCTGCTGGAGCACTGCGCCGCGCTGGACAAGCCGGCGGCGACCGCGAAGTGGCTACGCCGCCTCGACGAACTGCTCGTGGCCGCGCACGGCGGCCGGCAGGTCGTCCGCCGGCTCCTCGACGCGTTCACCGCCCAAGGGCGCAGCGTCCACGACGACACGGACCGCCTGCTGCGCGGGCTGGTCTGGGCGCTGTCCCGCGAGCGCGACGAGCGGGCGACGGAGCTGCTGGCCCGGGCCACCACGAGCGCGGCGTCCGCGCCGCGCCAGGCCGCCGGATTTCCGTACGCCCCGCGGACGGCGATCGCGGCGGTACGACTGCTCGCCGAGCGCGACGGTGACGTGCCGCTGCGCACGCTGGCCCGGCTCGCCGTGACGGTCCGCAACAAGGCCGTGCGCAGCCGGGTCCACGCCGCGCTGACCCAGCTCGGGACGCGGCGCGGCTGGTCGCTCAGCGAGGTCATGGAGTTGGCCGTCGACGACCACGGGCTCGGGCCGGACGGGCGGCTGTGCCGGACGGTCGGCCCGTACCAGGCGACGGTCGAGATCGTCGGCGAGCGGGCGCGTCTGGTCTTCGCCCGCGACGGGGCCACCCTCAAGGGCGTCCCGGCGCAGGTGAAACAGGCCCACGCGGACGACCTCGCCGAACTGCGGAGCCTGGTCAAGCAGGTCGGCGCGACGCTGGTCAGCGAGCGGCAACGGGTGGAGGGGCTGCTGTCGGAGGAGCGCGTCTGGTCGTACCCGGACTGGTCGTCGCGCCTGCTCGACCACCCGGTCACCGCGACCTACGGACGGCGGCTGCTCTGGGAGACCAGCGCCGACGGCCGGCGCTGGACGGCCGGTCTGCCCCGGCGCGACGGCGACGGGTGGACGATCGTCGACCGGGACGGCCAGGCGCTCGCCCCCGGGTCGGTGCGGTTGTGGCATCCGGTCCGCGCGGACACCGCCGAGGTGCTCGCCTGGCGCGCGCACCTGGTCGCCGCCGGCCTGACGCAGCCGTTCAAGCAGGCGTTCCGGGAGGTCTACCTGCGCACGCCGGCCGAGGAGAAGACGGAGACCTACTCCAACCGGTTCGCCGCGCACATCCTGCGCTACCGGCAGGCCAACGCCCTGCTACGGGCCCGTGGCTGGCAGGCCGGCTACCTCGGGACGTGGGACGGCGGGTACGACAGCGAGGCCACCAAGGTCTTCGGCGGCGGCGTGTGGCGCGCGTCCTTCCACCACGCGCTCGTCGACGACCAGGAGGAGCGCCGCTACGACGTCGAGTACTGCTCGACCGACCAGGTGCGCTTCGCCCGACACGACGGGAAGACGTGGCAACCCGCGCGGATGATCGACGTACCACCGCTGGTGTTCACCGAGGCCATGCGGGACGTGGACCTGTTCGTCGGCGTCACCTCGATCGCCACCGACCCGCAGTGGGCCGACCGTGGCGAGAACCGTTTCTCCGCCTACTGGCACCGGACGGCGGTGGCCGAGCTGACCCCGTCCGCGCAGGTACGCCGGGACGCGCTCGCCCGGCTGCTGCCCCGGATGGCCATCGCCGACCGGGTCGACCTCGCCGAGCGGTACCTGCGGGTGCGGGGCAACCTGCGCACGTACCGGATCCACCTCGGCTCGGGCAACATCATGATGGAGCCCGACGACAGGTACCTGTGCATCGTGGCCGCGCGTACCCAGACGGGCCGCCTGCACCTGCCCTTCGACGACGACCCCATGCTCGCCACGATCCTGTCCAAGGCGATCATGCTGGCCGCCGACGACCGCATCACCGACCCCACCGTCCTGAGCCAACTGAGACCCGTCGTGGGCAGATGACAATCAGCGCTTCTGGAACATTACGGCTGCCATCTCTGCTGCCAACGAGATCGCCCAATCAAGCTGCGGACAGTCGTCACTACCGCTGCACTCCAGGCAACCACCCACCCGCCATGGCTGGCCGAGCGCCCGGGTCCAGTGCGCGTCGAGCACCCGCGTCGCTATGAACATCTCGGTCGCCCTGGACACCGGTTCGTCGATCGGCACAGTCAGCACCCTCCCAACGATCTGTGGGTCCCACCTGAGGGCGTCGTGCCCCTCAGGTGGGCGCGCGGTCGGGACCCAGGAGTTTGCCGAAACCAGGGGACCCGACCCGGGGATCAACCTATTCCAACTTGTAGGAGGAGGTCAAGCAAGGACCGTTGGCAGATCATGAAACTTGTTGGAACAGGTCCTCCCGTGATCGAATTGGAGCGCCGAAACCAGGGGACCCACGGAGATCGACTCATGCCGACCGAGCGAGTGGACTACCGGCGCATCGCCAACGAGATCGCCGAGAAGATCAAGTCCGGAGAGCTTGCGCCGGGCGAGAAGCTCCCGTCCACACGCGAGCTGGCCGAGCAGAACGGCGTGCACATCTCCACGATCAACCGCGTCATGACAATCCTCAAAGACCGCGGGTTGGTCGAGGGGCATCCCGGTAAGGGTGTCTACGTGGCGGAGCTGGCTGACCCCGAGTAGCAAACACTGCCAACTCAGGGCACGTCGATGACGATCTTGCCGGTGCTGGTGCCGGACTCCACGACGGCGTGGGCGTCCGCGACGGTGTCCAGCGTGAACCGGCGGGGGTCGACGATCGGCCGCAGGGCGCCCGCGTCGGCGAGGGCGCTGGCCTCGCGCAGGATCTCGCCGTGCGCCTCGCGCCCCTGACCGGTCAGCAGTGGCAGCAGGGTGAAGACGCCGGAGTAGCTGGCGCCCCGGAACGACAGCGGCGCGAGGCTGTGCGTACCCCAACCGAGTGCGCTCACCACATGGCCGGTGTAGGTGCGCACGGCGGTGAAGGACTTGTCCAGGGTGGCCCCACCAACGGTGTCGAAGACGACGTCGAAGCCCTCGCCGCCGGTGTGCGCGGCCACGTAGTCCGCGACCTCGGTGGCGTTGTAGTCGATCGGCGTCGCGCCGAGCCGCGCGATGGTCTCCAGGTTCCGGGACGATCCGGTGGCGAAGACCTCCGCGCCCCGAGCCCTGGCGATCTGGATGGCGGCCTGGCCGACGCCGCCGGCCCCGCCGTGCACCAGCACCCGCTGGCCCGCCCGCACCTGCGCCCGATGCACCAGCGCCTCCCAACTGGTGATGACGGCCAGCGGCAGCGCCGCCGCCTCGCGCAGGCTCAGCGACTGCGCCGTCCGGGCAAGCAGCCGGGCGTCGACGGCCGCGTACTCGGCGAGCGAACCCTGAACGTCACCGACGCCGCCGGTGAGCCCGTACACCTTGTCACCCTCGGCGAATCCGACGACGCCGGGTCCGACCTCGGCCACGACTCCCGCCAGGTCCAGGCCCAGGACGACCGGCGGATGGTTCCGGGCGTGCGGCGCCTTGCCCTCGCGGATCTTGGCGTCCAGGGGATTGACACCGCTGGCGGCGACTCGGACGAGCACCTGCCCCGCGCCGGGGACCGGCGTGTCGACCTCCTGGACGACAAGCGGACCGCCGAATTCGTTGAGCACTACCGCGCGCATGGCGCTCCCTCGCCTTCGTCCGACCTGACGCCTTCCACGATGCCTACCCGCGGGCGTCCATGACGGGTCATCGGGAAAAGCTAGGTAATGCGAAGCGCTGGGTCAGGGCAGCAGGAGGATGTGCAGGCGGCGGGGGCCGTGCACGCCCTCGACGCGGATCAGCTCGATGTCGCTGGTGGCCGACGGCCCGCTGATCCAGGTCAGCGGACGGTGCGGCGTCAGCCGTTGCAGGGCCTCGGGCACGGTGGCCACCACCTGGTCGGCGCGGACCACGCAGACGTGCAGGTCCGGCAGCAGGCTGAGCACGCGGCGTCCCTGGTCGGGTGAGCCGTCGAGGACGACGGTCCCGGTCTGGGCGATGGCGACGGCGGCGGCGGTGACGACGCCGTCCGCCGCGCCGATCCGCGCGTGGTCGAGGCCGTCGTCCGGCAGCGCGGTCACCGTCGGCGGCAGCCAGGTCGGTGCCAGACCCGAGGGTACGACGACCGTGCCGCCCGCCGGCACGATGTCGGCGATCGCGTCGGCGACGCCTGCCTCGGTGACCCGGTGCACGTGCGCCCGGTAGTCGGTGAGCCGCTGAGTCAACTGGTCGAGGTCCGCGTCGGCGGCCCGCCGGTAGTCCCGGGGCACCGGCACCGGATCGGCGGGACCGCCGGCGGCGAGCGCGGCGCGCAGGCGGCCGAGGACGAGGTCGCGGGAGGTCATCGGGCGTCCCACCACTCGCGGAAGGTCTGCGCCGGCGGGTCGGGCAGGTCGCGGCTGGCGGTCCAGCCGTTCAGCGGCGGGGGCAGGCCCCGGCCCTGCCGACCGGCGAACCGGCTCAGTCGGGCCGCGCCCTGACCGGCCGCGTACAGGCGGGGTCGGTCCATCGTGTACGCGGCGGCGGCCATCGCGATCGACTCGGCGGTGGGTCGCCGCCGCGCCTCGACGGCCTCGGCGCGCAGGTGCACCAGCAGTTCCGGGATGTTGATTTTGACCGGGCAGGCGTCGTAGCAGGCGCCGCAGAGCGTCGACGCGTACGGCAGGGACACGTTGTCCTCGACGCCGGTCAGCTGGGGCGACAGCACGGCCCCGATCGGTCCCGGATACACCGAACCGTACGCGTGGCCGCCGGCCCGTTCGTAGACCGGGCACACGTTGAGGCAGGCCGAGCAGCGGATGCACCGCAGCGCCTGCCGGCCCGCCTGATCGGCGAGCACCGCGCTGCGCCCGTTGTCCAGCAGGACCAGGTGGAACGTCTGCGGCCCGTCGCCCGGGGTGACGCCCGTCCACATCGAGGTGTACGGGTTCATCCGCTCCCCGGTCGACGCCCGCGGCAGGAGTTGGAGGAAGACCTCCAGGTCACGCCAGGTGGGCACCACCTTCTCCACGCCCATCACGGTGATCAGGGTTTCCGGCAGGGTGAGGCACATCCGGCCGTTGCCCTCGGACTCCACCACGGCGAGGGTGCCGGTCTCGGCGACGGCGAAGTTCGCGCCGGAGATCGCCACCGGCGTACTCAGGAAGGTCTGGCGCAGGAACCGGCGCGCGGCGGCGGCCAGGGCCGTCGGGTCGTCGGTGAGCGCGGGGTCGACGCCGGGCATCTCGCGCAGGAAGATCTCGCGGATCTCGGCCCGGTTGCGGTGGATGGCGGGTACCAGGATGTGGCTCGGCCGGTCGTCGCCGAGCTGCACGATCAGCTCGGCCAGGTCGGTCTCCACGGCGGTGATCCCGGCGGCGTCGAGGGCCTCGTTGAGGCCGATCTCCTGGGTCACCATCGACTTGACCTTGATGACGCGGTCCACGCCGGCGGCCCGGACGAGGTCGGTGACGATGTGGTTGGCCTCGACGGCGTCCGCCGCCCAGTGCACCACGCCGCCCGCCTCGGCGACCTTCGCCTCGAGCTGTTCGAGCAGGTCGGGAAGGCGGTTCAGGGTGTCGGCCTTGATCGCCGCGCCGGCCGCGCGCAACTGCTCCCAGTCGGTCTGTTCGGCGATCACCGATCCGGACTTGGCCCGGATCGTGGTGGTCGCGTGGCGTAGGTTCCGCCGCAGTTGCGGGTCGGCCAGGGCGCGCCGCGCGGCGGTCGGGAACGACTCGTCACCGCGCAGGTGCCCCACCCCGCCGGGGGCGGTCGTCGGCATGCCGAGGAACGTCCGGCGGCTCACGACCGGGCCGCCGCTGCGCCGCTCGTCTCCGTCGAGGCCAGGATCTCGGCCAGGTGCACGGTACGCACCCCGGTCCGCAGCCGCGACAGTCCACCGCCGATGTGCATGAGGCAGGAGACGTCACCGGCGGCGCACACGTCGGCACCGGTGTCCAGCACATGGCGCATCTTGTCCGCCAGCATCGCCGTGGACGTCTCCGGGTTCTTCACGGCGAACGTGCCGCCGAAGCCGCAGCACTGCTCCGCCGCCGGCAACTCGACCAGGTCGAGGCCGCGCACCTCGCGCAGCAACTGTCGCGGCCGGTCGCCCACCCGCAGCATCCGCAGCGAGTGGCAGGTCGGATGGTAGGTGACCCGATGCGGGTAGTAGGCGCCCACGTCGGTCACCCCGAGCACGTCGACGAGCAGTTCCGACAACTCGTACGTCCGCTCGGCCACCGACTCGGCCCGACTCGCCAGACCCTCGTCGCCCGCGTGTCGGGCCACCATCGCGTGCTGGTGCCGCACCGACCCGACGCAGGAGCCCGACGGCGCGACGATCACGTCGTACGGGTCGAAGGTCCGTACGTGCCGGCGAACCAGCGGCACGGCCTCGCGCCGGTAGCCGGTGTTGACGTGCATCTGCCCGCAGCAGGTCTGCTCGGTCGGGAAGACGACCTCGTGGCCGAGCCGTTCCAGCAGTCGCACGGTCGCCGTGGCGGCCTGCGGGAACATGGTGTCGGCCAGGCAGGTCACGAAGAGCGCGATCCGCACGGCACACCCCCGCCCGTCGTCACGGCCGGACCCGCAGATGGGTGACCCCACCGTCGACGTCCAACACCGTACCCGTGGTCGACGCCGAACGGGGCGACGCCAGGTAGAGGATCGCGTTGGCGACCTCCTCCGGGGTGACCAGTCGTCCGATGGGTTGGCGGGCCCGCAGCGCCGCGCGCTCGGCCGTCGGGTCGTCCGCCTGTGCCAGCAGCCGCTGCACCCAGGGCGTGTCCGCCGTGCCGGGGCAGACGCAGTTGAACCGGATGCCCTCGCGGACGTGGTCGGTGGCCATGGCGAGGGTCAGCGACAGCACCGCGCCCTTGCTGGCCGAGTAGAGCGCGCGACCCGGCAGGCCGTTGAGCGCCGCGATGGACGAGAGGTTGACGACCGACGCGTGGTCCGAGCGACGCAGCCAGGGCAGGGCGGCGGTGACGACCCGCGCCATGCCGACGACGTTGACGTCGAGCACCCGGTGCCACTCGTCGTCGCCCTGGTCGGCGACGGTGCCGGTCGCGCCGATGCCGGCGTTGTTGACCACCACGTCCAGGCCGCCGAGCACGGTCGCCGCCTCGGCGACCGCCGCCTCCACCGACGCCCGGCTCGACACGTCCGCGGTGACGCCGACGACACCCTCCGGAAGCCCGCCCGGGTCGAGGTCGAGGACGGCGACCCGGGCTCCCCGGGCGCTCAACTCCACCGCCGTGGCGCGGCCGATGCCGGACGCGCCGCCGGTGACGATCGCGGCCAGCCCGGCGAACTCCCCGGTCATGCCGCCGCCAGCGTCTGGCGGGCCCGGCCCAGCCCGTCGACCTCCAGCTCCACCACGTCACCGGCGCGCAGGAAGGGGTGGTCGGGACGGCCGAGCGCCACCCCGGCCGGCGTTCCCGTGTTGATGACGTCGCCGGGGTACAGGACCATGAACTGGCTGAGGTACCACAGCACGTGCGCCACCGGGAAGATCATGTCCTTGGTGGACCCGTCCTGGCGCAGCACCCCGTTGACCCAGAGCCGCAGCGCGAGCGACTGCGGGTCGGCGACCTCGTCGGCCGGCACCAGGCTCGGCCCCAGCGGGTTGAAGGTCTCGCAGCTCTTGCCCTTGTCCCACTGGCCGCCGCGCTCCAACTGGAAGGCGCGCTCGGAGACGTCGTGCGACACCGCGTACCCGGCGACGTGCCGCAGGGCCTGCTCCGGGGAGTCGGCGTACCGGATGGTCCGCCCCACGACGACCGCGAGTTCCACCTCCCAGTCGGTCTTGGTCGAGCCGCGCGGGACGAGCACGTCGTCGTACGGCCCGACGATCGTCATCGGGTCCTTCATGAAGACCACCGGCTCGGCGGGCAGCGCCGCGCCGGTCTCCTCGGCGTGGTCGCGGTAGTTGAGACCGATGCAGACGATCTTGTGAGGTCGGGCCACGGGAGCACCCACCCGCAGGCTGTCCGCGTTGGACAGCTCGGCCAGCTCGCCACGATCGAGCGCGGCCCGGGTGCGCGCGATCCCGTCCGACGCCCAGAACGCCCCGTCCAGGTCGGCGGTGAGGGGCCGCAGGTCGAAGGTCGTACCGTCGCGCTGGACGACCGGGATCTCCTGGCCGCTCGGGCCGAGGCGCTGGAAGTTCATCTCACTCTCCTCTGTGTCCGGGCTGACTGGCGGGTGGCGGACACCCCTCGCATTCAACACCGGCACGCCCCACGCCCGGCACGGCGGGATCACCTCGGTCAATTCGGTGGGATCTCGTCGCGGCCCCGTACGCCGAGGGCGCGCGACGTCGCCGCGTCGGCGGGGAAGAACGACTCGACGGCCAGCCCGGCGACGGTGACATCCAGCGGGGTGCCGAACACGGTGGTGGTGCTGAGGAAGGACAGCTCCCGGCCGTGGTGGTGGTACCGGAGCCCGACGGCGACCCGCGAGACCGGATCGTCGATGGCCGGCGAACGGTCGTTGTCGCCGGGATAGCCGCGCAGCTCCTCGTGCAGCTCGTGCAGGGCCGCGTCGCCGGTGGCGGCTGCCGTCTGGCGCAGCCGGGTGAGCAGATGCGTCCGCCACTCGGGCAGGTTGCCGATCCGTGGGGCCATGCCATCGGGGTGCAGGCTGAGCCGCAGGACGTTCACCGGGGGGACGAGCAGGTGCGGGGCCGCGCCCTCGGTGAACAACGCCACGGCGGGGTTGGCCTCCACGAGCTGCCAGTGCCGGTCGATGAGCACCGCCGGGTACGGGCCGTGGCCGTCGAGGATCCGCCGCACGGCGGCACGTACCGGCGCCAGCTCCGGGTCGTCCAGCTCGTGGCGAGGGTAGGCGGGCGCGTACCCGCCGGCGAGCAGGATCGTGTTGCGGTCCGCCAGCGGCACGTCGAGCTGCTCGGCCAGCCGCAGGATCAGCTCGGGGCTCGGCCGGGACCTTCCGGTCTCCACGAAGCTCAGGTGTCGAGCCGAGATCCCCGTCTCGATCGACAGGTCCAGTTGGCTCATCCGGCGACTCCGGCGCCAGTCGCGCAGCAGCTCTCCGACCCGTCGCACCGGTCTGGTCGTCGTCACGCGACCGACCCTAGTGAGCGCGCCGGCGCGCGGACCATTACCTCCGACGTAATCGACAGCGCCCCGGGTCGGCCACAACCATCTGTCCCCAGAGCGGCGCCCACGGCCGCCCGACGATGAGGAGAGAAGTCATGGCTACGAGCTTCGACACGCTGGCCGAGCGGTACATCGCGATCTGGAACGAGACCGACCCGGTCCGCCGCCGCACCCAGATCGCGGAGGTGTGGGCCCCCGACGCCCGCTACGTCGACCCGCTCACGGTCGCCGAGGGCCGCGACGCGATCGACGCGACGATCGCGGCCGTGCAGGGCCAGTTCCCCGGCCTGACGTTCCGGCTGGCCGGCCCGGTCGACGGCCACCACGACCAGGTCCGGTTCACCTGGGAGCTGGGACCCGACGGGGTCGAGGCGCCGGTCGTGGGCTTCGACGTCGCCGTGCTGGACGGCAACGGGCAGGTCCGCGAGGTGCTCGGCTTCCTGGACCGGGTCCCGGTGGCCTGATCGTCCACCGGCGCGAGGTGTCAACGCGGCGGGGTGTCCCGGCGTGCTGGGGTGTCCCGGCGCGACGGGAACGGGGTGCCGGGCTGCCCGAGGGTGGAGCGGGCGCGCAGCCCGACCGGGTCCGGGGCGGGCGTCGGCGCGGCCGGGGCGGGCGTCGGGGTCCGCCGGGCGTCCAGGTACGCGGCGGCGGCCAGGTCGTCGTCGGTGGGAGCGGCGAGCAAGGCGTAGAGCAGGCCGACCACCCCGAAGATCACCGCCAGGATGATCGGCACCAGCAGGGCGCTCACGCCGGTGCCGGTCACCCCGTCCGAGCGTTCGTGCAGGTGGACCGAGAGCGCGCTCATGCCGGTGAAGTGCATGCCGTTCACCGCGACGCCCATGACCAGGGCGGAGGCGAAGATCGCCAGGCCGCGCCGGACGGTCATCGCGAGCCACAGGGCGACGGTCGCGGCGACGACCGCGATGACCACCGAGAGGACGACCCGGAGGGTGTCGTAGTTGAGGCTGCCGTTCAGGCGCATCGCCGCCATGCCGGTGTAGTGCATGGCGGCGACACCGGCGCCGGTGAACACGCCGCCGGCGATCAGGCGTACCGGGTTCAGTCGGCCGGTGCCGACGATGGCCAGGCCGATGCCGACCGCGACCACCGCGATGGCGGTGCTGGCGGCGGTGAGGGGCACGTCGTACCGGATGCGGGTGCCGTCGACGGCGAAGCCGAGCATGGCCATGAAGTGCATCGCCCAGATGGCGGTGCCGCCGAGCGCCCAGGCGGCCAACAGGCCCCACCAGGCGCGCTGACGGGCGGTACGGGCCGTGCGGATCCGGCCGGCGCAGACGAGCCCCAGGACCGACCCGAGCACCGACAGCGCGTAGCTCAGCGCGGGCGTGATCCACCCGTACTCAAAGTGATTGATGTCCGCCACGGCGGTTCTTCCCCCCATTCGTTGCCGGCGCGTAAGCACAGCGCCCGGGCAATGATCAGGGGTGCTCCGAGCAGGCGCAATAGCCCCCTCGGGCTATTCGCGGGGTGCCGTCGCGGTGACCGTCCGATGCGTCGATTCACCGGCGCGTCTGACCGATACTGATCATCAGGCGGAGGTGTGGTACGCCAGCACGCCCCGGTTGATGGCCGTTATCGCCTGCCGGGCCGTGGCGCGCAGCTCCGGCGACGCGCCACCGGAGTCGGAAAGCTGACCCAGCAGGTCGACCACCTGCCGCGCCCACCGGACGAAGTCACCGGCCGGCATCTCGCCGTCGATCTCGTGCCCGCTGCCGAGCACCTTGGCCAGGGCCTCGCCCCGCGCCCACCGGTAGACCGGCCAGGCGAAGCCCAGATCCGGCTCGCGGGTCGCGGTCAGCCCTCGGGCGGCCTCGTCGGCCTCGATCTCGCCCCACAGCTTCAGCGTCTCGTCCACCGCGTCGGAGACCGGGCCGCGCGGCAGGGACGCCCGCTCGTCGACGTCGCGGCGGGCCTCGAAGACCACCACGGACACCGCGGCGGCCAGCTCGGCCGGGGAGAGCCCGTCCCACACCCGTCGGCGCAGACACTCGGCGACCAGCAGGTCCGCCTCGGTCCAGATCCGGCCGAGCATCCGACCGGCGTCGGTGACCGCGCCGTCGCGGCCCAGGTAACCACGGTCGGTCAGCAGCGCGACGATCCGGTCGAACGTCCGGGCGAGGGACCCGGTCCGCCCGGACACCCGCTGGCGCAGCTCGTCGGTGTCCCGTTCGAGACGGCGACGGCGCTCCGCCCAGCGGGCGTGCTCCTCCCGCTCCGGGCAGGCGTGGCAGGGGTGGTTACGCAGCTCGGTGCGGAGCTGGCTGAGCCGGTGGTCCTCGCCCGGCGTCTGCCGCGAGCGGCCACCGCGGCGGCCGCCGTGCCGGTCCAGGCCGGTGCCGCTGACCTCGGCGGCCAGATCCCGCCGTGCGGCCGGCGAACGGTGGTTGAAGTGCTTGGGCACCCGGATCCGGGCCAGCACCTCGGCCGGGGTGGTGAAGTCACCCGGGCTGACCCGCCCGGCCCAGCGGTCCTGGGTGAGCACCAGCGGACGGGGTTCACCGAACCCGCCGGTCGCCGGGTCCAGCACGACCGCCAGGCCGGCCCGCCGGCCCGACGGCACCCGGATCACGTCGCCGATGCGCAGCCGCTCCAGCGACGCCACGGCCGCCGCCTTGCGCTGGGTCTGCCCCTGCCGGGCGATGGCCTTCTCCCGGTCGGCGATCGCCACCCGCAGCGCGAAGTACTCGTCGAAGTCGCCGTGGTGGCAGGCGGCCTCCGCGCCGTACGCCTCGATGGTCTCGGTGTTGCGCTGCACCTGCCGCGCCAGGCCGACCACCGACCGGTCCGCCTGGAACTGGGCGAACGAGGACTCCAGCAGCGCCCGGGCCGGCTCCGCGCCGACCGAGCCGACCAGGTTCACCGCCATGTTGTACGACGGTCGGAAGCTGGACCGCAGCGGATAGGTGCGGGTGGAGGCGAGCCCGGCCACGTGACGCGGGTCGGTCTCCGGGGACCACACCACCACGGCGTGCCCCTCGACGTCGATGCCCCGCCGGCCGGCGCGGCCGGTGAGCTGGGTGTACTCCCCCGGGGTCAGGTCGACGTGCGCCTCGCCGTTGTACTTGACCAGGCGTTCGAGCACCACGCAGCGGGCCGGCATGTTGATGCCCAGGGCGAGCGTTTCGGTGGCGAAGACCGCCTTGACCAGGCCCCGGACGAACAGTTCCTCGACGACCTCCTTGAACACCGGCAGCATGCCGGCGTGGTGGGCGGCGAGGCCACGCTCCAGGCCGTCGAGCCACTCCCAGTAGCCCAGCACCGTCAGGTCCTCGCCCGGGATGGCGGTGACCCGGGACTCGACCACCCGGCGGATCTCGGCGCGTTCCTCGGGTGAGGTGAGCCGCAGCCCGGCGGCCAGACACTGCTGCACGGCGGCGGCGCAGCCGGCCCGGCTGAAGATGAACAGGATGGCCGGCAGCAGACCCTCGCGGTCCAGCCGGTCCACGATGTCCGGGCGGATCGGGCCCCGCCAGCGGGGACCACGGCGTCCGGCGCCCGGCCCGGCGCTACGCCCCTCCCCCAGCTCCAGCCGGCGCATCGTGTCCCGGGTGTAGCGCAGCAGCTCCGGGTGCACGTCGTGCTTGCGGGCGGCGTCGGCGTCGTGGAACAGGTCGAACATCCGCTTGCCGACCAGCATGTGCTGCCACAGCGGCACGGGCCGGTGCTCGCTGACCACCACGGCCGTCTCGCCCCGCACGGTGACCAGCCAGTCGGCGAACTCCTCGGCGTTCGAGACCGTCGCCGACAACGAGACCAGGGTGACCGACTCCGGCAGGTGGATGATCACCTCTTCCCACACGCCGCCACGGAACCGGTCGGCGAGGTAGTGCACCTCGTCCATCACCACGTAGGCGAGCCCCTGCAGGGTGCTGGAGCCCGCGTAGAGCATGTTGCGCAGCACCTCGGTGGTCATCACCACCACGGGCGCGTCGCCGTTGATCGCGTTGTCGCCGGTCAGCAGGCCGACCTGCTCGGCGCCGTACCGGTCGACGAGGTCGTGGTACTTCTGGTTCGACAGCGCCTTGATGGGCGTGGTGTAGAAGCACTTGCGCCGGGCCGCCGGCGGTGTCGCGCCGCCGGCCGCCGCCGGGTCGTCGGGCCGCCCCCGCAGAGCCAGGTGTACGGCGAATTCGCCGACCACGGTCTTGCCGGCGCCGGTCGGGGCGCACACCAGCACACCGCTGCCCCGTTCGAGGGACTGACATGCCTCGCGCTGGAAGTCGTCGAGGTCGAACCCCAGGTCGAGGGCGAACTCGTCCAGCGCCGGAAACTCTGAGGCCTGCGCGGCCCGGCGGCGCGCTGCGGCGTACCGCTCGGCGGGGCTCGACATGGCACCAAGATTAGTGCGTGCCGGCACAGCGCACCCCACAAGGCCGTCCGGTGGGGCCGTCGGCGGGGGTCGGTAGGGTGCACGGCGTGCCGGACCATGCCGAACCGCCCCAGACCAGTCCGCCGGGCAGCGCCGCCGACGCCGCCGCCCCTCGGGCGTCCCGACGGCCCGTCAAGGCGGTGCTCTTCGACTTCCACGGCACCCTCGCCCAGGTGGAGGAGCCTCGGCAGTGGGTGTCGGAGGCCGCGGCGGCGTGCGGCGTCACCCTGGACCGGGTCCGCGCCACCTCGCTGGCCGACCGCCTGCTCACCGCCGGCCGGGCGGGCGGCCCGCTACCGGCCCGGGTGCCGCCACGCCTGGCGGAGCTGTGGGCCGACCGGGACCTCTACCCGCACGCCCACCGGGGCGCGTACACCGGGCTGGCCGAGACCGTGGACGCCGGCATCGAGGGCTTCGCCGACGCGCTCTACGAGCGGCTGCTCGTCGCCGAGGGCTGGGTGCCCTACCCGGACACCGCCCCCACGCTGGCCGCGCTGCGGGACGCCGGGATACGGATCGCGGTGGTCAGCAACATCGGTTTCGACCTGCGCCCGCACTTCGACGCCTGGGGGTTGACCGATCTCGTCGACGGGTTCGTGCTGTCGTACGAGGTGGGGCGCTGCAAGCCCGACCCGGCGATCTTCTGGCGGGCGTGCGGGATGCTGGGCGTCGACCCGGAGCAGACGCTGATGGTCGGCGACAGCCCGGCCGACGCGGGCGCGGTGGCCGCCGGCTGCGCGGTGCTGGTGTTGCCGGCCGCCGAGCCGGGCCGGGAGAACGGGCTGGGCGCGGTCCTGGACCTGGCCCTGCCGTCCTGACCCCCGGCTGATCGGCGTGGAGGCCGCTCGCGGGTCCGGCGAGCCGACCGCCTAGCGTCAGGGCCGTGACGGACACCCTCCTGCCTGCGTCGACGCCGACCGACGCGCCCCCGCAGCGCCGCGGTGGCGTCCTGGCCGTGGGGCTGGTGCTCGGCGGGGCGCTGTCGGTGCAGTTCGGCTCCGCCGTGGCCGCCCTGCTCTTCCCGCGTACCGGGGTGGCGGGTGCGGTGACGCTGCGCCTGACGATTTCGGCGGTGCTGCTGCTCGTCGTGTGCCGGCCCCGGCTTCGCGGGCACGACCGCTCGGCCTGGCTGGCGGCCGGGGCGTTCGGGCTGGCGCTGGCCGGCATGAACTCGCTGTTCTACCAGGCCATCGAACGGATCCCGCTCGGCCCGACGGTGACCCTGGAGGTGCTCGGCCCGCTCGCGCTGTCGGTGTTCACCGCCCGCCGGCTGGCGAGTTGGTGCTGGGCCGGGCTCGCGCTGGCCGGCGTGGCGCTGCTCGGGCAGGGCGGCTTCGACCGGCTGAACCCGGCCGGGGTGGCCTTCGCGTTCGGCGCGGGCGCCATGTGGGCCGCGTACATCGTGCTCAGCGCCCGGGTCGGCGGCCGGTTCCCCGGCGCGGACGGGCTGGCCCTCGCGCTCGCCGTCGCCGCGCTGGTCACCCTGCCGCTGGGCATCGTCGACGGCGGTGCCGTCCTGCTCGAGCCGGAGGTGCTGGCGTTCGGCACCGCCCTCGCGGTGCTCGCCTCCGGCCTGCCGTACACCCTGGAACTGCTGGCGTTGCGCCGGATGCCCACGTCGACCTTCGCGGTGTTGATGAGCCTCGGCCCGGCCGTGGCCACCCTCGCCGGCTGGCTGGTGCTGCGGCAGGCGCTGACCCTGACCGAATGCGTCGCCATCGTGCTGGTGATCGCCGCCAGCATCGGCGCGGTACGGGTCAGCGCAGCAGCCGCAGGGCCCCGGGCACCGCGGTGATGGTCACCGGCAGTCCGAGCGAGCGTTCCCCGTCGGCGTACGTGATGATCCCGTCGGCGGCCAACTCCACCGTCCGGGCCCGGTAGCTGCTCACCACCGGGTGCTCGACGTGGGTGCCCTGGTAGATGTGCGGCTTGACGCGGATCATGGTGCGCCGGTTCGCCCGGCCGGCCACCACCACGTCCAGCAGCCCGTCGGTCGGGTCGGCGTCCGGGCAGATCCGCATCCCACCGCCGTACGACGGGCAGTTGCCCACCGCCACCAGCACCGAGTCCATCTCGTGGAGCACCCCGTCCAGGCGCATCGTGTAGCGCCGGGGCTTCAGGCGGGCCATCTCGACGAGGATCGCCAGGTCGTACCGGCGGGGGCCGCGCGGCCACCGCATCCGGTTGGCCCGCTCGTTGACGATCGCGTCGAAGCCCGCCGCGAGGACCGCCCCGTACCAGCGTTCGGCGCCATCGACGCCGGTCATCCGGGCCAGGTCCACCTCGCTGCTCCGGCCGGCGCGCAGCGCCTCGGCGATCACCTCCACGGCGGCGACGGGATCGGCGGGAAAGCCGGTGTCGATCGCGAAGTCGTTGCCGGTGCCGGCGGGCACCGGTCCGAACGGGATGTCGGTGCCGGCCACCGCTTGCAGCGCCCGGTGCACGGTGCCGTCCCCGCCGATCGCGACCAGCGCGCCCGCGCCCTCGGCGACCGCCATCCGACAGGCCGCCTCCGCCTCGTCCGGAGTGGTCGCCGACAGCACCGTCACCGGGCGGCCGGCGGCGGACAGCCCGTCCAGCAATCGGGGCAGCAGGGCCCGACGCCGTCCCCGGCCGGCAGTCGGGTTGGCCAGCACGGCCACCGGGCCGGAGGCCGACACGGCGTCCTCCGCCGGTCCGGGCCGAAACTCTTTCACGGTCACGGCCAGCACCGTACTCGTCGTACATCTGATGTTCATCGTGCGGAGGTAGCGCTCCCAGCCCACCGGGCGGCTCGATTCGGTCGACGGCGGACACGGCGACGCCGTCCCCGCTCGGCGGGGACGGCGTCGGCGAACTCCGGCGGCGCGGGGCCGTCAGGTCATGTCGTCGTAGCGGCGGTCAATGGGCGCCGGCTTCGCGACCGGCTCCGGAGCGCCGATCGGCGCGGTCGCGTCGACCCGCTGCCCGGCCACGACCGGGTCCGTGTCGAACTCCAGCGGCGAGACCTCGTCGTCGTCGAGACCGGCGTAGACCTCCTTGCCGCGACCCCGCCGCTTGTCGTTGATGAACGCGATACCCACCGCCACGAAGTACAGCAACGAGAGGGAGAGCGCCAGCAGCGTCATGCCGAACGGTCCCGGATCTGGGGTAGCGATGGCGGAGAAGGCGAAGCAGATGAAGATTACGGCCCGCCACCAGCTCAGCAGTCTTCGTCCGCTGGCGATCCCAGCGAAGTTGAGCATGAGCAGGATCAGCGGGAACTCGAAGGCCACCCCGAACAGCAGGATCATGTTGGTGACGAAGCCGATGTAGGCGCTAACCTCGAACTGGTTCGAGAGGCCGCCGACACCGGATTCCATCAGGAACCCTAGGCCCTTATCGACCACGACGTAGGCCAACATCGCCCCAGCGGCGAACAGCGGTGCCGCGATCGATACGAAGACGTAGGCCCACTTCCGCTCATGTCGATGCAGACCGGGAGCAATGAACGCCCATAGCTGGTACAGCCAGACCGGCCCGCCGATGATCAGGCCGAGCCAAAGCGCCAACTTCAACTTGAGCACGAAACCGGTGGTCGGTGCCAGGGCCAGAAGGTCCTGGCACTGCCCCAACGCGTCCGTCGTGTCGGGCAGCCGGCAATACGGCCGCTTCAGGAGCAGGAAGACCGGGTCGGCCAGCAGGAACCCGACGATCAGGCCGCCAACGATCGCCAGCGAGGCGCGGAAGAGACGGTTGCGCAGCTCGCGGACGTGCTCGATGAGCGTCATCGAGCCGTCGGCGGCCCGCTCGAACGTGCTCGGGCCGCGCTTACGCAGGGCGAAGGCCACGGTGCGAAGGCCCTTCGGTCAGTTGTCGCGGACGCGGTGCACCGGGTCGACGACCGGCTGCTGCGCCGGCGCCTGCTGGTACGGCGCCTGCTGCGGCTGCCCGGCGTACGGCGCCTGCTGACCGGCGTGCGGCGGCAGCGGCTGGTAGCCGGCCTGCGCGTCGGCCTTCTCGGCCAGGTCGCGGTCGTCGTCCTGCAGGCTCTTGGTCTCGGCCTTGATGATCCGCAGCGAGCGACCCAGCGAGCGGGCCGCGTCGGGGAGCCGCTTCGCACCGAAGAGCAGGATCAGCACAACCACGAGAACGGCGATGTGCCACGGCTTGAGGGCACCCATGAGAAGCTCCAGTCGCTCTGTGTCCGGGGGTGGTACGCAGCCCATCGTACGTGCGGATCGGTCGGATGCCACCCGCCGGGTGGTAGTGGTCCGGCCCGGCCGGTGAAGTCTTGACCAACGCCCGATGATCCGTCAACCACGCGGGTCGGCCACCGGGTCAGCCGCGCTTGGCCTTGATCAGTTCGAGGCGCTGCTGGGCGGTGTCGAGCTGGCGCTGGACGCCCTCGGCGCGCTGCTGCAACGCCTCGGCGGTCTCCCGCAGCGCCTCCGCCTCCCCGGCCCTGCGCTGGAGCGCCACGGCGGCGCGGCGCAGCTGGGGCAGCCGGGCCAGCACCGGACGTACGGCCAGCGCGAGCGCCACGAGCGGGAGCAGCACCAGCGCGAGCACGATCCACATCAGCACGCCGGCCAGCCTACTGGGTGCGGCCGGCCACCGCCGGATCGCCCGACGGCGCGCCGGAAGCCCCGTCACCCTCGGGCAGCCGCGTCACCGGCGCGGGCACGGCGTACGCGTCGAGCGCGGCGGACGCGGCACCTCGCACCTGCTCGGCCAACTCGGCCGGGGCGACCACGGTGACGTCCGGGCCGAGGCCCAGCACGAACCGTCGCGCCCACCCCAGGTCGGTCACGCGCAGCGAGACCAGCCACTGGTCGCCGTCGCCGGCCTCGACCCGCTCACACGGGTAGTACTCGGTGATCCACCGCTCGCCGCGGCCGATCCGCAGAGTGATCAGCGGCAGATCGGGCGACGGGCGGAAGACGCCCTCGGTGCGGTCGTGCGGGACGGCCTGCGGCGGAACGGCGGCCGGCTCGTCCAGTTCGGTGATCGCGTCGATCCGGTCGGCGCGGAACAGCCGTACCGCCTCCGCGCGCCGGCACCACGCCTCCACGTACGCCCGGCCGCCGACCATGAGCATCCGCAGCGGGTCGATCACGCGCTCGGTGGTCTCGTCCCGGGCGGCCGTGTAGTAGGTGATGCGCAGCGCCCGGCCGCCCTCCACGGCGGCACGCAGCGCCTCGACCCGCCGGGTGTCCCCGGGCAGCCGGACCGCGACCGGCGCGCCCACCAGGTCACCGGCGGCGTCCTCGATCTTCGCCAGGGCCCGTTCGATGGCGTCCCGGTTGGCCACGCCGGGGGTTTCGGCGAGCATCCGCAGCGCCACCACGAGCGCGAGGGCCTCGTCCGGGGTGAGGCGCAGGGGCCGGTCGATACCGGCGTCGTAGGTGATGGTCACCCGGTCGCCGTCGAAGGCCATGTCGATCAGGTCACCGGGGCCGTAACCGGGCAACCCGCACACCCACAGCAGCTCCAGGTCCTCCCGGAGCTGCCGCTCGGTGACGCCCAGGTCACCGGCCGCCTCGGCGACCTCGATGCCGGGTCGGGCCAGCAGGTAGGGGACCAGGTTGAGCAGCCGCGCCAGCCGGTCGGCGGAGGCGCGGGAACCGCCCCGGGCGGCGGCCGGGCGGGTCACCGGGCACCCCCGGAGACCGCCAGCTCGTCGTGTCGGACCGCGATCTCCTTGAGTCGCTGGATGACCGCCTCGCGGACCTCCGGCGGGTCGAGCACGCGCACGTCCGGCCCGTACCCGACGAGGTGGCCGGCCAGGCCGTCCGGGTCGGCGTACGGCAGGACCAAGCGGTCCCCGTCCGGCCCGGCGGTGACCTCGACCGCCCAGCGGCGCAGGCCGGCGGCCCGGCCCGGCGCGGCCAGCACGGTCGCCCGGCCGGTGCGTTCCACCGGCCCGGACCAGCGGGCCACGTGACTGATCAGATCCTCGCCGGCCGGCGGCTGGTAGGCACCGGGCGCGCCGGTCACCCGGACCGCGCCGACCACCCGGGAGAGCCGGAAGCAGCGGGTGGCGTCCCGGTCCAGGTCGTGGCCGACCACGTACCACCGGCCGCGCCAGCAGACCACGCCCCACGGTTGCAGCCGGCGACGGCTGGGCGCGTCCCGGTCGGGTACCCGGTAGTCGAATCCCACCTCGCGGCGGTCCCGGGCGGCGGCGGTCAGCGGCGCGAACGCCGGGTCGACGGTGACCATCGGCTCCAGGCCGAGGGTGGCCTGCGGGTCGACGTCCACCCCGGCGGCGCGAAGCTTGGCCAGCCCGGAGGACGCGGCGGCGGCCAGCCCGGCGTGCTGCCAGAGGCGGGCGGCGATGCCGACGGCGGCGGCCTCGTCCGGTTCGAGGGGGATGTCGGGCAGCGCGTACTCGCGGTGGGCGATGCGGTAGCCGGGCTCGGCGTCGAAGACGCTGGCCGTGCCGGTCTCCAGCGGGACGCCCAACTCGCGCAGCTCGGCCTTGTCGCGCTCGAACTTGCGCTGGAACGCCTCGTGGTCCCGGGCGTCGTCGGGATCGTGTTCGTAGCCGGGCACGGTCGCGGCGATCTGCGCGGCGGTCAGGAACCGTCGCGTGGACAGCAGGCAGATCACCAGGTTGACCAGGCGTTCGGTGCGGGTCCGCGACACGCGGTAGACGCTAGCAGCCGACGCGCCCGCATCGTGCATCCACACGGGGCGTGCCGCACACTTGTTCGGATCGGGGTCCTCCCCCGGCGGGCCGCCGCCCGCGGCCATAGGGTTTGCCTCATGTCGCAGGGCGGGATGAAGACCGAGAGCGAGAGCGTCGGCACCGTGGTCGTCGCGGGCGCCGCCAACCTCGCCATCGCGGTCGCCAAGCTGGTCGCCGGGCTGATCTCCGGGTCGGCCGCGATGCTCTCCGAGGCGGCGCACTCGGTCGCCGACACCACCACCGAGGTGCTGCTGTTCCAGGCGCTGCGCCGGGGGGCCCGGCCGGCCGACCAGCGACACCCCTTCGGGTACGGCAAGGAGAGCTACGTCTGGGCGTTCTTCGCCGCGATGTTCACCTTCGTGGCCGGCGCCGGTTTCGCCGTCACCCACGGCGTCACCACGATCCTCGTGCACGAGCACAGCGGCAACTACCTCGTCTCGTACATCGTGCTGGCGGTGTCGTTCGTCATCGAGTCGATCTCGCTGGCCCGGGCCGTCCGGCAGGTCCGCCGTGAGTCCGCGCGCTGGCAGACCACCCCGCGACGGTTCCTGCGGCTCACCGCCGACACCACCGTCAAGGCCGTCTTCCTGGAGGACAGCGCGGCCCTGATCGGCCTGGTGCTGGCCGGGCTCGGCGTGGGTCTGTCGCACGCCACCGGCGACGAGCTGTGGGACGGCGTCGCGTCCATCCTGATCGGGCTTCTGCTGCTGGCCGTCGCCGGGATCCTCGCCGGCAACAACCTGTCGCTGCTGGTCGGCCGGGCCGTCCCGGAGCGGCTGCGCCGCGAGATCGAGCAGGAGTTGGCCGGCCTGCCCGAGGTGGAGCGGATCGACACCCTGCTGACCATGCAGCTCGGCCCGGACGACATCCTCGTGGCCGCGAAGGTCGACTTCCGGGACGAGGCGACCGGCGCGCAGATCGAGGCCACCGCCGACGAGGCCGAGCGGCGGCTCACCGAGCGGTACCCGGAGATCCGGTTCGTCTTCCTCGACCCCACCCGCTCAGCGCCGGGCGTCACCGGCAACGCCCGACACACCCAGGCCGCGCCGCCCGCCGACGAGCCCACCTGATCGCGACGTCGTCGTACCCGGTCGCGGTCCGCCGCGCCCGCGCGGCTAGCGTGCCCGTCATGGTGCGATGGCGTACGGGGACGGTGGCGGCGCTGCGGCGGCAGTGGACCGGGGCGGTGGAACTCGACGTCGACCTGCCCGACGGCACCCGCATGCGGGCGCTGGCCTATCCCGAACTGGTCGGTACGCCCGAGCCCGGTGACCGGGTGCTGCTCAACGCCGGCGCGCTGCTGATGGGCCTGGGCACCGGCGGGTACGCCCTCGTGGTGGCGGTGCCGGACCGGCTGCCGCCGGACCCGCCGGAGGCCGTCGACACCCGCGACGCCGGGCACCTGGTCAAGGCCCGCTACACCCCGTTGCAGCCGATCCTGCTCGGCGTCGACGAGGAGGCGTCCCCGTACCGCGGCGTGCTGGCCAACGCCGACGACCTGGGTGGCCTGCCGGTGGTCACCGCCGACCTGCACTCGGCGCTGCCGGCGATCCTGGCCGGCATCCGGGCCGACGCCCCGCAGGCACGGGTCGCGTACCTGCTCACCGACGGTGGGGCGTTACCGGCCTGGTTCTCCCGCACCCTCGCCGGGTTGCGCGACGAACTGGCCGGGACGATCACCGTCGGGCAGGCGTTCGGCGGCGACCTGGAGGCCACCACCCTGCACGGCGGTCTGCTCGCCGCCCGCCACGTGCTGCACGCCGACGTGGCCATCGTGGCGCAGGGCCCCGGCAACCTGGGCACCGGCACCCGGTGGGGCTTCTCCGGCGTCGCCGTCGGCGAGGCGGTCAACGCCATCGCCACCCTCGGCGGGCGGCCGGTCGGCTCGCTGCGCATCTCCGACGCCGACCCCCGCCCCCGGCACAACGGCGTGTCGCACCACAGCCTCACCGCGTACGGCCGGGTGGCCCTCGCTCCGGCGGAGCTGGTGGTGCCCGACGGCCTGGATCCGGCCCTGGCGGCCGAGGTCGACGCGGCGCTCGCGCCGCTGGCGGCGAGGCACCGCATCGTGCGAGTGCCCACGGCGGGCCTCGACGCCGCCCTACGCGCCAGCCCCGTCCCCCTGTCCACCATGGGCCGCCCCCTGGACGCCGACCACACCTACTTCCTGGCCGCAGCCGCCGCCGGCCGCCAAGCCACCACCCACCTCCCCTAACCCCGCCCGGCCCGGCCCCGGCCCCGGCCCCGGCCCCGGCCCCGGCCCCGGCCCCGGCCCCGGCCCCGGCCCCGGCCCCGGCCCCGGCCCCGGCCCCGGTGATCATGAAGTTATTGCGCGCC
>NZ_JBYIRN010000048.1:0-24741 GCF_057708145.1 Micromonospora sp. bgisy143
CCGGCGTCCGGCCCGGACCGGCCGGGCCCCGGTACGCCTGGGCGATCTGGAGCCACTGGGTGGCGAGGTCCCCCTCGGCCCGGACCGCGAGGTCGTCGGGGTGCCGACGGCGGGTGACCAGGAGGCAGAAGTCCTCCGCCGGCCCGGTCACCCGCTGCGGCGAGTCCACCGGACCGAACCGCCACAGCGCACCCGACGGCGCGGTGATCTCGAACCGGAACTCGACGTCCGGGGTTTCGAGACCGCGTGCCTGGTAGCCGAAGTCCCAGGTCCGCACGGCGAACCCGACGACCTGCCCGATCCGGTCGGTGAAGGTACGCCGCACCCCGAGCGCGTCGGCGATGTCCTGGCCGTGGGCGAAGAGTTCCATCATCCCGGCCATGGCCAGCACCGCCGCCGGCAGCGGGCGCACCAGCCACGGGACGAGCTGGTTCATCGGCAGGTCACCGAGCGACTTCTCGGCCCAGGCCCGCTCCTCACGCCAGCGCCGCAGCAGCTCGGCGGGTTCCTCGGCGAGGTAGCCCGAGAGCGCCGCCGTCACGTTGGCGTTGAAGTCGGCACCCAGCCGCCCGGTCATGGCGACGAACTTGTCGGGGTCCGCCGCCGCCAGGCCGGCCATCCGGAAGGTGGCCGCGAGGTGGGCGACCTGGTGGGCCACCGTCCAGCCGGGCGCCGGGGTCGGCAACGCCCAGTCGGCGGCGTCGAGGCCGCTGACCAGACGGTCGAGATCGGCGCCGTCGGCCGCCAGATCGGAGATCACCTTGGGTTGGTGGTGTTCGCTCATGGTTCTGCCTCTCGGGGTCGGCGACGCGCGGGTGGCGCGCTCAATGACGGGGTACGGTCGCGAGTTCGGTCGGCGCGAGTCGCCGACGGCCGCCCAGCAGGGCGATGGCGATGACGAGTCCGATGACGGTGAAGATCGCGCAGGTGACGAAGGCGGGACGGAAGCCCGCGGTCAGCACCGCCGGTCCGGTGCCGCTGGCGAAGGAGACCAGCACCGTCGACACGATGGCGATGCCCAGGCCGCCGCCGATCTGCTGGGCGGCGGTGTTCATCCCCGACGCGAGGCCGAGGTCGGACTCGGCGACACCGGCGAGAGCCGCCGCCGAGGCCGCGACCGTGCCGAGCCCCAGGCCGGTGCCGAAGACGAACAGCCCCACGAACAGCCCGACGGAGGATCCTCCGGCGGCCACCGCCTGGGCCAGCAGCAGGCTGCCGCCGCCGAGCAGGACGAGACAGACCGCCGCCACCGGGCGGAAGCCGTAGCGGGTGATGAAGGACTGCCCGGCGTACGAGCCGATCAACGCCATCAGCGGCATGATCGACTGCCGGATGCCGGACTCCAGCGGAGTGTCGCCCAGCGGGCCCTGGGTGTACTGGGCGATCGCCAGCGACATCCCGAAGGCGCACATGATCATGGTGACCATGACGAGGTTGCCGCCGACGAGGGTGGGCGACCGCAGCAGGCGCAGCGGCAGCAACGGTTCGCTGGACCGGGCCTCGATGGCGACGAACGCGGCAGCCAGGACGATCGCGCCGGCGAAGGTCGCCAGGGTCTGGACGCTGAGCCAGCCCGCCGACGGTGCGGTGACGAGTCCGTAGATCACCAGGACCAGGGCCGCGGTGCTGGTGACGGCGCCCGCGACGTCGTACGTACGCCGGGCGTTCAGGTCCCGGCTCTCGCGCAGCAGGACCGGGATGAGGACCAGCATCAGCAGCGCCACCGGAACGTTGACGAAGAAGACGGCGGGCCAACCGAAGCTGCTGGTCAGCCAGCCGCCGATGAGCAGACCGACGGTCGCGCCGACACCGGCGATGCCGGCCCAGCCGGCCAGGGCGAGGTGCCGCTCGCGGCCCTCGGGGAACATGCTGGTGAGGATCGACAGCGCGGTGGGCGCCATCAAGGCCGCCGAGACGCCGTGCAGGGCGCGGGCCGCGATCAGCACCTCACCGTTCCAGGCGAAGCCCGACGCCAACGACACCAACAGGAACAGCACGGTGCCGGTGAAGAACATCCGCCGACGCCCGAGCAGGTCGGCGGCGCGGCCACCGAGCAGCAGCAGACCACCGAAGGTGACGAGGTTGGCGCTGAGCACCCACTGCGCCGTGCCGGGCGCCAGTTGCAGGTCGGCGCCGATCGTCGGCAGCGCCAGGATGACGATCTGCGTGTCGAGAATGACCATGAAGTTCGCGGTACACAGCAGAACGAGCGCCCACCAACGGCGCGAGTCCGGCGGCGCGTCGGTGCCGGCGAGCTGAGCTGCATCCATGTGGCTGTCCTTCGTGTCGAGGGGCTGGATCGGAGCACCGCGCCGCGAGCACGCGGCGCGGGGTCGGCGACCGCGAGCGCGCGACGCGGGGTCCGCGTCACGAGCACACAGCGAGGGGTCAGCGTCACGGGCACACCGCGGATCAGCGCCGCGAGCGCAGGACGCGGGAGATGATCGAGGGGCGCATCAGCGCCTGCGGCGGGTCGACCAGTCCGGCTGACCGCAGGAAGGCGGTCGTCAGCACACCGTCGTGCGCCGCCGCCGCCTGGAGGCGGGGGATGTAGAGGTTGCCCATCCGCACCTTCGCCGTCCGCCGTCCTTCGACACCGGGAAAGCCGAGGTCCGCGCCGGCCGACATGTCCCACGGAGCGTCGATGAGCCGGGACAGGTCACGGAAGAATGCCGGCGGCGACGGCGGGCCGGAGCGTACGTGCTCGCCGAGCAGCCGGGCGGACATCGCCGCCACCGTCATGCCCTGGCCGTAGACGGGATTGAAGACACACGCGGCGTCACCCAGGACGATCAGTCCGTCCGGCGTCCGCGTCAGTCGCTCGTAGCGCCGCCGGATGCTCGCCGGGAAGCGGAAGGAGTTGGCCGGGCCCATCGGCTCGGCGTCGCGCACCGCCTTGTAGATCTCCGGTACGGGCAGGGACTGCACGTAGGCCAGGAAGCCCTCGCGGTCCGTCGGGGGCCGGTCGCCCAGGATGCCGGTCAGCGAGATGGCGTACCGGTCGGGCATGCGGGCGAAGATCGCGCCGCGCGGCTGCGCCGGGGTGGCGACCGGGAGCAGCGCGATGTCCGTCCCGATCGGGTCGAACGACAGCGGGCCGTGGAAGTCCATCGTGGTGTAGGTCAGGTCCATCTTGACCCGCTCCTCCGGCACCCGCTGGTAGCCCAGCTCCTCCAGCCAGCGCGGGGTCCGCGAGCCGCGCCCGGTGGTGTCGACGACCAGGTCCGCGTCGAGGGTCTCCTCGGGCGCGCCCGGGGTCTGCTCCTGCACCCGGACGCCGGCTATCCGTTGCCGGTCCGGCGAGCCGACCAGGCCCACGATGTCGGTGCGCTCCCGATAGGTGACGTTGTCCAGGGCCCGGACCCGGGCGCGTACCCGCGACTCGAGCAGCGGCCGTCCACTCGCCACGCAGACCAGCCCGGTCTCGGCCTTGCGGATCATCTGGCCGTTGAAGTACCAGCTGAGGCTGGTGCCGAAGTCACCGATCGGCACGCCACCGGAGACCAACTCGTCGGTGAAGCCCGGGAACAGCTCGTCCAGAATCTGTTGGCCCCGGGCCAGCAGGGCGTGGATGTGATGGCCCTGCGGTGCCGCCTGGCGTGGTTCCACCGGCCCGAAGAGATCGTCGCGGTCCACGACCGTGACCCGCTCGCAGGCCGGCGACAGGACCCGGGCCGCCAGTGATCCGGCGACGCTGCCGCCGAGAACCACCGCGTGCGCAATCTGCGGAACGCCCATTTCCGTCTGCCTCCTGGAGTGGGTAAGAATCAATTGCTGTCAGCTATGGTATCGATGACGAGCGTCATTTCTTCTCCCAGAATGCTCTGTGGAAAATGGTGCTGTCCGACCCTTTCGGGCAACCCTTTAATTGCTAGCATGGTCCGCGGACGCCACCGCGATCGAGCACGTCGCGAAGAATTGCGTTCCCATGCCCTCAGCAGAGTGAGGATTGCCGCATGAAACCGTTCCGGATCGACATTCCGCAGGACGCGGTCGACGACCTGCACCGCCGCCTCGCAGACACGCGCTGGCCAGCCGATTCTCCGGCCGAGGACTGGAGCCGGGGCGTGCCGGCGGGCTACCTGCGCGAGCTCGCCGAGTACTGGCGGACCGGCTACGACTGGCGTGCCGCCGAGACCCGGCTCAACTCGTTCCCGCAATTCACGGCGGAGGTGTCCGGCACGACCGTGCACTTCCTGCACGTCCGCTCTCCCGAACCCGACGCCACTCCCCTGATCGTCACGCACGGCTGGCCCGGTTCGTTCGCCGAGTTCGTCGACATCATCGGGCCGCTCACCGATCCGCGCGCGCACGGCGGCGACCCGGCGACCGCCTGCCATCTGGTCGTTCCCAGCATTCCCGGCTTCGGTTTCTCGCCGGCCCCCACCGGTGGGGGTTGGACGATGCCGCGGGTCGCCGCGGCCTGGGCCGAGCTGATGGCGACGCTGGGCTACGAGCGGTACGTCGCCCAGGGCGGTGACTTCGGCGCGTGGATCAGCCTCGTGCTGGCGGGCCTCGACCACGAGCACGTCATCGGTGCGCACGTGAACTTCCTGCCGACGCCGCCGTCGGCGGACCCCGCCGACCTGGCCGGTCTGACCGAGGTGGAGGGCGCTCGGCTGGGGCTGCTGATGAACTACGTCGACGACCAGTCCGGCTACATGAAGATCCAGGCCACCCGACCGCAGACGCTGGCGTACGCCCTGAACGACTCGCCGGTGGGTCAGCTCGCCTGGATCGTCGAGAAGCTGCACGAGTGGAGCGACTCGACAAAGGTTCCCGAGGAGGCGATCGACCGGGACCGGATCCTGACCAACGTGATGCTGTACTGGCTGACCGGGGCGGGCGCGTCGTCGGCGCACTTCTACTACGACAACGCCGAGTTGCTGCCCATCGCCAAGACCCCGCCGCCGCCCCCGCCCCCGCTGCCCGTGCCACTGGGCGTGGCGATCTTCCCCCGCGATCCCGGACAGCCGGTACGGCGTTTCGCCGAGCGTGGCTTCCCGAACATCGTGCAGTGGACCGAGTTCGACCGGGGCGGCCACTTCGCCGCGATGGAGCAGCCGGACCTGCTGGTCGGCGATCTGCGCTCGTTCCTCGCGACGCTGCGCCGCTGACGCGTACACCCTGGGCCCCGGATGTCGTCCGACATCCGGGGCCTTCGCCGTTGCGCGGCTCACCCGGCGATCACCGCGGCGGGGCCCGGCGGGGCGCCGGACGACGGACGAGCAGGACCACCAGGACGACGACCGTGGCGAAGTTGACCAGGAGCAGTATCGCGCTGAGAGCGTCCACGCCACCGTGCTCGTGCGGCGCGTCGGCGGGTACCGCGCCGGACGCACCGGTACCGACCGCGAAGCGGATGACGCCGCTGGTCTCCCCGCCGGCGCGGCCGATGACGTGGTAGACGACGGTGTACGTGCCGACCGACTCGATGCGTACCGGCACGCGCAGGACGTCACCCGGCCCGGCCGTCACGGCGCCGGCGTCGACGCGCCGACCCGCGCTGTCGACCACCGAGAGGTGGGACAGCGCGGGATCGGCCTCCGCCGACAGGTCCAACCGCGCCTCAGTCGGCGCTGTCGTCAGCGCCTGCGCCTCGGCGGGTGAGCTGTCCATGAGTCGTACCGTCGGCGCGCGGCTGGTCACCGTGACGAGCCAGCCCAGGGGCAGCAGGACCAGGACGGCCGCGACGAGCAGGCGGGTCCGACGGGACACGCGCTCAGGCCGCCACGGCGGTGGGCTGCGTCTGCGTCGTCAGGCAACTGCAGTCCATCCGCTCGAGCTCCAGCTCGTTCGGGCGCAGGTGCAGGTACATCCCGATGACCATCGGCAGGAAGACGACCGAGTTGTAGAACAGGTGCAACTCGACCCGTGGGTAGACCAGTTGCAGGATGCTGGTCGGCACCGCCGCGCCGAAGAAGGTGGTGTGCAGCTGTGCCTGCAGGAGCAGCAGGAAGTGTTCGATGTGGTGCCAGAACTGGATGACCAGGGCGACGGTCCACCAGGTCCGGGCCCGGCCGACGAAGGCCGGACGCAACAGGAACAGCCCGGCCAACATGACCAGCGCGTACCCGTAATGCATCCACTCCGAGGTCACCAGCCAGGGCAGGAACTGCCCGAGCACGCCCCGCGCCTGCGGGCGGGCCCAGCCGAGCACCCAGATCTGGTACGCCTGCACCAGGTGTTCGGCCCAGTGTGCGAGCGTGATCACCAGGAAGCCCGTGAGAGCTGCTCGATGATGGGCATGGTTGAGCGTACGAATCGGTGCGACCACCATTCGTCTCTCCTATTCCGGTGGGATGTGCTTCACGCGCGCCGCCGACGCAGCAGGGATGCCAGCACTCCGCACGCCCTTCACGACCGGTGAGGTGCGGCACCGCAATTGTCACGCCGTTGACGTTCGTCGTTCTTCTTCTCGTGTGCGCTGTATCGGGCACCGATCCGTCGGGCCGCGGCGTACCCGGCCCAGGCGGCGACATCGACAAGCGTGGTGTCCGCCGGGTGGTGTCGCCGGAACTCCTCGACGACCTCGGGGCCGACCCGGTAGGACGCGAACGCGGTGAGCAGCGCGAGGCGTGCCGCGGCCCGCTGCGGCGCGGCCAGCGGCGCCACCAGCTCCTCGCACCAGCGGGTGCCGAGGTCCGCGTCCTCGCCGTCCCAGCCGTCGAGTCGGGTCAGCACGAGGCTGCGGACCACCGGGTCCAGCGATCGTTCCCCGGCAGCCTCGAAGACGCGGTACGCGCGTGCCACCGCGTCCGCGACCCGGGGACTCCCGGCGGCCCAGCCGAGGTCCCGCGGCGGCACCGCCGTCTCGAGCAGACGGGTGGCCCGACCGGCAGAGTGCTGGCCGCGCAACGTGGGCCGCAGGATCCGGGCGAGTCCCTGGTTGAACCGTCGCCGCGAGCGGGGGCCGAGGCCCTGCGGCAACAGGGGGTTGGGGAGGAAGACATTCACCACGCGGCTCAGGTAGTGGAAGCCCACCATGACCCCGACCACCTCCGCGCACTCCACATCGGACAACCCGGGTGGCAGCGGCGGCCCGTCGACACGGTGCGCGTCGCGGGCCCACTCGACGAAGCAGCGCAGCCGGGCGTCCGCGACCTCGTCGGGCCGGCCCGCGCCGATCGCCTCGGCGTCGTGTTCGCCGGAGAGGTCGAAGAGTCCGGCGACGTGCAGGTCGGCACAGTAGGGACAGGTGTTGGCCACGGAGACCGCCGCCGCGACCGCCTCCTTCACCCCGCGGTCGACCGCTCCGCCGGGCAACAGCGGCTCCCGGGTCAGAGCCCAGTAGGCGGCCAGGACGTCGTCGGACGGCGAGTGCAGCAAGGCCGGTGGCACGACGATCTGATATTCCTCGGCGACCTGGCGGTACACCGCGGCGACCAGTCCCCGCGCTGTCGCGGCGGGCACGACGGTGAGGTACCGGACGTGCTTCTGCGCGACCGAGGACGCGACCTTTCTCGCCACCATCTGAACCTCCCGCGTCGGATTCGCCGAACGCTCTCGCCGGGCCCCGGAACCCGCCGGTGGCGCAAGCCGCGTGGTGTGTGGCCAGCGCACCGCCCGCGATGCGCTCAGGCGGCCATGCCCACCCTGTCCAACACCCCGGTACCGGCATGCTGCATCCGGCTCAGGGCGTACTTGCGGGCGTCGAGCAGAGCGAGCAGCACCGGCGGGTCCAGCGCGCTGCTGCGCCGCAGCACCACGTCGGCGGTGGCGTTCACGCCGGCGCGGACGGTGAGCGGGCCGTACGTCGCCACCGACACGGCGCGATCGGCCACGTCGGCGCCACCGGCCGACACCGACTGCGCCAGCAGATACCAGGAGCCCGAGGGCACCGAGTCGAAGTGCACCCGGCCCGGCCGTTGCAGCACGGTGCAGCGCACCGGACGTCCCTCCGGGATCCGACCGCCGAACAACCCCACGAAGATCAACGGATCCTCGTCGTCGTCCGCGAGACGGATCTGGCAGGAGACCTGGCCGGTCGCCGAGCGCCCCGAGCGCCACTCGTGGTGCGGGTGGATGGCCTGGGTGAACCCGGCGTGCCGGCGGAACGCGGTGGGCGACATGCCGACGCTGCGGCTGAACCGCCAACTGAAGGTGCCGACGCTGTTGTACCCCACCCGGACGCTGATGTCCGCCACGTTCATCGACGTGGTGACGAGTAGATCCTTCGCCTTCTGCAGCCGCAGCGCGGAGAGGAAGCGGGCCGGCGACACACCGGTCACCCGCCGAAAGAGGCGGGTGAAGTGGAATTTGCTGAACATCGCGGCACGGGCCATGTCGTCGACCGTCAGTTGTTCGCCCATGCGGTCGTGCATCGCCGCGACCGCGCGCAGCACCGCCTGTTCGGAAACGTCTTTCATCGCACTCCCCCAGGAACCGTTTCGGTGAACCATTCAACTCGTGGCAATCAGATAAGGATTACCTATCCGACAGTTGAATTCCAAGCCAAAACAGTGCAACAATTTATGCCGGATGATCTACCCGACTTATGGCAACACTATCCGACACCTCGACCGCAATCAACCCTGGCCGAGCCCGGGACGCAATCGTGGAGAAGCTGCGGGTATTGGCGCTACTGGATATGGATAGCGTGTATTACCGATGTATGCCCACCTCACGGCCGGCGCGGCCTCATCGCCCGGGCAAACCGGCCACCATGACACAGAGCTATTGTTGATCTCTGTTTTGGCTGCTGAGCGTATCCGATCGACGGTCACGCCGGGTTGCCGACGAGACGCCTCCCACAACCGTCCGCAAGGGGCGTCGTCCGCCTGCGCCACCCGCCGTCAGACTGTCCGCGATGCTGCGGCAGTGCCACTCAGATTGACGATGACCGACGTGTTGCAGCCTCAGATCGGCGTCGCAGCCAGGGCTTCTCATGATGGACAGTTCTATTTAGGCGGAGGTCGCCACAACGGGATCGACGCGCGATGGTGATCACCATCAACCAGCCCTAGAGCACCGACGAAGGTGATTGGTGCACGAACTTTGGTTACTATCAGTGTTTGTGCGGTAATTAAGGGTTGCCGAAGTATGTCCGGGTCTCCTAGTCTCCTATCGGACGGCGCATCCATCAGCCCCTCGTTTGCGCATCCGGCACCAGGTTCGGAAGGAGCCGATCACCCGTGCTTCTCGGTCCACACCAGCCCAGGACAACCACGACGACCTCCGCCGGCAGCGACGCCGCAACCGCCGCGATGACTCCGCGGCGCAACCACGGCTAGCCCGAGCGGTCGCGATCCACGGGCCTGACACGCTGATCACGGGGAGCCATGATGCGAATATCCGACTTGAGCAGGCAGGCCGGCGTGCCGGTCGGGACAATCAAGTTCTACCTGCGCGAACAGCTCCTCCCACCGGGGGAACCGACCGGACGCAACCAGGCGCTCTACAACAAGAACCACCTGCGACGCCTTCGGCTGATCAAGATATTCACCTCCCTCGGTGAGTTCGACCTCACGTCGGTTCGACGACTGCTGATCGCCGCCGAGGACGAGCACCTGCCGCCGATCGAGCTGTTCGAGGTGCTCAACCAGGTGGCGATGGCGGGTAAGGACACCGCCGCCGAGGAGGACGAGAGCCTCGAACTCGCCCGCGCCGACGCGGACCGCATCATCGAGTCGGCCGGCTGGCAGGTCCCGGCGGACGCTGCCGCCCGCTCCCACCTCACCCTCACGCTCGCCGCGATGCGACGCCTGGGCTGCGACTGCGATCCGGACTTCCTCGACGTCTATCGGGACGCGGCCGACCGGCTTGCCCGGCACGAGGTCAGCCGGATCGCGACCGACCAGACGGCCCGCATCGAGGCACTCGCGCGCAACGTCCTGCTGCACCAGGCGTTCGCGGCCATGCGCCAGCTCGGGCAGCAGCATCACCTGTCCCGCCGCTTCGGCCTTGTCCCGGCCCATCCGGGAGCGGCCGACGACGGCGACCACTCGTGACACCGACGTCGCCGAAGTCCGCCCCACCCGCCGAGCCCGGACCGGACCGACCGCCGCAGCCCGTCGCCGGTTCCGCCGCCCGACACGGCAGCTCCGCAGGCCCTCGAAAGACCGGGAAGGGGGCCGGCCAGCTGGCCGGCCCCCTATCGGTGCCTGTGTCGGAGAATGGTGGCCGCCCTCGCGGGGCCGGCCCGGACGGCGCCGCTCAGGCCGGATCGCGCGGGCAGTTCTGGTAGACCGAGAGCAGCCAGGCGTCGTCCCGCTTGACGAGGATCCAGGAGGCGCGGATGGCGTCCACGTCGGCCAGTTCGGTACGACCGGCCGCGATCACGCCGCCCACCGTCAGCAGGGCTACCGCGCCAGGCCCGAGAGGCTTGACGTCGATCGGCGCGCCGGTGACCGTCGTGCCCGCGTAGACGCCCCGGTAGGCGTCCGCCATGTAGTCCCGGATGGCCGTGCGTCCCTTGACGTAGACGCCCGGCAGGATGAGGGTGCCGTCCTCGGCGAACAGCTCGGCGAAGGCGTCGGCGTCGTGCGCGGCCCAGGCCTTCACCATGCGGGCCGACACGGCGCCGATCGCCGCCTGGTCCGAGCCGCCCAGGACTGGAGCTTCCGTTTTCGTGGTCATCTGCTACCCGCTTCCGTCGGTCGTCGGTCGGTGGCGCCTGGTCACCATCGTGGCCGCAGCCGGGCTGTCTCGGCGTCTTCCAGCGTGCCCCGGGCGCTACCGCGCACGGTCCGAGAAACGCCGCCGGACAGGCCCGCCGGGGACTGCGGGCAACGGCCCCGCTCACCCCGGGGTGTGCCCCGCGTACGGATGCCCGCCGACACGGCCGGCGGGCATCCGAGGAGTGCGGGATCGGTCAGATGAAGAACGTGTTGGGCTCCAGGCCGCACAGCACCCGGCCGTACAGCTCCATGGTGGTCGTCGGCAGGTGCAGGGCGTGCAGGGTGACCGCGCGCACGTCCCGCCGGATCCGTTGGATCGGCTCCCGGGTGTAGATGGACGAGGCCCCACAGGCGCCCGCCAGGATGTCGACCGCCTCGGCGGTCAACTGCGGCACCCGACCGGCCACCGCCCTGGCGTACGCGCGGTCCCGGATCGTCCACGGCTCGCGCGTCAACCCGCGCTCGTCCACCAGGGTGGCGAGCCGCCGGGCGTGCCCCTCGGCCTCGTCGATCTTCAGCGAGGCGTCGGCCGCCTGCAGGTGGGTGATCGGCGCGTCCGCCTGGCGCTCGTAGTTGGTGTTGGAGATCGGCCGTTCGCCGATCCGGGCGTAGAACTGCTCCTCGGCGGCGCGCGCCATGCCGATCATCTTGCCGGAGGTCGACGCCGCGACCGCCGCGACCAGCGGCGACTGGAACATCGGCAGGTCGGCGTTGCGGACCGACGCGTACTCCCCGGCGGTGAACGCGGCGATCCGCATGACGTTGGCCGAGGGCACGAACAGGTCCTCGGCGACCGCCGTGACGCTGCCGGTGCCGGAGAGCGCGGACACGTGCCAGTCGTCGACGATGCGCAGCGCGCTCATCGGCACCACGGCCATCACCGGCTCGGGCTCGCCCTCGGACGGGATGAACAGGGTGGAGAGCAGCTTCCAGCCGCTGTGCGCGGCGCCGCTGTTGAAGGCCCACTGGCCGTTGACCACGATGCCGCCGTCCTTCGGAACGCCGGTGCCGTTGAGCGCCAGCGTCCCGCTGATCCGGGCGTCCGGGTCGGCGAAGATCTCGTCCTGCACCTCGTCCGGGAACAGGCCGACGTTCCAGGTGGTGATCCACCAGGCGGCGACGTCGAACGCCGCCGCGCCGTCGCCGCGCCCCAGCTCGATGCCGACGTCCAACAGGGTGTGCGCGTCCGCCTCGTAACCGCCGAAGCGGGCCGCGGTACGCATCCGGAAAATGCCGGCAGCCGTCATCGCCTCGACGGTCTCGTCGGCGAGCCGCCGGTTCTCCTCCTGCCACAACGAATTCTTCCGGAGCACCGGAACAATCTCGGCCGCCCTCTTCGTCAGATCGGCTCGGTGCGACGTCTCGGTTGTCTGCACGGGGTCTCCTTCGGGTACGGCCCCATCGTGCCCTCGCGGGGAAGCGGAGGGCGCAAACGGGCGGCTGCGTGAAGCGCGAAAGGGTGGTTACCGGAATTCGGTACGTCACGTTAACCCCTGCCGGCCGGCCGGAAAAGGCAAACGGGAACGTCTGCGGGAACCGCGCACTCTGAAAGAAGTACGGCCTCGGCCCCGGCTCGTAGCTTAATGGTTACCAATTGACGAACGGCATCATGAATGGTGGACGCTATGAGTGCGTGGTCCGAACGCAAGGTGCTCGTGGTCGGTGCGAGCCGTGGCCTCGGCCGGGGGGTGACCGAGGCCTTCCTCGCCGCCGGCGCGACGGTGACCGCGCTGTCGCGGGACACGACGCCGCTGGTCGGGCTGACCGACGGGCCCGGCACCCTGCGTCTGGTCGACGCGGACGCCACCGACCCGGCCAGCCTCGACGTGCTGCGCCGCGAGTCACCGGACGTCCTCGCCCTGGTGGCCGGCGCGGCACCCGAGCTGCGCCCGCTCACCGAGCAGACCTGGGACACCTTCTCCACCCCGTGGAACACCGACGTCCGCATCGCGTTCCTCTGGCTGCGCGAGGTGTTGCGGCTGCCCCTGACACCCGGCAGCAGGGTGATCGTGACCAGCAGCGGCGCGGCGTTGCGAGGTTCCGTGCTCAGCGGCGGCTACGCCGGCGGAAAGGCGACCGTGCGGTTCCTCGCCGACTACGCGGCCCAGGAGGCCGTACGCGCCGGACTGGACATCACGTTCCGCACGGTGCTGCCGCAGCTCACCCCGGAGACCGGCCTCGGTCGGGCGGCCGTCGAGGCGTACGCCGGGCGGGCCGGTGTCACGGCCGAGACGTTCGTGGCGCCGATGCGTCCGGTGCTGACACCGGCGACGGCAGGTGCGGCCTTCCTGCGGCTCGGCGGCGAGGCGGAACCCGCCAGCGACGTGCACCTGCTCTCCGGCACCGGTCTGACGCCGCTGCCCTGAGTCGCCCTCGGCGCGCGCCGGCGCGGGCACCGTGAACGTCCGCATGGCGGTGGCCACCCTCGTGGTGACCACCGCCATGTCTGTCGGCACCGGCTCAGGCGGCCGCGGGGACCGCGGCGGTGAGGTACATCGGGACCCGGTCGTAGCCGTTCATGATGAACGTGCCCTGCGGGGGCAATTCCTCGCGCGGCACGGCCAGGGTCAGGTCGGGGAACCGCTCGAAGAGGGCCGGCAGGGCCACCATCGACTGCATCGTGGCCAGCGGACGGCCCAGGCAGTAGTGCTCACCGTGCCCGAACGACAGGTTCGTCTTGTCGGGGCGGGTGATGTCGAAGTCGTTCGCGGTGTCGCCGTGCAGCGCCGGGTCCCGGCCGATCCCGGCGTACGCGATCAGCACCAGATCGCCCTTGGCGATCGTGACGCCGCCGACGTGGATGTCCTCCTTGGCGTACCGGAAGGGCAGTTGGGCGACGGCCGCGTCCTTGCGGACCGCCTCGTCGAAGGCGTCCATCCAGGTGTACTGCCCGGAACGGATCAGCTCCAACTGGTCGCGGTGGGTGCTCAGGTCGATGATGCAGTGCGCCAGCACGTTGCTCAGCGTCTCCGAGCCGGCGCCCAGCAGGACGTGCAGGCTGCCGATCAGCTCCTCGTTGGAGAGCGTCTCGCCGTCCTCGTTCGCGGCGATCAGCACGCTGGTGAGGTCGTCTCCCGGGTCCTGCCGACGGCGGGCGGCGAGCTTGGACATGGCGTCGTGCCACTGGTCGAGGTTCGCGGCGGCCATCTCGCCGGTGTGGTTGGTCAGACTGTTCTGCTTGGTGCCCTTGAGCGCCTCCTCCCGCACCTCCTCGGGAACGCCGAAGAGGTCGCAGATGAGGGTGGCGGTCAGCGCGTACGTGAACTGGCCCTTGATGTCGACCGTCTCACCCGGTCGGGTGTTGGCCTCCATCTCGTCCAGCAGCCGCTGCACGATCGACTCGACCCGCGGTCGGGCCTTCTCGACCTCCCGCGGCGTGAAGGCGTGCGAGACGAGCTTGCGCAACCGGTCGTGGTCCGCGCCGTCGCGGACGGTGAGGTTGTCCATCGCCACCCAGGTGATCAGCTCCCAGTCGTGCGGCACCTCGCCGCGTACGAACGGGGGCCAGTCCTGCTTGGCGTTCTTGGAGAGTTGGTTGCCGGACAGGAGTTGCTTGCCGATGTCGTACGACGTGACGCACCAGGCGTGGTAGCCGCCGAGAACCTCGACGAGGGTGACGGGGCCCTCGGCGCGGATCCGGGCCGCTTCGGCATGAATGTCACGTCCCTCGGGATCGAGCATGATCGGGCATTTACCCATCGCGGGCCTCCATGTTTCGGTTGCACGACACCGGGCGGGGACCCGGTGGTGCGAAGAGCGGTATCTGCCGCCGAAACTAATGACCTCGCCGACCGCATATTTCTTCTCGATTGCCGAGGGCGCGGGTCCACTCCACGCGTGCCCTGATTGGGCCGGAACCGCAATTTCAAAGAGGTTTTGCCGGTTCGCCACGGGCATCCTCTACTCGATAACGCGTCGACGTCGAGGAGATGGTCATGGCTCGATTCAAGGTCGGGGTGCTGTTCACGCCCCAGCACTGCCAGATGGCCCAACTGCGCGAGAGTTGGCGCGCGGCGGACGAACTCGGTGTGGACAGCATCTGGACCTGGGACCACTTCTACCCGCTGTACGGCGACCCGGACGGCGCGCACTACGAGTGCTGGACGTCGCTGGCCGCGCTGGCCGCCGACACCCGCCGGGCAAGGTTGGGCTCGCTGGTGACCTGCAACAGTTACCGCAACCCGCATCTGCTCGCGGCCATGGCGGGCACGGTCGACCAGATCAGCGACGGTCGCGTGATCCTGGGCCTGGGCGCGGGTTGGTTCGAGCGGGACTACACCGAGTTCGGCTACCGGTTCGGCAGTGCCGGCGAGCGGCTGCGGGCCCTGGAGGACGGGGTCCGGACCGTACGGTCCCGCCTCGCCGCGCTGGTTCCGTCGGCGTCACGGGTGCCGCTGCTGATCGGTGGCGGTGGGGAGAAGGTGACCCTGCGCCTCGTGGCCCGGTACGCGGACATGTGGAACGACTTCGGTTCGGCCGAGCGCTTCGCGCACAAGAGCGCCGTCCTCGACCGCTGGTGCGCCGAGCAGGGCCGCGACCCCGCCGAGATCGAGCGCACCACGATGATCCAGAAGGCGGAGGTGGACGAGGTGGACGCCTATCTCAAGGCCGGCGCGACCCACGTCATCCTCAGCCTGGACACCCCGTTCGACCTCGAACCCCTGGACCGTCTGCTCAGCCACGCCAGCGACTGACCTCGGCCCGACGTCGGGGACCAGATTTTCGGCGTGGCTGTCGATCTACCGCCGGCGCGGCCCGTCGTAATGTAGAGGCCACCACGAGGGGGCCGGCACACGGACGGGACTTGAGCCATGGCCAAGTACATGATTCTGATCTACGGCGACGCCCAGCAGTGGGACGCGATGACCGACGAGCAGTGGAAGGCGCACGACGCCGCGCACGAGGCGTTCGCCGAGAAGGCCGGGACGCAGATCATCGACGGGCAGCAGTTGGAGATGTCGCCCACGGCCACCACGCTGCGCTCGGACTCGATGGGCCAGATCAAGACGACCGACGGGCCGTTCCTGGAGACCAAGGAGGCGCTCGGCGGCTACTACCTCATCGAGGCCACCGACCTGGACGACGTCCTGTCGTTGGCGGCGCTGCTCCCCGAGGTGCGCGCGTCGCACAGCGGTGTGGAGATCCGCCCGGTGGTCGACCACGGTTGACGTGACCGACCCACGGACGAAGGACGAGGTCGTCGCGGCGGTCGCCCAGGCGCACCGCCGCGACTGGGCCCAGGTGTTCAGCACCACGGCCCACCTGACCCGCGACCTCGACCTGGCCGAGGAGTGCACACAGGACGCGTTCGCGCAGGCACTGGAGACCTGGACGCAGACCGGCATCCCGGACCGGCCGGGCGCCTGGTTGACCACCATCGCGCGCAACCGGGCCCGTGACGTCCTGCGCCGCGAGTCGGTGTTCCGTCGCAAGATGCCCCTGCTGGTGGCCGACGAGACCACGCCCGGGCCGGAGGACGGCCTGGTCGACGACCGTCTGCGCCTCATCTTCACCTGCTCGCACCCGGCCCTGGCCCGGGAGGCCCAGGTCGCCCTGACGCTGCGCCTGGTGTGCGGGCTGTCCACGCCCGAGGTGGCCCGCGCGTTCCTGGTGCAGCCGGCCACCATGGCCGCCCGCATCACCCGGGCCAAGAAGAAGATCGCCGCAGCCCGCATCCCGTACCGGGTGCCGGGCCCGGACCAGCTCGAGGAGCGGGTGAGCGCCGTCCTGGAGGTCGTCCATCTGATCTTCACCACCGGTCACACGGCGCCGCTCGGCGCCCAGCTGGTCCGCCACGACCTGGTGGACAGCGCGGTTGGGCTGGCCCGCATGCTGCACCTGCTGATGCCGACCAACGCCGAGATCAGCGCACTGCTCGCGTTGCTCCTGCTCAACGTCGCCCGCCAGGACACCCGCAGATCCGCGGACGGGCGGCTGGTGCTGCTGTCCGAGCAGGACCGCTCGCGCTGGGACCGGCAGCTCATCGCCGAGGGCCGCGCTCTGGTCGCCGACGCGCTGCGTCGTCGGCCCCCGACCCGGTACGCGCTGGAGGCGGCGATAGCCGCCCTGCACGCCGAGGCGCCGACCTGGCAGGACACCGACTGGGCCCAGATCGTCGCGCTCTACGACACGCTGTTCCGGATCTGGCCCTCCCCCGTGGTCGATCTCAACCGGGCCGTCGCGATCGGGCTGCGCGACGGCCCCCGGGCCGGCCTCGACGCGCTGAACCCGCTGCTCGCCGATCCGTCCCTCGCCACGTACGGGTACCTCAGCGCCGCCCGGGCCGACTTCCTGCGCCAGTTGGGGCAGTGGCCGCAGGCCCGGACGGCCTACGAGGAGGCGTTGACCCTCACCGACAACGACGTCGAACGTGCGTTTCTCACTGAGCGGCTGACCGAAGTGCAGCGGCATCTGTGAGCGCCAGCACCTCGCGGACGGTCTCGTAGAACCCCTCGACCCCGTGGCCGGCGCGGCGGTTGGCGCAGTCGTCGGCGTACTGGTCGCTCATGGTCTGCCCGCCGCTCTCCAGCATGGCGATCTGGCTCGCGTACGCGCCGACCGCCCGCAGCTTGCGGGCCCAGTCGTCGTCGCTGACGGCGACGGCCACCGGTTCCGACACGCGCACGCCCGCCGGTAGCGCCGGCATGACGTTGACCCCCGGCCACGCGAGGTACGGGAAGTCGTCCCAGAGCGACAGGGGCGAGCCGGTCCGGGCCACCGCGGCGAGGACGGCGTCGCGGGTGCGGCGGTGGTCGACGTGGTTGCCGACCGCCGCGCAGGTGACCACCCGATCGGCGGAGTACGCGCCGATCACCCGCTCGATGTCGGCGGCGATGTCGGCGACCAGGTCGTCCTCGTCGTCGGCGTGGTGGTCCATCGGGTTCTCGTCGTCGATGACCCAGCCGCCGTCCGGGTAACGGCGGTAGATCGCGTCGAGGAACGGGCCGCACAGGTACGGCGGCTCGACGCCGAGCGTGGAGAGGGCCGCGACGTTCTCGTCGCGCCGCGCCGCCACCGGGTCGCCGACGATCGCCCACTGGTCGTGGAACGTGGTCGCGACCGGCGAGTACGGCGGGACAGGGCTCCCGGCGAAGACCGTGTAGACGACGACGCGTTCACCGGCGTCGACCAGTTGGGCGAGGTGCCCGCCGTAGGACAGCACCGCGTCGTCGAGATGCGGTGACACCACCAGGGTCGTCATGCGGCTCTCCCTTCCGATTGGATTTCCTGCGGATCCGCCGACCGTGGGGCCGGACCGGCGTACGAGATGGTCCGGTGGCCGACTCGCGCGGCCTCGGCCAGGATCTGCGGACCCCAGCTGTCCCACAGCCCGGCCATCCGGGAGGTGACGACGACGGTTCCGGCGCTGCCGTCGGCCAGCATGGTGCGCAGCCCGATGGCGTGGTAGCCGCTGTGGTCCCCCGAACGCACCGCGCGGTCGAGAAGTTCCTCGTCGAAGTCGACGAGGGTCGCGCCGGTCAGGGTGGCGGGCAGCGCACCGCCGCACCCGATGACGGTGACCGCCTCGCCGTCGGGCAGGTCGGCCAGGGCGGCGGCGATCTCGTCGCGGACGTCGACGTCACGCGCCCGCTGCTGCCAGTCGAGGAGTTCCAGGTACATCGGTTCCCACTGCCAGAACTGGCCCGTCTCCACCATCACGGTCAGGCCCATCTCGACCACGGGTACGGGGAACTTGGCGAGGAACATCCGCATGTTCGCGAACAACTCGTCGAAGTTGGCCTTGTGGTCGCGCTCGTGCGGGGCGACCACCGCCCACGCCTCCATCGCCAGCGTGATGGCGAGGCCGGCCTGGTGCAGCCGGTACCCCAGCTCCATGTCCTCCCCGCCCCAGCCCTCGAACCGCTCCTCGAAGGCGCCGAGGCGACGGAAGTCGTCGGTACGGATCGAGCAGTTCCCGGTCCAGAAGGCCTTCCACGGGATCGTCCGCCTGCTCAGGTCCATCTGACAGCCGACGAAGTAGGGCTGCCGGACGTCCTGGAACTCGGGGAGGTGGCGGTAGCGCTCCACCACGCCCTCGGGCGGCAGTTGCGCGAGGAGTTCGTCCACGCCCAGCATCGGCACCTCAGGGTTGTAGCCGTAGCTGGGCCCGATCACCGCCCGCGGCTCGTCACCGCTGTGCGCGGCCAGGTGCGCGGCGAGGAAGTCCGGGCCCACCATCGACCCGGTGTCGAGGATGACCAGCAGCGCGCCGACCGCCGTCCGGGCCGCGCCGTTGCGGGCGGAGGCGACCCGGAAACCCCGGTCCTCCTGAAAGACGTACCCGATGTGCAGCACGTCGGCGAAGGATCGCACCACCTCGGCGGTGTGGTCGGTCGACCCGTCGTCACCGACGATCACTTCGAAGTCGTCTCGGGGAATCGTCTGCCGGGTGAGCTGTCGCAGCGTCTCCGCCAGCAGGTCGGCTGAGTTGTAGGTGGCGATGATGACGGAAACCCGCCGCCGGTGGCCCATGGTTCTCCTTCGCATGGTCGGGTCGGTCCGTGGATCTGGCCTACGGGTTCACGAGGCCGCCGGGGCGGCGTACGAGACGGTCCGCCGGCCGATCCGGTCGGCCTCGGCCAGGATCTCGGCGCTCCAGGTGGCCCAGAGGCCGGTCATCCGGGACGTGATGACGACCGTGTCGACGCTGTCGTCGGCGAGCAGCGTGTGCAGCCCGACCGCGTGGTAGCCGCTGTGGTCACCCGAGCGCACGGCGCGGGCGAGCAGCTCCTCGTCGAAGTCGACCAGGACCGCGCCGGCCATCGTCGTGGGCACGTCGGCACCGCACCCGATGACGGCGACCGACTCGTCGGCCGGTACGTCCACCAGGGCCTTGGCGATCTCGTCGCGGACGCTGAGGTCGCGGACCCGCTGCTGCCAGTCGAGAAGCTCGGAGTACGTCCGCTCCCAGCCCCAGAAGTCGCCCTTGTCGAGCATCACGCCCAGGCCCAGCTCGACCACCGGCTCCGGGAACTTGGCGAGGAACATCCGCATGTTCGCGAACAGCGCCTCCAGGTTGGCCGCGGGGTCGCGGTCGTGCGGGGCCACCACGACCCACGCCTCGGGCGCGACGTGCAGGGTCAGGCCGGCGCGCAGCAACCGCAGCGCCAGCTCCATGTCCTCGCCGCCCCAGCCCTGGAACTTCTCCTCGAAGCCGCCCACCCGGCGGAAGTCGTCCGTCCGCATCGACGAGTTCAAGGTCCAGAACGCCTGCCAGGCCACCCGTCGCCGGCTCAGGTCCAGCTCACAGTCGGCGAAGTAGGACTGGCGGACGTCCTGGAAGTCGGGCATGTCGCGGAACCGCTCGACGGCCGTCTCGGGCAGCATCTGCGCGAGCAGTTCCTGCACCTCCTGCTTCGGCTCGTCGGGGGTGTAGCCGTAGCTGAGGCCCATGACCGCCCGTCGTCCGTCGCCGCCCGCGTGGGCGGCCAGGTGCGCGGTGAGGAAGTCCGGGCCGACCATCGACCCGGTGTCGAGGGTGACGAGCAGCGCGCCGGCGGCCAGCCGGGCGGCGGCGTTGCGCGCGGCGGCGGCCCGGAAACCCCGGTCCTCCTGGAAGACGTACTTGACCTGGAGGGTGTCGGCGAAGGACCGCACCACCTCCGTCGTGTGGTCGCTCGACCCGTCGTCACCGACGATCACCTCGAACTCGTCGGTCGGCAGGGTCTGCCGGGCGAGGTGTCGCAGCGTCTCCGCCAGCAGGTCGGCCTGGTTGTAGGTCGCGATGATGACGGATACCCGGATCCGGTGGCCCATGTCTCTCTCCCTCGCGTGATCGTGTCAGCGGTACGCCTTGGCCTGGATGGCGAACATCTCGGCGTAGGAGCCGCCGGCGCGCATCAGGGTGTCGTGGTCCCCCACCTCGAGCAGTTGCCCGTCACCGACCACGATGATCTTGTCGGCCATCCGGGCCGTGGAGAAGCGGTGCGACACCAGCACGGTGACCGCGCCGGTCTGCGCGCTGGTTCGTCTCGCGTGCTCCGCGTAGCGTTCGAACAGCTCGTGTTCGGCCTGCGGGTCGAGGGCGGACGTGGGCTCGTCGAGCAGCAGCAGCATCGGGTTGTCCCGCATCAGCGCCCGGCCCAGTGCGAGCTTCTGCCACTGCCCACCGGACAACTCGGCCCCATCGGTGTACGACGTGCCGAGCTGGGTGGGCAACCCCTCCGGCAGGGCGCGCAGGACGTCGGTGGAGTGCGCCTTCACCAGGGCGTCGTGCACGGCGTCCTGGTCCGTCACCCGCGCGACGTCTCCGACGCCGACCGCTTCCAGCGCCCGGAACTCGTACCGCACGAAGTCCTGGAAACCGGCGGCCATCCGCTCGCGCCACCGTTCGACGGGCAGCCGTCGCAGGTCGACGCCGTCGACGAGGATCCGGCCGGCGGTGGGCTGGTAGAAGCCACAGAGCAGCTTGACCAGCGTCGTCTTGCCGGCGCCGTTCTCACCGACGATCGCCACGGTGCTGCCGGCCGGCAGGGTCAGGTTGACGTCGCGCAGCGTCGGCCGGTCGGCGTTCGGGTAGCTGAAGCTCACGTTCTCGAAGGCGATCCCGGTGACCAGCCGGTCCGGGACGGGCTCGTCGGAGACCTGCCCCGCGCCGCCGACCGCGTCGCGCAGCCGGTCCAGCCGGACGTAGGTGTTGGCGAGCCGTTGCAGTTGCTGCAACTGGGTCACCGCGCCGGTCACCTGCTGGTTGACCTGGGTGGCCAGCACGATCACCAGGACCACCTCGCCGACGCTCTGCTGCCCGGCGATGGCATTGCGGACGACGAGCAGCACCGCCCCGACGTACGCGAGGCCGAAGACGACCTGACCCGCCGCGCGGAGCGCCATCGCCCTGAGGTGCGCGCCGTGCAGGCCACGGGTGGCGGTCCGCCAGAGGCTCGCGTACCTCCGCCGTAGCTCCTTCTCGACGCCGAAAACCCGCAGCTCACCGGCGTAGCGGGCGGTGGTCGTGGCCTGCAGCAGGTTGAGCGCGACGCGGGTCGGCTCGGCGATCGTCGTCTTGGCCCGTTCCAGGGCGCTCTCGGCCAGGCGGCCGGTGATCAGCGGTACGGCCGCGGCCACCGGGAGCAGCAGCAGGTACGGACTCTGCAGGGCCAGGATCACCGCGCCCAGGACCACGGCCAGCACCATGGTCGCCGCCTCGAACAGCGACTGCATGCTGCTGCGGAACTGCCCGCTGGCCTGGACCAGGACGGTCAACTCGTCGGCCTGCTCCGGGCGTTCGTGATGGCCGATCTCGGCGGAGCCGTTCGAGACGGCCAGCAACTCGCGGTGCAGGTCCAGTTCGATCAGCTCGGACAGCTCGAAGTACGCGATCATGGCGAACTGACCGGAGGACTGCGCCAGGATGGCGAGCAGGGCGACCACCGCGCCCAGTACGGCCGCCGCGGTGGTCCGGCCGCCGATGACCGCGTCGGTCATCGCGCCGAGCGCGACGGCGAGCAGCGCGGCGGACGCGGCCAGGGACAGCATGAGCAGCGAGGCGACGACCGTCTTGCGCGCGTCGATGCGCCACGCCGCGGACAGCAACCGGCCGATGCCGGCGAACATGACCCTCACAGCAGCACCTCGTCCCGGTCCGAGTCGGAGTTGTCGGCGAAGCGGTCGGCCTGCAACCGGAACAGCTGCGCGTAGCGCCCGTCGCGCGCCAGGAGTTCGTCGTGCGAGCCCTCCTCGACCACCCGGCCGTCGTGCAGCACCACGATCTTGTCGGCGTGCCGGACCGTGGAGAAGCGGTGGGAGATCAGCAGCGTGGTGGCGCCCTGGGTGAGCTCCGCGAACTGGTCGAAGAACTGCGCCTCGGCGCGTACGTCGAGGCTCGCGGTCGGTTCGTCGAGGACGACCACCGACGCGCCGTGCCGCAGCGCGAACAGGGCCCGCGCGAGCGCCAACCGCTGCCACTGGCCACCGGACAGCTCCCCGCCGCCGGTGACGTGCGTGGCCAGCGGCGTGTCCAGACCGCGGGGCAGCGACTCCAGCTTCTCGGTCAGGCCCATCGCCGCCACCGCCTCGCGGACGCCGTCCCGGTCGTCCACCGAGTCGACCGCGCCGAACGCCACGTTGTCCGCGGCGGAGAACTCGTACCGCAGGTAGTCCTGGAAGATGACGGCGAGCCGGGCCCGCCACCGCGCCAGCTCGAAGCTCCGGACGTCGACGCCGTCGAGGCGTACGGCGCCGTGGTCGGGCTCGTAGAGCCGGGCCAGCAGCTTCACCAGGGTGGTCTTGCCCGCACCGTTGAGCCCGACGATCGCGGTGCAGCGGCCCACCGGGATGCGCAGGTCCAGCCCGTCGAGCACCGGCCGCTCCTGACCGGGGTACCGGAACGACACGTCGTCGAAGTGGATCTCGCTGACCGGCTCCGGCACCGCGTCGCCCGAGCCGGCCGGCTCCAGCACGGCGTACCTGTCGATGTGGTCGGAGAACCGCCGTACCGCCCGGTAGGTCTCGGTGCCGATGGACGTCTCCAGGTCGGCCTCCGGGTAGAAGACGGAGAGCCGGATGGCGCCCAGCGCCGCCTGCATGATCAGCACGAACTCGGTGAGCGTCAGCGCGTCGATGGCGGTGGCGCCGATCGTCGCGAAGATCGCCCCGCAGGCCAGCAGGCTGAACCCGGTGGACCACACGCCGGGCCACAGGTAGACGCGTCGTCGCGCGGCCCACAGCGGCGTGAACCAGTCGTGGTACGCCGCCCGCAGCTGGCCGTCCATCCAGGTCGCCAGCCCGAAGACCCGGATCTCCTTGCCCGCCGGGGACTGCACGGCCAGGTTGCGGACGTACTCCACCTTGTTCTGCCGACCCATGAGGCGGTAGCGGGCGTCGGCGTACCGGCGCAGGCCGCCGCGCTGCACGTTGCGGAACCACAGCACGGTCACGGCCAGCGCCACTGCGGCCCACCAGGAGTAGACGACACCGATGATCACCGCGAAGCCGACCAGTTGGCCGTACCGCGCGATCAGTGCGAGCGTGCCGGCGCAGGCACTGCCCGGTCCCCACATCTGCAGGCCGTGCTCCAGCTCCCGGGCAGCGTACCGCAGGTCGGCGAGGACGGCCTGGTCCTCCATCGGCCCGACGCCGGTGCTGCGCATCGACGCCCGCATCACGTCGTCCACCACGGTGCCGTCGATCCGCCGCGCCAGCAGCTCGCCCAGCGAGAGCTGCGCCGGGGCGAGCACCTGTTGCAACACGAAGAAGCCGGCCGCAGCCGCGAAGACCGGGACGAGGTCGTGCCAGGCCGTCGAGTCGAGACCCCCCTCGACGGCACCGGGCACCTTGCCCAGCACCACGCTGGACGTGACCACGAAGGCGATCGGCAGCGCGGCGAGGACGAGGTTGAGCAGCAGGAGCGCGCCGAACAGGCCGAAACCCGCTCTGGGCATCAGGCGCAGGATGCTCGCACGCGCGGATATCAGTCCCCACAGCCTGCTGCGCATGGTCATCAATCTCCCTACTCGACCGCCGGTGCTGTCACTGGTCCGACGAACGTCGAGCCGCCGAGATCGACACGACGGTCGAATTCAGGCGAAGAACCCCGCATCGCGGCACGGTGGGAGAAGGACGCCGCCGGGTCGGCGTCCTTGGCGCAGGCGGTCGGTCAGACGTCCGCCTCGATGGCGAAGGTGTTGCCGTCCGGGTCCTGGAACCAGGCGATGCGCCCGCCGCCGGCCCGCGCGGTGATCCCCTTCGGGTCGTGCTCGAACTGCTCGTACCGCACGAAGTCGACGCCTGCGGCGGTGAGTTCGTCGACGATCTCGTCGAGGTCGTCGACGTACCACGTCGCCAGCGTCGCCTCGGTCGTCCCGGCGGTCACCGACTGGTACACGTTGAGGGCCGGTCCGCCGCCGGAGGCGTAGATGCGGCTGCCGTCGAGGATGTGGGCGCTGGGCGCGGACCGCAGCGCCCGCAGGCCCAGCCTGCCTTCGTAGAAGGCGACCGCCCGCGCGATGTCGGACACGGCGACCGATGTTCTGAGGTGGTGTGCGCTCAAGGGCATGCCCCAGCCTGGCAGAGGCGGGGGCCGATGGACGTGACGCGGGGCGGGCTCGGCGTGGTGCCGGGCCCGCCCCTCGGTCGTGCGTCAGGTCAGCGTTGCAGGGTGAGCAGGCCCGGGCGGTAGGGCAGG
>NZ_JBYIRN010000049.1:0-24126 GCF_057708145.1 Micromonospora sp. bgisy143
GGGGGGACAAGCACCCCCCTTGCCCCCCCCCCCGCCGGACCGAGGTCAGTCGAGCTTGTCCCGAAGGTCGTCGACCTGGTTCTGGAGGCGGTCCACCGCGCCCTTGTTGTTTACGAACGTGGTGATGCCCGCGGCGAGTCCCAGACCGATCAGGACCGCCAGGATGCTCAGCACCAGGCCGCCGATGGCCACGCCCCGGCCGGTCACACCCGGCCGGCGGGCCATCTTCAGCCCGACGATGCCCAGGACAACGCCGATGATGCCGAGTACCAGCCCGACCCAGGCGAGGATGGCCGTCAACACGCTGATCAGTCCGGCCACACCGAAGACCAGCGCGAAGGTGGCGGCCGCGCTGGTCTTGGCCCCGGTGGACGCCCGACGGGCCCGAGAATCGGCCGGTACGCCGGCACCACGGGCCGGTTCGCTTGCGGCAGTCATGGGACTCCCTTCCGTACGCGCGGCGCGCGTGCTTCCGGCCGGGCGCATTCCCACCGCCGCACCGGTTAACCGTGCGTGTCGGTGGTGTCGCCTAGGCTGCGCCGGGACGACCGGAAGGGGTGCGATGCCTGCCGACCTCGGCGCGACCGGAGCGCTGGCACTGCGGATGACCAGCCTGCTGCTGCGCCCGCCCGTCCGACCCGGCACCGTCGCCGAGGTGGTCGAGTGGTTCGGGGCGATGCAGGCACAGGATCTGGCGAGCGGGCTGTGGTCGCTGGGCGCCCGGCTGCCGGGGCGCACGGTGACCGACGTGCAGGCCGCGCTGGAACGCCGCGAGGCGCTGCGCACCTGGCCGATGCGGGGCACCGTGCACCTCGTACCCCCTGCCGACGTGCGGTGGATGCTCGAGCTGACCGGCGTCCGTTCGCTGGCCGGCGTGGCGAGCCGCCGGGCGCAGCTCGGCCTCAGCGAGGCCGACGCCGACCGGGCGGTGGACGTGCTGGGGGCGGCGTTGGCCGGTGGCGGCCGGCTCACCCGGGCGCAGTGCCTCGCCACCCTGCGCGAGGCGGGCCTCGGCACCGACGGCCAGCGCGGCTACCACCTGCTCTGGTACGCGAGCGTGCGCGGGGTGACCTGCGTGGCGCCCACCGTCGGCACCGAGCAGACGTTCGCCCTGCTCGACGAGTGGGCGCCGGAGCAACGCCGCCCGGAGCGGGACGAGGCATTGGCGCTGCTCGCCCATCGCTACGTCCGGGGCCACGGGCCGGTCACCGACCGCGAGTTCGCCGGGTGGAGCGGCCTCACCCTGACCGACGCGCGGCGCGGTCTGACCGCCGCCGGCGACCTGCTGCGCACGGTACGCGTCGACGGCGAGCCGATGTACGTGGACGCGACGCTTGTCGACGCCGCGCCCACCCCGGCGGCCGGGGTGCTGGCGTTGCCGGGCTTCGACGAGTACCTCCTCGGCTACCGGGACCGCGCCCTGATGCTTGACCCCGCGCACCGGGCGGCCGTGGTGCCGGGCAACAACGGCATCTTCCAGGCCACCGTGGTCCGCGCCGGCCGGGTGGTGGGCGTGTGGAAACGCAAGATCGGTCGGCAGGCCGTCACCCTGGCGGTACGGCCGCTGACGCCGATGACCACGGGCGAGCGGGCCGACGTCGAGCAGGCGCTGACCCGGTACGCCGACTTCCTCGGGCTGCCACCACGGTTCGACTGGTCGTCCTGACTCCGGTCAGGCCCGGCCGGCGTCGGGGGTGGCCCGCTGGCCGGCCGGGTCGGCGTCGGCCAGCATGTCGCCGGGGGCGGCGGTGGCCGTCGTGCCGGCGGGGGCGGCGGTGGCCCGTCGGGGACGGGCGGCGGTGAGCAGGTCGACGATCCGGGTCACCCCCGGGTCGGTGCGGATCTGCGCCACGCTGGCCGGCAACGGCAGCCGCCAGTTCGGGTACTCGTCGACCGTGCCCGGCATGTTGGGTTGGCGCACCTCCCCCAGCACGTCGTAGAGGGACACGCCGAGCAGACGGGACGGGCTGGCCGCGAGCGCCGCGTGCATCGCCACCACCACGTCACCGTCGTCCGGCTCTCCGCCGGCCTTCGTTGCAGCGTCCGGCCGGCCGGCGGCCTTGCCTGCGGCGTCCGGCGGGCCGCCGGCCTCGGTTGCGGCGTCCCGCGACCTGGGCAGCAACGACTCAGCGCGCAGCATGGCCAGCAGCCGTTCACGGTCGGCGGCGGCCCGGGCCCGCTCGACGGCCACGTCGGTGCCGAGCAGCTTCAACTCGTCGCGTACCCGCACGTGCTCGCCGGTCAGGAATCCCGGGGCGGTCGGCAGGTCGTGGGTGGAGATCGTGGCGAGGGCGTTGCGGGGCCAGCGGGCCGGCGGGGTGAACGCGCCGTCGTCGTCCCGGGCGAACCACAGCACCGTCGAGCCGAGCATGTTGCGTCCGCGCAGTCCCCGCGTCACGGCGGGCTGGACGGTGCCCAGGTCCTCGCCGACGACCACCGCGCCGGCCCGGTGCGCCTCCAGCGCCAGGATGCCGAGCATCGCGTCGGCGTCGTACCGCACGTAGGTGCCCTCGGCGGCCCCGGCGCCCGGCGGCACCCACCACAGTCGCCACAGGCCGGCGACGTGGTCGACGCGCAGGCCGCCCGCGTGCCGCAGGGTCCGGCGCAGCATGTCCCGGTACGCCGCGTACCCGGTCTCGGCGAGCCGGTCCGGTCGCCACGCGGCGAGCCCCCAGTCCTGGCCGAGCTGGTTGAAATCGTCCGGCGGCGCGCCGACCCGTACCCCCTGGGCCAGCACGTCGGCGAGCTGCCAGCCGTCCGCGCCGCCCGGGTCGATGCCGACGGCCAGGTCGTGCACCACGCCGACCGGCATGCCCGTCGACCGGGCCGCCGCCGTCACGGCGTCGAGCTGCTCGTCACACAGGTGTTGCAGCCAGGCGTGGAACGCCACCCGATCGGCGAGCTGGCCGGCCTGCTCGGCGACCGCCGGGGCGTCCGGGTGGTGCAGTTCCGCCGGCCACGCCCGCCAGTCGTTGCCGTGCCGCTCGGCCAGCGCGCACCAGGTGGCGAAGTTGCGCAGCGCCGGGTCCGCGTCGAGGTCCACCGGCGGGGCGTACGGGTGCAGCAACTCCAACGCGTGCCGTTTGGCGGTCCACACCTCGTCGTAGTCGATCAGGTCACCGCGGTCCGGACGCAGCGCGTCGACCACCGCCCGGGTCGCCGGGTCCGCCGCCGCGTACGCGCCGGTGTCGCCGACCCGCAGGTAGAGCGGATTCACGAAGCGCCGGCTGGCCGGCGAGTACGGCGACGCGGCCACCGGGTGCGCCGGCCCGACCGCGTGCAGCGGGTTGAGCAGCACCAACCCGGCGCCGGTCGTACCTGCCCAGCCGGTGAACTCGGCGAGGTCACCGAGGTCACCCATGCCCCAGGACCGCGCCGAGGTGAGGGAGTAGAGCTGGAGCATCCAGCCCCAGGTGCGTGGGGGCGCCGGCAGCCGCCGGGGTACCACGACGAGGATCACCTCCCGCCCGTCGCAGGTCAGGTGGTGCCAGCCCAGCGGCAGGTCCCCGGGCAGCTCGCCGTCGACCGCCCGGCGACCGCCGTCCTCCAGGGACACCACGCCCGGGCCGGGCAGCGCCCGGGTCCTGCCCTCGGTGAGCACCACGGTCGGCGGCAGCGCGGTGCGGTCCACCGCCCGGGCGGCGGCGAGCGCGTCGGCGATCGCGGCGGGGCTGGTGGCGTCCACACCAAGCAGGCCGAGCACACCCACGACGGTCTCCGGGGCGACCTCGACGCGGCGGTGCCGCCAGTCCTCGTACCAGGTGGACACCCCGTGCGCCGTGGCCAGCGCGACAAGTCCCCGATCCATCAGTCCCCCGCCCCAGGCCGACACCGCGCCCTACAACCACCCTGCCACGCCACCCTCCTCCCCGCACCCCACCCCATCCCCGCGATCTTGCACTTTCTGCGGCGACATAACGGTTGTTCCCTCCCAAGTCAACGACACAAAGTGCAAGATCGACGAGAGCGGGAGCGGGAGCGCGGGTGGGGTGGGGTGGGGTGGGTGGGGTGGGGTGGGGTTTAGTTGGTTAGGGCGTTGGCGGAGCGTCCCTCGTGCAGGGTCAGGTTGCGGCCGGTGGACGGGTCGAAGAGGTGGATCTTCTCCAGGTTGGCCCAGACTCGGCGGGAACCGCCTTCGGTGGCGCCGGACTCAGCGGAGAGCCGGGTGACCAGGTTGCCGCCCGCGCCGGCGAAGTCGCCCGCACCCGCGTCCGCGGCCAACTCCTCCAGCTCGGCGGCGGTGGCCCGCTCACCCTCCACGGTGAAGTAGACGTACTTGTCCGAGCCCATCGACTCGACGATCTCCACCGGCGCCTCGAACTCCAGGCCCCGGCGGCGGGTGTCGTCGTCGACAAGTTCGGCGTCCTCGAAATGCTCGGGCCGGATGCCGAGGATCAGTTCGCGGGGCGCGTCGGCGCCCTCCAACTCCCGACGCAGCCGGTCGCCGAGCGGGATCTCACCCAAAGCGGTACGGAGGCTGCCCTCCTGCACGGCGGCGTGCAGGAAGTTCATCGACGGTGAGCCGATGAAACCGGCCACGAAGAGGTTGCGCGGGTGGTCGTACAACTCCTGCGGCGGGCCGACCTGCTGCACCGCGCCACCCCGCATGATCACCACGCGGTCTCCGAGGGTCATCGCCTCGGTCTGGTCGTGCGTGACGTACACGGTGGTGGTGCCGAGCTGCTTCTGCAACCGGGACACCACCGTACGCATCTGCACGCGCAGCTTCGCGTCGAGGTTGGACAGCGGTTCGTCCATGAGGAACGCCTTCGGCTGGCGGACGATCGCCCGACCCATCGCCACCCGCTGCCGCTGACCACCGGAGAGGTTCGCGGGTTTGCGGTCCAGCAGCGCGGTCAGCTCCAGCACCTTGGCGGCCTCGTCGACCTTGGAGTTGATCGTCTCCTTGTCCAGCTTCGCCAGCCGCAGCGGGAACGCCATGTTCTCCCGCACGGTCATGTTCGGATAGAGCGCGTACGACTGGAACACCATGGCGATGTCCCGGTCCCGGGGCGCCTTGTCGTTGACCCGCTGGCCGCCGATACGCAGTTCGCCGGAGCTGATGTCCTCCAGGCCGGCGATCATGTTGAGGGTGGTGGACTTTCCGCAGCCCGAGGGGCCGACCAGGATCACGAACTCGCCGTCGGCGATCTCCAGGTCGACGTCCCGCACGGCGACCGTCCCGTCCGGGAAACTCTTGCTCACCTTGTCGAGCACGATGTCAGCCATGACTACTCACCTATCCCTTGACTGCGCCGGAGGTCAGGCCGGACACGATGCGGCGCTGGAAGAAGAGGACGAACAGGATGATCGGAACGGTGATCACCACGGCCGCGGCGCAGATCGCTCCGGTGGGGTCCTCGAACTGTGACGCGCCGGTGAAGAACGACAGCGCCGCCGGCACCGTGCGGGACCGCTCGGTGGAGGTCAGCGAGATGGCGAACAGGAAGTCGTTCCAGCAGAAGATGAAGACCAGGATGGCCGTGGTGAACAGGCCGGGCGCGGCCAGCGGGGCAATCACCCGCCGGAACGCCTGTGCCTGCGTGGCGCCGTCCATCTTCGCGGCCTTCTCCAGGTCCCACGGGATCTGCTTGAAGAACGCCGACAGCGTGTAGATCGCCAGCGGCAGCGCGAAGGTGATGTACGGCAGGATCAGCCCGGGCCAGGTGTCGAAGATCCCCAGCTGCCGTTCGATCTCGAACAACGGCGACACCAGGGACACCTGCGGGAACATCGCGATCAGCAACGAGATGCCGACCAGCAGCTGCTTGCCCGGAAAGTCCAGCCGGCTGATCGCGTACGCGGCCATCGCGCCGAGGACCACCGCGATCAGGGTGGCGATGAGCGCGATGCCGATGGAGTTGATCAGCGCCCGGACGAACTGGTCGGTGTCGAAGATCGTCCGGTAGTTGTCCAGCGTCCACTCCCGGGGGATGAACTTCCCGTCGGTGAGGGTGGCCGGCGTCTTGAACGACAGCGAGGCGATCCACAGCACCGGGACCAGCGCGAAGACGACCACGAGGACGTCCAGCAGGCCCCAGCGCAGCTTCGCCCGGGTGGTGGTTTCGACAGCCATGTCAGCGCCTCTCCCCGTCGTCGCTACCGGGGGCAGCGGTACCGAACAGCTTCACGAAGACGAACGCGATGATCGCCACCGTGATGAAGATCAGCACCGACATCGTGGAGCCGATGCCCAGGTTGAGACCCCGCAGCAGGTTGTTGTAGGCGAGCATCGACACCGACGAGGTCTCGTTGCCCCCGGCGGTCAGGACGAAGATGTTGTCGAACACCCGGAACGCGTCAAGGGTGCGGAACAGCAGCGCGACCAGGATCGCCGGCTTCATCACCGGCAGCATCACCTTGGTGAACTTCTGCCAGGCCGTCGCGCCGTCGGTGGAGGCGGCCTTGAGCAGGTCGTCCGGCACCAGCGCCAGCCCGGCCATCAGCAGCAGCGCCATGAACGGCGTGGTCTTCCAGATCTCGGCCAGCATGATGATCGCCAGCGAGCTGGCCCGCTCGGTGAGCGGTGCGCCGTCGCTGAACAGGTCGGCCAGGTAGCCGGTGCCGGGCGTCCAGGCGTACCGCCAGGAGAAGGCGGCGACGACCGTGACGATCCCGTACGGGATCAGCGCGGAGGTCCGGACGATGCCCCGCCCGACCAGCGTACGGTGCATGATCAGCGCCAGCCCCATGCCGAGCACCAGCTCGACGGCCACGGTGACCACCGTGATCAACGCGGTCACCCCGAACGCCGTCCACCAGAACTCGTTGGTGAGCACGGTGACGTAGTTCTCCAGCCCGACGAACTCGCGCTGGTCGGGGAAGCGCAGGTCGTAGCGCTGCAACGACAGCCAGACCGAGTAGATGATCGGGTACGCGGTCACCGCGACCATGACCAGCGCGGCGGGCGCGCAGAGCAGCCAGCCGAGCCGGCGTTCGGCCTTCTTGTTCTCGCTCAGCGGCGCCTTTCGTTGTCCGCCGCCGCGCTGGGTCGGCACGGTCGGCGTGGCGGTCTCCTCGGCGACGGTGTCCGCGCCGGCCGGTGTGGCGTTGACGCTCATGGCAGCACCCCCTTCGACTCCAGGGCGTCGGCGATGGCACTGCGCAGCTCGTCGGCGGTCTGCTGCGGGCGGATGCCGGAGGGCGGGGACAGGATCGCCGACATGACGGTGGAGATGCTCTGGTAGGCCGGGGTCAGCGGGCGGGTCGCCGGGTCCTTCAGCTCCTGGAGGATGGTGTCCTTCATCGGGTACGCCTCGGTCATCTCCGGCTCGTCGAAGACGGCCTCGATGGTCGGTGGCACACCGTCGTTGATCGCGGAGAACTTCTGGTGCTCCGCGCTGCGCAGGCACCGCGCGGCCTCGAACGACAGCTCTGGGTGCTTCGAGTACGAGCTGACGGCCAGGTTCACCCCGCCGATGGTGACCTTGCTGGGGGTGCCCTCGTCGACGCCGGGCACGCGGGCCCAGCCGACCTGCTTTGCCAGCTCCGGGTTGGCCTCCTGTAGGGCCGGGTAGACGAACGGCCAGTTCACCTGGAACGCGCCGGCGCCGGACTGGAACTCCAACCGGACCGGGTCCTCGGTGGCGTTGCTGAAGGACGGTGAGGTCACGCCCGACGTGGCGAACCGCTGCAACTGCTCCAGCGCCCGGACCGTACCGTCGTCCATCACGGCCTTCTTGCCGTCGTCGGAGAGGACCTTCCCGCCCGCGCTCTCGGCCAGGGTGTTGTAGAGGACGACCAGGCCCTCGTACTGCGCGCCCATGGTGAGCACCTGGTACGGCTTGCCCTGGTCCTTGAGCTGCCGGGCCGTGCTGATCATCTGGTCCCAGGTGGTCGGCGGCTGGGGCACCAGGTCCTTGCGGTACCAGAGCAACTGCACGTTGGTGTTCTTCGGCGCGGCGAAGAGCTTGTCCTCGTACCGTGCGGTCTCCAGCGGCCCGGCGAGGGTGCCCTGCTCGACCTCGGCCTTGTCCTGGCCGGTCCACTCGCGGATCCAGTCGGCGCTGGCGAACTCCTGGGTCCAGGTGACGTCCAGGCCGAGGATGTCCATGCCGGTGTCCTCGGCGGCGAGCCGGCGCACCATCTGTACCCGCTGGTCGTCGGCCTGCCGGGGCAGCACCCGGTAGACGATCTTGTACCGCCCCTGGGCCTGCTGGTTGCAGTCGTCGACGACCTTCTGCAGGTTCTGCTCCGGCGGGTAGTACAGGTTGAGCGTCGGTGGACCGTCACCCTCGTCGGCGCCGCAGGCGGCGAGCGGCGCGACCAGCGCCAACGCGGCAGCCATCGCGCCAACCCGGATCGCCGGGTGACGCCGGTGTCGGGCCGTTGCGGGGTCCGTCATCGCCTCCCCCTCTCTTGCGCAACAGACCGGGGAGGGCATCCGTGCCCCGGCGCACGGTGAGCTGGCTCCGAGCCCAGGAGCTGCGAAAACGCCCCGCTCGGATACTCCGTGCGGCTACACTGCCCCACCCACCACGCCGCGAAACCTGCCGGCAACACTGCGCGTCAGGCTGCCCCCCTCCCCGCCCTGTTGATCAAGAGGTTGGCGTCAGGAAAGACGTCTTTCCTGACGCCAACCTCTTGATCACCGGGAGCGGGCGGGGTGGGGCGGGCGCTCAGCCCCGGGCCCGTGCCCAGGAGAGGAAGCGCTCGGTCATCCGGGCGGGCGGGTGGTCCGGGTGGAGTTGGGTGAGCTGCTGGGTCGCCTCGTTCATCAGGGTGCCGAGGTAGATCAGCAAGCCGGTCCGGTTGGCCCGGTACTCCGTCAGCAGGGCTAGCTTGGCCGGCTGGCAGGGCCACTCCCGGCCACAGTTGCGGCACCGCCACAGCGGACGCATGGCGACGTGCGGAACGGGCGGACGGACCACCATCACCGCCACCGTGCTTCGTCGTGGCGGTCTGTCGGGCTCAGCACATCGACCTCCTCGGGGATTCGAAAAGGGGCCGCTCCCGCGAAGGGGACGGGAGCGACCCCGGGGCAGAGCCCGCCACCGCCATTGCGGCCACCAGCGGACCCGCCATTGGTGACAGTCTGCGAAGTCCCGACTACGGTCGATACGTGCTCGCGGCATCCGCGCAGCTCAGCGGTCGGGGCGGGCAGCCACGAAGGACACGCCGAAGCGGGTTGGGCAGAGATTGGGGAGTCGATGGGGACAGTGACCGACTACGTGCTGGAGGAACTACGCCTGCTCCGGGCGGAGACCGGGCTCAGCCAGGACGACTTCGGCCGGGGCATCGGCTACTCGGGCTCGCACGTCAGCTCCGTCGAGACGGGCGGGCGACCGCCCACGAAGGAGTACATGCGGGCCGTCGACAACCACCACCGGACCGGTGAACGCTTCCAGCGGATGCTGGAACGGTTGGGCCGGCTCGACGCCGAGCCGGCCTGGCTGCGCGAATGGATCGAGTTCGAGCGGGAGGCCACCACGCTGCGCTGGTTCGAGTTGGCGTACGTGCCGGGCCTGTTGCAGACCGAGCGGTACGCCCGCGCCACGCTGGCCGGCGGCCGGTTCGACGCCGAGGACGTCGACCGGATCGTCGCGTCCCGGCTGGAGCGGCAGGCGATCCTGCACCGACCGCACCCGCCGCAGCTCATCGCCGTGCTGGATGAGGCGGTGCTCCGCCGCCCGGTGCTCGACCAGCCGGGACTCATGCTCGAGCAGTGCGAGCACCTGGTGGAGCTGGCAACCCAGGAGCACATCCAGGTGCACGTCGTCCCGGTGGACGCCGGGATGTACCTGGGGTTGGCCGGTCAGTTCATCATCGCCGAGATGTCGGACGGCGAACGGGTGGCCCACGCGGACAACCAGCTCACCGCGCAGTTCGTCGACGCGTCGACCGACGTCGCTAAGCTGGCGAAGACGTGGGAGATCGTCCGCAACGAGGCACTCCCCCGCCGGCCGTCAATCGAGCTGATCAAGGAAGTGGCCAAGGTATGGACACCCTGACCCCACGGTGGCGCAAGTCGACCCGGTCCGGCGGCAACGGCGGCTCCTGCGTCGAGGTCGCCGACAACCTGCCGCACGTCGTGCTGGTGCGCGACACCAAGGACCGCGACGGCGGCACCCTGCACGTCACCCCGACGGCCTGGAAGGCGTTCGTCGGCTACGCCAAGCAGCACTAACCACCCCCTCACAAGCCCGGACCGCCCGGACGGGTCGATCTTGCAGTTTCGGTCGTCGAAAAGCCTGGAATGCCGCCTATGCCGGCACAGAAAGTGCAAGATCGCGGCCAGGGTCCCGGTCGATCATGGAGCTGTCGTGCCCGGCTCGGTCCGCGCGGCGACACCGCGCTTGCCCCACGGTCGCCCCAAAGCGGGCATGCTGGGACCCGTGATCGCACGTTTCAAGGACCTCTGCCTGGACGCCGCCGACCCACTCGCGCTGGGCGGCTTCTGGGCGCGGGTGCTCGACGCCGACGTGGCCGACGCCGGTGACGGGGACACCAGGGTCGACCCCCGTTCGGCGCGCTCCGACGCCGAGTCGATCTGGGTGAACGGGGTTCCCGAGCCCCGGGTCGGCGCTACCCGCGTACACCTGGATCTGCGCCTTTCCGACGCGGACCCGGCGGCGCTGCTCGCGGCCGGCGCGCGCTCGGTGCGCGAGCCGGACGGCGACGTCGAGCGGTGGGTGCTGGCCGACCCGGAGGGCAACCAGTTCTGCGTGCTCCCGGCCGCCGACGGAGTCCGGCCGGGCCCGGTGGAGCTGGTGGTGGCCGCGACCGACCCGGCGGCGCAGGCGGCCTGGTGGGCCGGCCTGCTGGGCGGCACGACCGGGTCCGGGCCGAACACCTCGTCGCTGCACGGCGCCACCGGTTTCCCCTGGCAGGCGTGGGTGTTCGACGGGGTCGACGAACCCAAGACGGTCAAGAACCGGATGCACTGGGACGTCGAGATGACGGCCCCGGAGCCGACCGCGCTCCTGGCGGCGGGTGCGACGCTGCTGCGCGAGCCGGTCGACACGGCACGGTGGTGGGTGCTGGCCGACCCGGAGGGCAACGAGTTCTGTGCCTTTTCGCCGTCGACCACCGGGTGAACGACCGACTACCCAGCGCGGACGGTGTGCACTAGCGTCTTCCCCAACGCCGCAGCCAGCGCGATCGACGCCGACGTCGACTCGCCTCCGGCCGACCCAGCCTGCCCGATCGGTTGGTTATCGCGGGAACACCCCTTAGCCACTGCACCGGTTCGGCAGGATCGTCCCCGATGAGGGAGGTGCCGCCGTGCAGGACACCCGCGCTCTCGCCCTGACGTTCGAGGTGAGCGGCCTGCCACCGGTCAAGACCGAAGCGTTGTCCATCTTCGCCGCCGGGCATCGGCAGGCGACGAGGGTCCGCGCCCTGCTTCAGGCCGCCCTCGGCGCGGCCCAGCGCACCGGCTGGACGCCGTTGCCCGGGCCGATCGAGGTGGACGTGGTGCTGCGGTGCCCGCCCGGGCACCGCACGTCCGACGCCAGCACCCTGCTCGGCGGCGTCTGCGCGGTGCTCCAGGACAAGAAGCGGGTGTCCACCATCGGCCTGGCGCATCTCGGCGTCCTGGTGGACGTCGCCCTCTACGACGACGACCGGCAGATCCGCCGGTTGTCGTACCACGAGGAGCCGGCGGAGGAATTCTCCTACCAGGTGCGGGTCGCCGCCGTGCCGACCGGCGTTTGACCGACGGCCGCGGTGGGGTATCGCGGACGCCGACGAAGGGAGCACCGATGTCGGAGCCACATGTCACGCTCGACCCGCGCGGGCTCGATCCTGTGCAGCAGAAGCTGCGCGGCCCGTTGGAGGACCAGCTGACCTCGGCTCTCCAGGCGGCCACCGACCGGGTCCGCGCCAGCTACGCCGGCGAGCCGGTCGAGCAGGTGTGCCAGCGGCTGTTGGACGAGACGCGCTCCGGGTTGCACCCCGACATCGCGGCCGGCTTCAACCCGGACATGGACGAGTTCTGCCGGGTGGCCATCTCGATCGTCCGCGGCAGCGCTGGTGAGTCGGACGGCCACCACGCGGGCGACGGTCGGCACCGCGCCTAACGGTTCGCCGGGTCAGGACCGGGTCCGCAACTACCCGGTCCTGACCCCCGGCCGTCCGGCGAGGGGAGCGGACAGCTCCGGCATGCCACCGCGCGCGCGGGCGCGGCACGACGCCACGCGGCTCGGTGGGGAGGCCCGGCCGCCCTGCACTCAGCTCCACGGTGCCCACCTGTCGGACGCCGGTGCGTCCCCGGCACACCCCGAAAGGCCGCGAACGCCGGCCCAGGCTAGGCCGATCGCGACGGCCCGGACAAGCGTTGCCGGGCCGGCCGGAACGTGACTGATCTCAAGGGCAAAAAGCGGCAGGTCCGCGTAACGCGACCATGATCGCCGACGCTGTTCGGGTTCGAGGTCAGAAGTGCGCCAGCAGGTCCCGGAAGGCGGCCAGCCGCAGCACGCCGGTGTCGGTCGGGTCCAGCTCGTCGTCCTCCAACACCCAGGTGTTCTCGTTCGGAATGAACACCGCGTTCAGCCCGGCCGCCCGCGCCGGCAGGATGTCCGACTTCGGGGAGTTGCCGATCATCCACGCCCGGGCCGGCTCGAATCCGTGCTCGCGGACCAGCCACCGGTACGTGTCGACATTCTTCTCGGCGACGATGTGCGCGGCGCCGAAGTGGTGCAGCAGGCCGCAGGCGTCCAGCTTGCGCTGCTGCTCCTCCCGGTCACCCTTGGTCAGCAGCAGCAGGTCGTGCCGCTGGGCCAATGCGTCGAGCGCCTCGGCCACCCCGGGCATCAGCTCGACCCGGTGCTCGACCAGCGCCAGGGCCAGCCGGTCGATCTCCTGGCGCTCGGCGTCGGTGGCCGGCCGTTCGCGCAGCCGTTCCAGGCACTCGCCGAGGCTGCGCAGGAACACCTTGCTGCCGTACCCGTGAGCCACCGCGTTCGCCCGCTCGATGTCGTCGAGGATCGCCCGGATCTGCGCCCGGTCCATGGTGGGATGGTCGATCCAGGCCAGGAAGTCGTCGATCACCCGCTCGAAGACGACGTTGTTCTCCCACAACGTGTCGTCCGCGTCGAAGATCAGCACCTGTGCCCGTCGGCGGGCCTCCGTGTCCGCGGTCATGCCGGCCTCCCCCTCGCGATCATGATCGTGCGGACGCGACTCTAGGGCATCGCGCCCCGGGCACCCACCGGGTTTCCGTCGGTCGAGCAGGGCCACCAGAGCAGCCGCTCGGTGATCATCTCCTCCCGCTCCTCCTGCGCCTCAGGGCGCAGCCGACCCCCTCGGGTGAGCATGACGACGCCGTGCAGCAGGCTCCAGCCCACCTCGGCGAGCGTGTCCGGATCGCGGCCCTGGGCCAGCGGGAGAAGGGCGGCCCGCAGCGCGGCGAAGACGGCTCGCGGTGCCGCCGGCACCCCGGCCGCGCCGAGGGCGAGGTCCGGGGTCAGCGCGAGCATCGCGTCGTAGACAGCTGGATTGGCGTACGCGAAGTCGAGGTACGCGGTCGCCATCACCGCCCACGCCCGTTCCGGGCACGGGTTGTCGGCGTGCGCCGCGGTCAGCGCGGCGGCCAGATCGGCGAAGCCGTGCACCGCGACCGCGGCCAGCACCGCCTCCTGGTCGGCGAAGTGCCGGTACAGGTCGCCGAGGTCCATGTCGGCCCGTTCGGCGACCCGACGGACGCTCAGGCCGACCCAGCCCTCGGCTTCGGCCAGCTCGCGGGCGGCGGCGACGATGAGCAGGCGTCGCTCGTGTTCGATGGCCTCCTCGGCGGGTACGGACACCGGCCGAGCCTAACGAGCCGTACTGTCCGCATCCGCCTCATGACGGATTGGTGACTGATCGACCAGGGCGCTGCCGTTCCCGCTTGTCGGTCGTTAGCGCCGATGGGGTCACCGCGACGGGAGGGCACGTGGTCGTTCGACGGCGTCCGCCCACCGAGGCGGTCGGCGGGTGAGGGAGATGCCCGGTGGCGGACTGCTGCGCGAGGCGGGCACCCGCGAGCGGGCCACCTTCCTGGAGCTGTTCCTCGATCTCGTCTTCGTCTTCGCCCTCACCAGGATCTCGCTGCGGCTGATCGACGACTTCACCGAGGGCCATCGGGGCGTGTTCGCCGGCCTCGGTCAGGCGCTGGTGCTGTTCCTGGCACTCTGGGCCGTCTGGACGTTGACCGTCTGGTCGACCAGTTGGCTCGACCCGGAGGCGATGATCGTCCAGGCCGTCATCGTCATCACGATGGCGGGCGCGATGACGATGGCGGTCGCCGTACCCGACGGATTCGGCGCACGGGCCTCCCTCTTCGCCATCACGCTGGTGACCCTCCAGGTCGGACGGGTGGTCTATTTCCACATCGCCGGTCACGGCCGGCCCGACCCGCAACAGTCCATCCGGATCGTGTTCTGGCTCGGCCTGAGCGCGCCGTTCTGGATCGTGGGTGGGCTGGTCAACGACGGCGACGTCCGTGGTTGGCTCTGGGCGGTCGCCGTCGGAGTGGACTACATCGGGTCGTACCGCGGTTGGCCGACGCCGCGACTCGGCGCGCAACGGCTCGGCGTGCAGGCGATCGCGGCCGGACACCTGGCCGAGCGGTACCAGCAGTTCCTGCTCATCGCGCTCGGCGAGGCCATCTTCGTGATCGGACTGGCGTTCAGCGGCAGCAGCTTCCACGCCGCGCAGACGGCCGCCTTCGTGCTCGCGCTTGCCACGACGGTCCTGCTGTGGCGGATCTACTTCCACCTGGCCGGCGGAACGCTGGACACCGCCGTCGGCGCCTCCGGCGACGCCGCCCGGCTCGCCACCCAGATGGCCTTCGCGCACCTGGCGATGATCGCGGGGATCGTGCTGACCGGTGTGGGGATGGAGCTCTACATCACCGAGCCGTTCGGGCATCTCCCGGCCACCTGGCTCATCGCCATCCTCGGTGGTCCTGCGCTCTTCCTCGCCGGGCGGGCAGCCCTCGAGTACCAGGTGTTCACCCGGATCTCCCGCTCCCGCACAGCCGGCCTGCTCGCTCTGGCTCTGCTGGTGCCGGCGACCCTCCCGCTGCGACCGCTCATCGCCGGCACGGCCGCCACCCTGGTGCTGCTCGGCGTCGCCGTTGCGGACTTCCGGCGCTCCCGGCGCCGGCCCCGCGAGATGGCCAGGCCACCGTTCTGACCGGAGCCGTCGTTCACCGGCGCAGCGCGGTGGCCCGGCGCATGTGCGACAGCTTCTCGGGGTTGCGGACGGCGTACAGACCACTGACGAGACCGTCGTCGACGCGCACCGTCAGGACGGTGTCGAGTTCGCCGTCGAACCGGACGATCAGCGCCGGACACCCGTTGACCTCGGCCGGGTGCAGCGACAGCGTGGTGACCTCCACCTTCGGCGAGGCCAGCAGACGGGCCACCTTGTCCGCGCCGACGACAGGCCGCAGCACCGCCTGCTTGATGCCACCGCCGTCACCCAGCAGGACGACATCGGGCGCCAGGATGTCGAGCAGGCCCTGGACGTCGCCCAGCTCGACCGCCCGCTGGAATGCCGCCAACGCGCGCCGCGTCTCGGCTGCCGAGACCGGGCCGCGCGGTCGGCGCGCGGCGACGTGTGCCCGCGCCCGGTGGGCGATCTGGCGGACGGCGGCAGGGGTCTTCGCCACGGTCGCGGCGATCTCGTCGTAGTCCATCTCGAACACCTCCCGCAGGACGAACACCGCCCGTTCGGTGGGACTCAGCGTCTCCAGCACGAGCAGCATCGCCGTCGAGACGTGCTCCGCCAGCTCGACGTCCTCGGCGACGTCGGGCGTGGTCAGCAGCGGCTCGGGCAACCAGGAGCCGACATAGGACTCCCGGCGCCGGCCGATCGTCCGCAGCCGGTTGAGGGACTGGCGGGTGGTGATCCGGACCAGATAGGCGCGCGCGTCCCGGACCTCCGCGTGGTCGGCGTCCGCCCACCGCAGCCAGGTCTCCTGGAGTACGTCCTCAGTGTCGGCCGCCGAGCCGAGCAGCTCGTAGGCCACGGTGAAGAGCAGGTTCCGATGCGTGACGAACGCGTCCACGAAGGGATCCATGCGCGACTCCTGTCCTCGACGTCGGTCCACCACCATCCGACACCGGTCGACAGTCACCTGTGACACCACGGGGCTGTGCGGCACATCACCCGCCGTGGCGAGTCACAGTCGCCGGGCCGGCGGTGTCTCGTGGTCGACCCCGAACGGAGGGACTTTCATGAACATCGCACTGTGGATCGCGGCCGGGCTGCTGGCCGCGGTGGCTCTGACCGGCGGCATCACCAAGACGTTCGTACCCCGCAAGAAGCTGGCCGCGCACCGCGGCGGTGGATGGACCGGGGACGCCAGCGACGGCTTCGTCAGGACCCTGGGGGTGCTCGAACTCCTGGCCGCCGCCGGCCTGATCCTGCCCGCCGTGCTGGACATCGCGCCGGTCCTGGTGCCGGTCACCGCCATCTGCTGGGTGCTGCTGATGGTCGGCGCGATGATCACCCACCTGCGCTACCAGGAGGCGAGGTTCACCGCGGTGAACGCCGTGCACCTCGCCCTGGCCGCCTTCGTGGCCTGGGGCCGGCTCGGCCTCGAGCCCTTCACCGGCTGACCTCCACTGGATCTCCACAACGCCTCGCTAGCCTGGCCCGATGACACCGCCTCGACGCCTTCTCCTGGCCGGGCTCGGCGTCGTGGGCCTGCTGGCCTGCGGTTGGGGCCTGTGGTTCGCGTCGCTGTGGGCGTTCGGCGACGAGGGTTCACTGCCGCCGAAGTGGCGTATCCCGGACGTGCCCGCCGGGGCGACCGTCGTCGACGAGAGCGAGACGTGCGCCTCCGGCGGGTGCTCCTGGCAGGTGACCGTGGCACCTGCGGCCGGCCAGTCACCGGCCGAACTGGCTGAGGAGATGGGCCTCTCCGAGGACCGGACGGAGCCCCCCGAACTGCTCGACCCCGGGTCCGTCTACGTGGTGGCCGAACCCCGGAACGGCCAGTTGATCATCCACGTCGGCTACGAGTAGCCCGACGGGTCGTGCCCGCACCCGCGCCCGCGCCCGCGCCCGCGCCCGCACCCGCGCACCCGCACCCGCACCCGCACCCGCACCCGCACCCGCACCCGCACCCGCACCCGCACCCGCACCCGCACCCGCATGATCGTGCTCGAACATGGATGTAGTGGCCTCCCGCGCCGAGGACACCACTACAACAAGGATCGAGCACGATCATGCCGCGCCCCTCCCAAGATCCGCCCAGCTCGGTGATGTTGCTGGCTCAGGCCGTCGTGACGCAGCAGCATCACTGAAGTTGTGCGGATCTTGCGGCGCAGCGGCGCTCACGGCGCAGCGTGGCACGGGTCGGAGTCAGCGGCGGGTGCCCAGGAGGGCTGAAAATCATCCCAGGCCGCGCTGCCGAGCGAGCAACTCGACGGCGTCCTTGGCCTCCCGCAAACCGACACCGGTCGCCTCCCGGTACGCCTTGATGGCCTGGATCTTGCGGCCGGCGAGCAGCTCCTGCAGGACCGCCCCGGGGGCCTCGATCTCCGGCTCGCGGATGTCGAGGTGCGCCATGATCAGATCCAGCTTGCGCTCGACCACGGCGAGCCGGCGAGCCAGCTGATCCGCGTCGGAACGACGGCCACCCCCGGCGACCAGGAACACGAGCACGAGCGACAACACGACGGCGATGGGCACTGTCCACTCCATAACGCGCCATTGAACACCGGAGCGGGTCCTGACACCACGCCCACACATCCGCCCGCACACCCGCACACCCGCACGCCCGCACGCCCGCACGCCCGCACGCCCGCACGCCCGCACGCCCGCACGCCCGCACGCCCGCACGCCAAGATCGTCGCAACTTCGGGGAAGTTGCTGCTTCCAGCCGCCGTGATGCAGCAACATCCCTGAAGTTGCGCGGATCTTGCGGCGCGGCGGCGGGGCGGGGCGGGGCCGGCGGGTCAGCGGCGCAGGGTGAGGATCAGGTCGGCGACCAGGGCCGTCCAGCCGGTCTGGTGCCAGGCGCCCAGGCCGGCGCCGTTGTCGCCGTGGAAGTACTCCGGGAAGGCGACCAGGTCCCGCCAGTCGGGGTGGGTCTGGAACAGCCGCGCCGCGCCGTAGATCGGTCGCCGACCCCAGTCGTCCTGGGTGAAGAGCGAGATCAGTCTCATCGACAGGTCGTCGGCGATCTCGTCCAGCGAACGCTTCACTCCCGAGCGCGTCGGATACTCCACCTGGAGGTCGTCGCCGAAGAACGCCGCGTAGTCGCGCAGCGCGCTGACCAGCAGGAAGTTCGTCGGCATCCAGATCGGCCCACGCCAGTTCGAGTTGCCGCCGAACAGGCCGCTCGTGGACTCGGCCGGCTCGTACCCGACGGAGAACTCCTGCCCGCCCAGGGTGACCGAGAACGGCTTGTCCAGGTGCGCGCGGGACAGCGTACGAAGGCCGAAGTCGGAGAGGAACTCGTCCGGGTCGAGCATCCGGGCGAGCAGCCGGACCACCTGCTCCTGGCCGACCATGGAGAGCAGCCGCTGCTGCCGGCCGTCCGGGCCGAGCCGTCGGGTGCCGATCACCTTGGCGTACTCGGGGCGGTTGGTGAGGAACCAGCGCAGCCGCGCGCCCAGCTCCGGCAGGTGGTGCAGGGTCTTGGCGGTGAGCCGGGTGGTGGCGGCCAGCGGCAGCAGCCCGACCACCGAGCGGACTTTCAGCGGCACCTTCGTGCCGTCGGCGAGCCGCAGCACGTCGTAGAAGAACGCGTCCTCGTCGTCCCACAGCCCCTGCTCGTACGCGGCGGCGGCGATGTAGAGGAAGTGCTCGAAGAACTTGGTGGCGGTGTCCACCCAGGTGCGGTCGTGCTCGGCCAGCACGATGGCCATGTCGAGCAGGTTGAGCGCGTACATGGCCATCCAGCCGGTGCCGTCGGACTGCTCCAGCACGCCGGCCACGGGCAGCGCCGCCGAACGGTCGAACGGCCCGACGTTGTCCAGCCCGAGGAAGCCGCCCTCGAAGACGTTGTTGCCGCCGGTGTCCTTGCGGTTCACCCACCAGGTGAAGTTGAGCAGCAGCTTGTGCATCACCCGGCCCAGGAACTCGAAGTCCCTGCCGCCGTCGATCTCGAACACCTTGAGCGCCGCCCAGGCGTGCACCGGCGGGTTCACGTCGCCGAACGCCCACTCGTACGCCGGGATCTGCCCGTTGGGGTGCAGGTACCACTCGCGCAGCAGGAGCAGGATCTGCTCCTTGGCGAAGCCCGGGTCGACCCGGGCGATGCTCACGCAGTGGAAGGCCAGGTCCCAGGCCGCGTACCAGGGGTACTCCCAGGGGTCGGGCATGGAGATGACGTCGAAGCTGGTCATGTGCCACCAGGCGCTGTTGCGCCCGTGGCGACGCCCGGCCGGCGGCGTCGACCCGGGGTCGCCGTCCAGCCAGCGTTTGACGTCGAAGTGATAGAACTGCTTGCCCCACATCAGCCCGGCGATGGCCTGCCGGGCCACCAGCGCCTCGTCGGCCGTGGCGGTCTCCGGGATCACGCCGGCGAAGAACCGGTTCGCCTCGGCCCGCCGGGCCCACACCACCGACTCGAAGCCGTCGCGCAGGTCCGCCGGGGGCGGCGGGCCGGCGGCCGGGGGCGAGGCGGTACGGGTCAGCCGCAGCCGGATCTGGCGCTGCCCGCCGGCCGGCACGTCGAGCACGTAGTGCAGCGCGCCCTTGGTGCCCTCGCGGGCCGGGTTGACCGTGGGCGCGCCGTTGACGACGTGGTCGTTGATGCCGTCCTTCGGGTACGGCGAGCGGCCCGGCAGGCCCCACAACCGCTCGGCGTTGGTGTCGTTGTCGCAGAGCAGCGGAACGGGCCCGCCGTCGCCCTCCAGCAACAGCTGGCCGAGCACCCGGTGCTCACCGACCAGCCGGGTGCCCTCACCGGTCAGCCGGGGAATCCGGTCACCGCCGGGCAGCCCCCAGGCCCAGGTGTTGCGGAACCACAGGGTGGGCAGCACGTGCAGGGTCGCCGCCGCATCGCCCCGGTTCGCCACGGTGATCACCATGCAGAGGTCGGTCGGGGACGCCTTGGCGTAGTCGACGGTCACCGCCCAGTACCGGTCGTCGTCGAAGATGCCGGTGTCCACCAGCTCGTACTCGGTGTCGTCCCGGCCGCGCAGCGCGTTCACCGCGACGAGTTCGTCGTACGGGAAGGCGGCCTGCGGGTAGTGGTAACGCCAGCGCATCCAGGAGTGCGTCGGGGTGCTGTCGAGGTACCACCAGTACTCCTTGGCGTCCTCCCCGTGGTTGCCGCCGTCACCGCCCAGGCCGAACATCCGCTCCTTGAGGATCGGGTCCCTGCCGTTCCACAGCGCCAGCGCGAACGCGAACGTCTGCCGGTCGTCGCAGACGCCGGCCATCCCGTCTTCATTCCACCGGTAGGCTCTGGACCGCGCATGGTCGTGTGGGAAGTAGTCCCACGCCGTACCGTGCTCGCTGTAGTCCTCCCGGACCGTCCCCCACGCCCGTTCGGACAGATAGGGACCCCATGCACGCCAATCCTGCTCACCCGAGTCCGCCTGGGCGAGCCGGAGCCGCTCAGCGTCGGGTGGCGAGGCGTCGGAGGACGATCCGTCAGTGATCACGTGCACATCTTCGACGCCGCCGCGGTACTTGACCACAGCGGCCATTCTCGCCGTGGCGTGTTACACCTCGACGGCGGTGGAGGAAAGTTGATCGACATTAACTTCGGTCCGCAGGTCTGCGGGGACCTGACCAGCGCGTCCAGCCGGGAGTGGCTGGTGCCCGACGGTCTCGGCGGGTACGCCATGGGCACCGTCGGCGGGTTGCGGACCCGCCGCTACCACGGTCTGCTGGTGGTGCCGGGTGACACTCCCGCCTCCCGCCAGGTGGGACTGGTCAGCCTCGACCCGGCGGTCACCCTGCCGTCCGGGGCGCGGGTACGCCTCGGCGCGCACGAGTGGTCCTCCGGCGACGTCGACCCGCGCGGATTCGAGCTGCTGGAGCGCTTCGAGCTGGTCGACGGACTCCCCCGGTGGCGGTGGCGCATCGGCGCGGTGGTGATCGAACGGGAACTGGCCATGCTGCCCGGCCGCTCCTGCGTGGCGGTCGTGCACCGGCTGGTCGCCGGTGGTCCGGTCCGGCTGGAGCTGTCCGCCGCGTGCACCTGGCGGGACGCGCACGGCGAGCGGCGGGCCGACGGGCCGACGCCGCAGGTCGAGGCGGTCGCCGACGGCGCGGTGGTCGAGGGCGCGTACCGCCTCGCCGGCCCCGGCTGGGTGCCGGAGGGGCAGTGGTGGCTGGGTGTGCACCACCGCGAGGAGGCCGTCCGGGGCCTGCACCCGGACGAGGACCTCTGGTACGCGGGCCGCTTCTCCGGCGAGCTGGAACGCCCCGGTGACACGGTGTCGGTGCGGGCCTGGGCGGGTCGCCTGGACGAGGAGCCGCCGTCGGCCGACGAGATCGTGGCGACGGCCCGGCGACGCAACCGGCAGGTGGTGGCGACAGCGAAGCCGGCCGACGACGTGGACGCGACGCTGGCGCTGGCCGCCGACGCGTTCGTGGTCGGCACCCGGCAGGCCGCGGTCGACGTGGTGGCCGGTTATCCGTGGTTCGGGGCCTGGTCGCGGGACACGATGATCTCGTACGAGGGGTTGTTCCTCTGCACGGGCCGGGCCTCCGAGGGGCGCGAGCTGCTGCGGGCGTACGCGGCGACGCTCTCCGAGGGGATGCTCGCCAACACCGCCGACACCGGACGGGTGGAGTACAACACCGTCGACGGCACGCTATGGTTCCTGCACGCGGTGAGCCGGCACGTGACGGTCACCGGCGACACCGATCTCGGCGACGAGTTGCTGCCCGCGCTGCGCACGGTCGTCGACGCGCACGTCGCCGGCACGCGGTACGGGATCGCCGTCGACCAGGCCGACGGTCTGCTCACCCAGGGTGCCCCGGGTACCGCCCTGACCTGGATGGACGCCCGGGTCTACGGCGTGCCGGTCACCCCGCGCACGGGCAAGCCGGTCGAGGTGAACGCGTTGTGGATCAACGGGCTGGCCGGGCTCGCCGAGTTGGCCGAGCTGGCCGGACAGGACGCGGGCGAGCTGTGGCGGCTGCACGGGCGGGCCACCGCCTCGTTCCGGGAGCGGTTCCCGGCCCCGACCGGGTGGCTGCACGACGTGCTGGACGCGCCCGCGCCGGCGTACCCGCTGGGTGGGGCCGCCCTGCACGACGACGACGCGTTGCGCCCCAACCAGTTGCTGGCCTGGTCGTTGCCGTTCGCGCCGCTGGAGCCGGACGAGGCGACGCTGCGCCGGATCGCGACCGGGCTGCTCACCCCGCTCGGTCCGCGCAGCCTCACGGAGGACGCGCCCGAGTTCGTGGGTCGCCATCGGGGCGGCCCGGCCGAGCGGGACGGCGGGTATCACCAGGGCACGGTCTGGCCGTGGCTGCTCGGGCCGTACGTGGACGCCGCCCGCCGGGGCAAGATGTCGGTCGATGACGTATTGATTGGCATTGAGTCCCATCTGACCGAATATGGGCTAGGATCGGTAAGCGAGACGGCTGACGGTGTCGCGCCGCACTCCGCGACCGGCTGCCCGTTCCAGGCGTGGTCGGTGGCCGAGTTGCTGCGGGTGCGCCGAAAGAGCCAGTAGCGCTTTACATGACCGCAACGGCGGTGTCTCCGCTGGTTATCTCGGCGCCGGCAGGATTGGCCCCGATCCAGACGCGACGGCGACACCGACTCCGGTGTCGGTCGGCGCGCGCCCGGGGACAACTCAAAGGGGGCCGCATGTCACCCGATGCCCACGTGATCGACATCAACCCCGCCCGCCAGCTACGGGTACTGATGCTGTCGTGGGAGTACCCGCCGGTGCTCGTCGGCGGCCTCGGCCGCCACGTCCACGCCCTCTCCGTCGCCCTCGCCGCCGCCGGCCACGAGGTCACCGTCGTCACCCGCCACGCCGAAGGCGCACCCCTTGAGGAGTACGCCGACGGCGTGCACATCCTGCGCGCCCCCGAAGACCCCGTCGCCTTCCCCCTGGCCACCGGCTCCCTGCTCGCCTGGACCATGGCCTTCAACCACACCCTCACCCGCACCGCCCTACGCGCCACCCAGGCCGGCGCGTACGACGTCATCCACGCCCACGACTGGCTCGTCGCCCACACCGCGGTCACCCTCTCCGAGCACCTCGACCTGCCGCTGGTCACGACCATCCACGCCACCGAGGCGGGCCGCCACCAGGGCTGGCTGCCCGAGGAGATGAACCGCACCATCCACGGCGTCGAACACTGGCTCAGCGGCACCTCCACCCGGGTGATCACCTGTTCGGGTTACATGCGGGACCAGGTCAGCGCGCTGTTCGACGTACCGGCCGGGCTGGTCGACGTGGTCCCCAACGGGGTCGACGACCGGGCCTGGCGGGCCCGACCACGCGCGGTCGCGTCGGCCCGCGCGCGGTTCGCCGCGGACGGCCCCCTGGTCGGGTACGCCGGCCGGCTGGTCTACGAGAAGGGCGTCCAGCATCTCGTACACGCGGTGCCCCGACTGCGCGAGCGGCACCCCGGGCTGCGCGTGGTGATCGCCGGCGACGGCCCGTACCGCCCCGAACTGGAGGCCGAGGCCCGTCGACTGGCGCTCGGCTCGACCGTGCGCTTCACCGGCTTCCTCGACGCCACCCAACTGCCGGCGGTGCTCGGCGCCACCGACGCGACCGTCGTACCCAGCCTCTACGAGCCGTTCGGCATGGTGGCCCTGGAGGCCGCGGCGGCCGGAGCGCCTCTCGCGGTGGCCCGTACCGGCGGCCTCGCCGAGATCGTCGAACCCGGCGTCACCGGCGTGACCTTCCCGCACAGCGACCCGGTCGCCCTCGCCGGCGCGGTCGACCGGCTGCTCGGCGACGAGGTCTTCGCCCGGCGGGTGGCCCGACGCGCCCGGACCATGGTCGGCGAACGGTACGGGTGGGCCACCATCGCGGCCCGCACCGCCGCCAGCTACGCCGCCGCCCGCCGTGAGCACGGTCCGCTCCAGGCGCGCCGGGCCGCCGCCCGCCTGGCCGGCGGCCGGAACCGGATCGCCATCCCGGAGGGCAACCTGCTCGCCGCCGCCGACCACGCCGCCTGTTGAGGTAGGGCCTGTTTCATAAGGGCGGTCGAGCCGAGGCGGAGTCCGGGCGGCGATCCGGCAAGGCGCGGTGG
>NZ_JBYIRN010000050.1:0-23096 GCF_057708145.1 Micromonospora sp. bgisy143
GACCTGACCCCCGAGGCGGTACGCCGCGTCGCCCGCGACGCCACCACCGACGCCCTCGCCATGGCGACCTATGCGGACGGCCGGCGCGGACATCCGGTGTTGCTCGGGCGCGACCACTGGCCCGGAGTCGCCGCGACGGCGCTCGGCGACCGGGGCGCACGCGACTACCTACGCGCCCAGGGCCCGGCCGTACGGCTGGTCCCCTGCGACGACGTCGCCGACGACACCGACGTGGACCTGCCCGACCATGCAGCTGCGTTCCTCCGACCCAACAGGTCTCTGGCACCGAACAATCGCGATGTTCGGAAGCCCCACCAAATTGGCAGCTAGATCTTCATTAGGTCTCTGACGACCCTGTAACCGTAGTCGGCCGGAGAAACTACGAGGCGACTCGCACCAAACCGGCGCTCCTCGAACGAGATCGGTGGATGGGTGATTCGGAAGCCCATTCCAGCTGCTCGAATAATCTGCTCCTGGGTGTAGGTAAATTTACTAGAGATTCGAACGGATTCCGCCAACTGGGCTGAGAAGGCTCGGTAGCCACTCTGACTGTCCGGCACGGCTACCCGAGAAATTACCGACACCACCTTTGAGAGCGCAACGTTCGCCAAATATCTGGAAGGTGGCATGTGCGGCGGGCGCTGCCACAATCGGTTCCCGATCGCCAGATCTGCTCCGGAATCGAGTTCGCGCAGCAATACATGTATGTCGCTGGGATCGTATTGACCATCTGCGTCGGTGTGGACAATAGTTGCAGCCCCGACACCTAGAGCGGCGTCAACGCCTAATTGAAATGACTGAGCCAATCCAAGGCCACCCGACTGCAGCACATGGGAAGCGCCGGCGCGTCGAGCGACCTCCGTGGTGGCATCGTCCGAACCGTCATCCACGACAATCGCTTCAAGTTTCCGGAAGTGTGACTCCGCGCTTTCGCGGAACGCCTCCAGTACTCGACCGACCGTATTCTCCTCGTTCTTGGCGGTTATCAGCAGTGCAAGCATCATTCTCCCGCGTTGACGGTGTACTGCAGCGGCAAGATCCTAGTACGGACAGCTGCTTGCGAGGGCGCTCGGTATGGCTGGAGAATCACGGCGTGCTGCTGGTCGTCGTCATTTGCTTTCTAATGGTGTTCGCGCTGCTCAAGTCGATTGCTCTCACGAACGCTGTGCGGTGGGCAGCCAGGCACGCTCGTGGCTATGAGCGCGAGTCCCGTCTCCGCCCTCCCAGAAACGATCTTGAGCTTGCCGCGCTGTTCGAGCGTCACGGCGGCGATTTCTTCCCATTTGGTGCGAAGTGGTACAAGATTCGCCGACGTTACTCTCTGAAGGTCACTGATTCGAAATTCGTCCGAGCCAGGAAGGGTGCAGCAAGGCTGATCTCAAAGATTTTTATCAGCGGCGCCGGGTTCATCATAGTGTCGTGCGCATCGACAATCGCCCTCAATGCTGCTGCACCCGAGGAGGGTGCCGCTGCGTCCGGAATCGCATCGGGTTTCACGCTCTGGATTGTGCTTTACAACATGGGCTTGCTGGCAGAGGCCGTGGCCTGGTATCTCGCAGTGGGAAGATACGCTCGTTCCTATTTCACGGCAGGAGTTACTGGACGCCGTCCAGAGGACGGATCAGCTCTTGACGAGTTGATCGTATTTGTGTCTCTAGCAGTTTTCATGGTGCTCAGCCTCGCCATTTCGGTCTCCACGCTGCAACTTCGCTTCGGCGGGTTCCAAGGGATGTCAAAGGATCACGGAATCGTGGCCGAGATGCGGAGGTTGGCAGATTCTCTATATTATGTTGTAGCAAACGTTACAACGCTAGGTGATTCTTCCATTGAACTAACGACCGCGTCTGCGAAGATTGGCGCGACGACGGTATTGGTTGCAGGACTGCTACTGCTAACCTTTACACTGGCGCTGTTCTCGTCGGTCGTACTCGAAAGGCAGTTGCCGGATGACCTGGGGCGTAAGCCTCGCGTATAGCAGCTCAACGCGCGTCGGGACGACGAATGACCGCTGCGGTCATCCGGGGACAGCCCGATGGACGCAGTCATGCAGCCGAGAGGTCTCTCTGGAATCGTCCCGCGTCGGCCGATCCTGCCGCCGCGCCCCGTACGCTGCGTCCCATGCTCTCCGGCGTCCACGGGCTGTCCCGCCACTTCACCCCCGACAGCCTGCGGGAGTATCTGCTCGCCCGATCCACGCGCGTCGACACCGGCTGCCTCATCGTCACCGGCTACGGCTCGGAGCGCGGGGTCCACCAGAAGGTCGCCGGACGGGCGTGGGCGCACATCGCCGCGTACGCCGTCCTCGTCGGGAACTACGACCCCGACCTCGAGGTGGACCACACCTGCGGCGTCCCCGACTGCATCGAACCCACCCACCTGCGTCAGGTGACGCACGCGGAGAACTGCCGCTCCCGAGAACGCCGGCCGCGCTGCCGCAACGGCCACGACCGGGAGATCGACCCGGCGACCGGCACGTACCGCCGGGTCTGCCGCGCCTGCAACCGCGACGCGCAGCGCCGGTGGCGCGAGCGCCAGGCCGCCGAGGTGGCCGAGGCCCGGCAGGCGTACGGGCACAGCTAGCGGCACCCCGGCATCCGGCGCTGACAAGCGCGCGGATGCAGCGTGCGGCGGCGGCCGATGCGTCTCTTCAGTGAGGAGCACTGACGGGAGCGGGCGTGTCGTTCGAGGATTTCGTGGCGGGGTACGGCCGGTCGCTGGTGCGCCTGGCGTTCGTCCTGAGCGGCGACCGGCAGCTGGCGGAGGATCTCGCCCAGACCGTGCTGGCCGACACGTACCGGCACTGGAAGCGGGTGCGCACGGCGGCGGACCCCGAGGCGTACGTACGCCGCATGCTGGTGAACGCGCACCTGAGCTGGCGTCGTCGGCGCTGGACGACGGAACGGCCCGCCGACCTGCGCCAGGACAGCGGCGCGGCGGTGGCCGACCCGGCCGACGCGGTTGCCGCCCGGGACCAGATGCGGGTGTTGTTGAGCAGGCTCGCCCCGCGCGCCCGCACCGTGCTCGTCCTGCGGTATTACGCCGACCTGGACGACGCGGCGATCGCCGCCGCCATGGGGGTCACCGAGAGTTCGGTGCGGGCCACCGCCTCGCGCGCCCTGGCGAGCCTGCGCGGGCCCGTGGCCGTCGACGCACAGAGGGAGACCCGATGAACCTGTCGACCGAGCGCGAGCTGCGTGAGCTGTTCGCCGCCGACGCCGCCGACGCTCCCGACGAGCTGGCCGTGGCGGCCGCGGCGGTGCGCCAGGTCCACCGCAGGCGCCGGACCCTGACCGTGGCGGCGGCCACCACCGCAGTGATCGTCGCGGCGCTCGGGTACGGCGTCCACCGGCCGGCCGCGACGCCGCAGGCGGAGCCGCCGGCCACACCTGTCATGTCGGCGCCGGCGACCGACCTGCCAGCCGGGGTCAAGCCCGGCGATCCACTCGCCTTCGGCGCGGCGCAGTGCGTCAAGGCTTACGCACCGGAGACGCTCGCCGAGCAGGCCTTCGCCTTCGACGGCACGGTGACCGGCATCGGACCGGCGCGGACCGAGCGCGGCAACCAGCCGCCCCTGGACCTGCGATCGGTGACCTTCCAGGTGCACACCTGGTTCAAGGGTGGCTCCGGCAGCACCGCCGTGGTGGACATGTCGCCGCCCACCGCAGGGACCGGAACGGGCGACGCCACCGCCGAGGACGCCCCGGCCTATCAGGTCGGCATCCGGTTGCTGGTGTCCGGCACGCCCCGCTGGGGTGGCGCGCCGCTCACCGACCCGATCGCGTGGGGCTGTGGTTTCACCCGGTACTACAGCCCTTCGCTGGCGACCGAATGGGCCACCGCGACGAAGTGAACGGCCCCTCGTCCACGGCGAACTGAACTACGTACGTCGCTCGTAGGCTCAGCCCGACGCGATTCAGGGCCGGGGCCGCCCTCAATAATCGGTATTCTCGGGAGTCGTGGACGAGTCCAGGAAGTGCGGGCGGTGCAGGCAACCTCGGCCGCCGGAGTCCTTCCTCGGTGCGACCGGTCGTACCTTGCTCTCTTGCCAGCAATGCCGCGAATACACCCGCCGCATCAATCAGGCCAGTAGAGACGCCCGCCCAGGCTCCAACCGCGCGATGAATCTCTGGTCCAAGTACCGGATCACCGAGGCTTACTACGACGAACTCAGGTCACGGCAGGGGTACCGCTGCGCCATCTGCGGAGTGCATGAGGATGAGATACCAATCACTCCCGTGGGTCGGCCCCGCAACGATGGCATGCCTTCGGCGCAGGCCTTCCGCTTAGTGGTAGATCACTGCCACAGCACCAACGCCATCCGTGGCCTTCTGTGCAACGGGTGCAACTCGGCGCTTGGGCACTTCGGGGACAACGTGGAGGCGTTGCGCCGCGCTATCGACTATCTGCGGTCCGAGCCGCTTACCGTGCCGCCTCGAGCTGGCTCGTGAGCCCTCGCGCCGACGTCTAGGTCAGTAACGATCCGCACCGCCAATGAACCACCTAACCCCCTGCGCATAAATCGCCATACACCAGCCTGAGTACTTACGCACACGAACTGTCATTATGGTGTGCGCACGTTATGTCCCGTTTGCGGGCATGGATTAATGGATTATCGTTACCGGTAATCAGTTAATCCCGTGTCGGGGGTGTTGGAAGGCGGTGGCACCGCTACACCGCTCTCGTTGACGATGACCGGCATGAGCGAACCCGGCGCGAGCGCCGTCAACGAGCAGGAGCAGACGTTGCACGGGGGCAACATGGGTGGCGCGATACGTGTCGGTGCCACTGTGCGACGAGAGGCTGCCGCCTGGAGCCCCACGATCCAACGCCTGCTGGGCCATCTTCGTGACAGCGGCCTCACCTGGGCGCCGCAGCCGCTGGGAACCGACGAGCACGGGCGCGACACCGTGTCGTACCTGCCGGGAATCGTGCCGCAGTACCCGCTACCCGACTGGGTGTGGAGCCAGGAGGTCCTGACCGACGCGGCTGTGCACCTCGCGCAACTCCAGCAGGTGAGCGCGAGCTTCGACACCGGAAATGAGGTGTGGCAGTCCCCGGGGCGGCAGCCGGCCGAGGTCATCTGTCACAACGACTTCGCGCCGTACAACATGGTCTTCACCGACCGACGCCTCACCGGGGTCATCGACTGGGACACCGCTTCGCCCGGTCCGCGGGCGTGGGACCTGGCCTATCTCGCCTACCGGCTGGTGCCGCTCGCCGATCCGGCCAACGGGGACGCTCTCGGCAGCCACCTGGGCGAGCGGGCACGTCGCCTGCGCATCCTCTGCGACGCGTACGGCTCGGAGCTGCGACCCGCGTGCATCCTCCAGGTCGCCGTCGAACGACTGTACGACCTCGCCGCCTTCACCGAGGCTCGGGCCGATCGCGGACAGGAGGACATCCGCGGTCACGTCGGGCTCTACCGACGCGACGCGATCTGGATCACGGCGCACGCCGACGACCTGGGCCGGGACATAGCCTGAAGCAGCTACGAGGACACGGAGGCGTCATGGCGTTGCGGTTCGAGCATCGTGCGACCGATGCCGACGCGGGCATCGTCGACCGGGTGTGGCGCACCTCCAGTGACGCCGAGACGACGATGACGTCCGTGGCGCGTACCTGTTGCCACCTGATCGTCACGCGGACGCCCGGGCAACTCCTCGTCACCCTGCGCGGGCCCGAGACCCGGGCCACCACAGCGCCGGTTCCGCCGGACGCCGAGTTCCTCGGGATCCGGCTCACCCTCGGCGCGGTCTTCCGCCCGCACCCCGCGACCTCGATCGTCGACAGCGACGTGTCCTTCCCGGTGACGCGCTCAGGTCGGGTCATCATCGGCGGCGAGGACTGGGAGACGCCCACGTACGAGAACGTGGAGCAGTTCGTCCGGCGGCTGCGCGACGCGGGGCTGGTGGTGCCGTCACGCCTGGCGGGTCCGGAGCCCGACCGTCACCGGTCCACCCGCACCCGCCAGCGGCACCACCGGGCCGTCACCGGGCTGACGCAGACCGCGGTGACCCAGATCGACCGCGCGAACGCCGCGGCCACCATGCTGCGCGACGGCCTCGACTGGCGTGCGGTCGTCGACACGCTGGGCTACTTCGACCAGGCGCACCTGGCACACGCGCTGCGACGCTTCGTCGGACACACCGCGCGAGGGCTGGGCACGGGCGACGATCCGACGATGTCGTTCCTGTACAAGACCGACCCGCGACCCGGCAGTTAACCTCCGTCGGCCGGCCGCCGGAAGCGGCCGGCCCGATCCGCCAACGGAGGAGAACCGTGCTGCTCAGCGTCAACGTCTTCGTGAGCCTCGACGGCGTCATGCAGGGACCGGGCGCCCCGGACGAGGACCGTTCGAACGGCTTCGACCGGGGCGGCTGGCTCGTTCCGCACATGTCCGCGCACACCAACGCGGTCATCGAGGACTGGTTCCGGGCGGCCGACGCCTTCCTCTTCGGCCGCACGAGTTACGGCCTGCTCGGCGGGTACTGGCCGAAGGTCACCGCCCCCGACGACCTGATCGCCACCAAGCTGAACACCCTGCCGAAGTACGTCGTCAGCCAGACCCTCGGTGACGACGACGCCGACTGGAACCCGACGACGGTGTTGCGGACCGGTGTCGTCGACGCGGTGCGCCGGCTCAAGGAACGCCCGGGCGGCGAACTCCAGGTACACGGCAGTTGGCGGCTCGTCCAGACGCTGCACGGGGCCGGACTCGTCGACCTCTACCGGCTGTTGCAGTACCCGGTCGTCGTCGGCGGCGGGAAGCGGCTGTTCCCGGACGGGTCGACGCCCGCCACGTTCGCGGCGTCCGAGGACAACGTCCGCGTGCTGCCCGGCGGCGTCGTCTCACTGGCGCTGACCCCCACGGCCCTGGGTGACCTCTCGACGGGCGCGTACACGGTGGACGAGGGTCGCTCGGTGCCGGTCCTCGACTGACGGCGTCACGCGGCGGGCCCGCCGAACCAGCGTGCCAGTTGGTCGTCAAGGCCCTGCTGGTCGTCGCCGATCCAGCCGACGTGACCGTCGGGACGCACAAGGACACCTGGAACGTCCAGGTCCGCGTCCGGATCCACGAGGTGGTCGACCCGGTCCGACCAACCATCGACGGTCAGTCGCCCGGTGCGGTCCAGCAGCAGGCCCCGGCCGCGGTGCAGGAGACCGTAGAGGTTGCCCTGTCGCAGGCCGACGTCGGGCAGGCGGCGACCGAGCAGGTCGGGGCCCTCGCCCAGGTGGTAGCGGATGCCGATCCCGGTGATCTTCTCGAGGAGGTGACGGTTGACCTCGTCGAAGTCCATCAGCTCGGTCAGCAGCCGACGGACGGCCCGGGCGCCCGGTTCGTCGGTGAGCAGTTCCGTCTGGGCGCGGGTGTTGTCCAGCACGTCCTCGGCGACCGGACGACGTTCGGCCTGGTAGGTGTCCAGCAGGGTCTCCGGGGCCCAGCCCCGCACCTGCCCGGCCAGTTTCCAGCCCAGGTTGACCGCGTCCTGGACGCCCAGGTTCAGGCCCTGGCCACCGATCGGCGGGTGGATGTGGGCGGCGTCGCCGGCCAGCAGGACCCGACCCACCCGGTACCGCTCGGCGAGCCGGGTGGCGTCACCGAAGCGGGACATCCAGCGCGGCGAGTGCACGCCGAAGTCGGTTCCGGCGACGACTCGGAGCTGTCGGGCGAAGTCCTCGATGGTGGGTGGTGTCGCGCGGTCGCTGACGCCGGCCGCCGGGACGACGACGCTGTAGACGCCGGGCCCGGCGGGACGGAGCCAGAACCGGTGCCGGACCCCGCCGGTCGCGGCCACGGTGGCGGCGACCTCCTCCGCGGGGACTCCCACCTCCATCTCGCCCATCAGAGTCTCGTTCCGCGTGGCCTCGCCGGGGAAGCCGACGCCGAGGAGCTTGCGGACCGTGCTGCGTCCGCCGTCGCAGCCGACGAGGTACCGCGCGCCCAGCCGTTCGCCGTCGGACAACTCGACGGTGACGCCGTGGTCGTCCTGGGTGAGACCGGTCACCGCCCGGCCGCGCCGGATCTGCGCGCCCAGGGCGGTCGCGTGTTCCGCGAGCAGACGTTCGATGACCGGCTGTGGGATGCCCAGCAGGTAGGCGTACGGGGAGTCCAGCCCGGGCGGTGCGGGTTTGTCGATGGCCGCGAAGAAGCCGGCGGCCGGGCGTCGCCGGCCGTGCGCCAGCATGCGGTCCAGCAGTCCACGCATCGCCATCACCTCGAGGCTGCGGATGTGCAGACCGACGATGCGGACGGCCGACGGCGGCTCGGTCTCCTTCTCCAGGACGAGGACCCGCACGTCGTGCAGGCGTAGTTCGGCGGCCAGCATGGCGCCGGTCGGCCCGCAGCCGACGATGATCACATCGAACAGGTGCGGCGGACGATCGGCGTCAGGGCTCGGCGAGGAGAAGTGATCAAGGGAAACGGAGGACACAGGAAACGGCCTTTCGGGAGTGCCTTGGTGAAAGGCGCTCCCGGCGACGCCTGCGTCAGTCGCCCAGCCGTGACGGTAGGGGGAGCACCCACATCGAACCAGCGTTCATGGGTCTCACCTCCTCGGGCCGTGTCGCGGTCGACTGCAACCTACAAGTCCGGGCAGTGCGGCGTCCAGTTCATTGTGCCCGCGGTTTGACCCTCGACCTGATCGAGGCCGGAGCATCGGCGACATGACCGACCAGATGGCCCCCGGCCCGACCCTGACCCGCATCGTCGAGGCGGTGCGGCTCGGCCAGACCGGCCGCGCCGCCGAGGCCCGCGAGCAGCTCACCGTGCTGTGGGACGAGATCGGCCCGGCCGGTGACGCTCTGCACCGCTGCACCCTGGCCCACCACCTCGCCGACCTTCAGGACACCCCGGACGCGGAGCTGCGCTGGGACGAACGCGCCCTGGCGGCGGTGTCCGAGGTGACCGACGAACGCGCCCGACGGCACCTGCCCTCGCTCGAGGTCCGGGCGCTCCTGCCGTCGCTGTACCTCAACCTCGCCGACTGTCACCGGCGACTGGGCAACCCCGGGCCGGCCCGGGAGCACCTCGACCGGGCTCGGGAGCACCTGGCCCGGCTGCCGGACGACCCGTACGGCGAGATGATCCGCGCCGCCGTACGGGATTTCGACGCGGACGACCCGACCGACCACCGACGGCGGTAGCGGCCGCCGGCTCACCGCTCCGGCGGCGGGTGCGCCGCCCGGTACGCCTGCGGCGAATGCCCGTACCGGGCGCGGAAAACACGGCTGAAGTGGGCCTTGTCCGGGAAACCCCACCGGGCGGCGATGAGGTGGACCGGCTGGTGCGCCTGCAACGGGTTGGTCAGGTCCCGCCGGCACCGCTCCAGCCGTTTGGCCCGGATGAACTCGGCAGGTGTCGTCTCCTCGCCCTCGAACAGGCGGTGCAGGGTGCGCAGCGAGATGTGGTGGGCGGCGGCGACGCTCCGGGGGTTGAGTTCGGCGCTGCCCAGGTGGCGGTCGATGAAGTCGACGACGCGGGCACGCAGCGCGGTGTGCCGGGCCTCCGGTGACAGCACGCCCTCGATGTCGAGGTGCTGGGCGAGCGTGGCGGCGAGCAGGTCCAGTGCCATGCCGCCCAGCATCTCGGCCTGGTTCGGCTCGTACTGCTCCGGGTGCGCCGCGATGCTGCGCAGGTGGTGGGCCAGGAGCCCGGCGACGCCGACGCGGGACGACATCGGCGTGGCCAGCAGACGGCGCAGCCGGTCCGGCGGCAACGGCAGCGCCGCGTACGGGATCTGCACGGTGATCGTCGTGGCCAGGTCGGGACCGTCCGCCCGGTGCCGGGCGATGTGTGGACGCCCGGTGTCCAACAGGGTGAAGTGGCTGGCGGCGACGAGCGTGGTTTCGGTGCGGTCCTGGACCAGGGTGCTGAGACCTGTCAGGGGCAGCGTGAGCTGGTAGATGTCCGCCTCGGCTCGGCGTACCAGGCCCGCTGGCCGGGTGGCGTGCAACGACGGGTACCGCAGCGAGGCCAACCGGATCCGGCCGAGGTCGATGGCTTGGACGTACGCGACGAAGTCGTCCAGCCGGGCGCTGGTGATGTGCACCGGCGCGGTCTCCTGGGCCACCAGGGCGTACCAGAAGTCGAATCGGTCCGCCGGCGGCAGTACGGTCGTGTCCACCACCAGGTTGGGCAACATGGTGTCCGCCTCTTTCCCGATCGCGAGGATGGATTCTTGCACGCATCGACGTACCTGTGTCCGTGGTGACCGGCGCCGACGTGCGGGCAGCGGCCGACGAGATGAGCCGGGTGCTGCGCCCGCACGACGACCGCGACTGGTCGGTGCGGGCCGGCACGCTGACGTGGAGTTGCTGGACGACCGCCGCGCACGTCGCGCACGACCTGCTCGCGTACGCCGGTCAGGTCACCGGTCTGCCGCCGGACGGCTACCTGCCGTACGACCTGCGGGTCTCCCCCACGGCGAGCCCGGCGCGGGTGCTCGACGTGGTGCGTGCCTGCGCCGGGCTGCTCGCGGTCGCCGTCGAGGCCGCCGAACCGACCGCGCGGGCCTGGCACTGGGGCCCCTGCGACCCGGCCGGGTTCGCCGCGATGGGCGTGGCCGAGACGGTGCTGCACACCCACGACATCACCCTCGGCCTCGGCGTGCCGTGGCGGCCGCCGCAGCACCTGAGTGCTTTGGTGTTGCGGCGTCTCTTCCCGGACGCCCCGGCCGGTGACGCGCCCGACGTCCTGCTGTGGATGACCGGCCGGGGCGACCTGCCGGGCCGGGCGCGGCGGACATCCTGGCGGTGGTACGCCGCGCGGGACTGACCGCGCGCCCGGATCGGGCGGGTGATGCGCCGGCCGAGGGACCACGACCAGCGCACCACCCGCGCCTGCTCTGCAGAACGCCGTCGGCGCCCGTAGGGATGCCGGCGGCGCTCAGGTCACGGTCAGGTCCAGCTGATGCCACGCTCGCGAACGCCACGCATGCGCTTCTCCTTCCCCCTCAGGGCGACCCCGTGCCCGCCCGATGACCTCAGCGTCGATGCCCGCCCACCTCGGCGGTAGGGCTTTCGGCGTTCGGAGTCGTTCGGCCTTGTACGACGCGGTCCCCGAACGGCGTCGACCGGGCGGCGCGCCGCCACAGTGGACCGAGGGCGAGCACGGCCACCGCCCCCGACAGCCCGCTGAACCCGACCACGGTGGTGGCCGGCCACCGGTCGGCGGCCAGACCCGCCAGCACCATCGCCGCGCCCTGCAGGCCGCTCAGGCCGGTGACGGCGACCCCGAACGCGCGTCCCCGGTACACCGCCGGCACCGCCCGGCCGAACAGCGCGTTCAGCGGAACGGCGAAGGCGCTGGCGGCCCCGGCCAGACCCAACAGCAGGAGCAGCACCCACAGCGGCGGCACGAGCCACGCCGCCGTCAGCACACCGGCGGAGAACGCGGCCAGGGGCAGGATCAGCCGCGGACGGGCCGCCGGTGGGCAGAACCGGGTGAGGGCGACCCCACCGAGCGCCATGCCCGTCGGCGCGGCGGCCAGCAACACACCCATGGTCGCCGCGTTTCCGTCGTACTGTCGGGCCAGCGGCGCCATCAGCCCTTCGGCGGCGTAGGTGAACGCGCTGGCCGTCCAGAGGACGAGCACGTACGCGCGCAGCCGGGGGTCGGCGACGAGCACCCGCAAGCCGTCGGCGCGACCGGCGCGGACCCGGCCCAGCGGCGCCCGGGGTGTCGGGCGGGCCCGGACGCCGCGCGCGATCAGCAGGGCCGAGACGAGGAACGTGCCGGCGTCCACCAGCAGCGCGCCGCGCAGCGACAGCAACGCCACCAGGCTCCCGCCGACGGCGAAGCCGACCACCTGCACGACCTGGGCGCAGATGTTGTCCACGCCGTTGGCCACCGCGTACCGGTCGCCGTCGAGCACGTCGGGCAGCAACGCCGCCCGGGCGGCCACGAAGGGCGGCCGCAGCAGGTTGACCGCGAAGAGCAGCGCCACCAGGGCCGGCGCGGGAACGGCCGGCAGCGCCGCGAGGGGGACGAGGGCCGCGCGGGCGAGGTCACACACGATCAGGACGCGCCGCCGGGGATACCGGTCGGCCAGGCCGGACAGCAGCGGGCCGCCGACGAGCCACGCCAGGTAGGAACTGGCGTACGCGGCGGCCGCCAGTGCCGCCGAGCCGGTCGAGCGGTAGACGAGGTACGCCACGGTGACGGCGGTGAGCTGGTCGCCCGCCAGGGACAGCAGGTACGCGACGAACAGGTGCCGGTACTCGCGCACCGCGAACACCTCGGCGTACGTCGCGGCGCGCTCGCTCACGTCGCCCCCGTATCCCGTGCCGGCCGTCAGGTCGTCCGGTGCCGACCGTAGCGGCGCAGCCGGGCCCGCAGACGGACGCGGGTGTTCGGACCCGTACGGACCTGTTCGAGGTGGCGGGACGTCAGCGGCGACGCCAGCGCAGCCACCAACGTCGGCGGGTCGGCGCGACGACGGTGGCCGGCTCGGCGGCGGTGGCGGTGACGTCCGGTCGGACGCGCTCGGCCCGCCAGCGCTCGACCACCTCGTCGGCGTTCACCGGCCGGACCGCCACCCGGGGCCCGTCGGGGTTGCGCAGCCAGGCCACGATCTGCGCGTTGAGCTGCCCCACGAAGGCCCGTACGGCCGGTTCGGTGGGCAGGTCGCGGACCTCGTCGGGGACCTGTTCGATGCGGCGGCGCAGTTGCAGCGGGGTGGGCAGCAGCAGGTCGCTGGGCAGCTTCTCGCGCTCCAGGAAACTCTTGACCCACCAGCCTTCGTCGTACGGTGTCCCCCGTCCGGGGATCGGCTTGCCCATGCCGGGCAGGTTGTCGAACTCGCCGCGCTGCACGGCGCCCCGGATCTGCGCCTCCACGGCCGCGTCCCACGCCTCGGTCACCCTGCGGCACCTCCCCTGGCCACCGTAACGCGCCGCCTCCGGCGACGGCGCGCGCTGCAACCGATCAGCGCCGCCGGGCCGCCGCCCATTCCCGCACGTCGGATGCACCGTGGCAGGCCACCGCCTCGCAGGTGGCTCTGGGTCACCGGTCGTCGTGCGGCCTACCGTCGGGTGGGGGCGGCGGCGAACGGGGGCAACGTCATGGTCGATGCGGGTGCGCTGCTGGGTATCGCGCTGGTGGCGTTGGGTCTCGTGCTCACGCCCGGCCCGAACATGGTCTACCTGGTCTCCCGGTCGGTGGCGCAGGGCCGCCGGGCCGGTCTGATCTCGCTGCTCGGGGTGGCCGCCGGCTTCTTCGTCTACCTGGCCACGGCGGTCGCCGGCCTGGCCGCCGTGTTCGTCCTGGTCCCGACGCTGTACTTGGTGGTGAAACTGGCCGGCGCGGGTTACCTGCTGTGGTTGGCGTGGCGCACGGTGCGCCCGGGCGGCGGGTCACCGTTCGCGCCCACGCCGCTGCCACCGGACCGGCCCGGGCGGCTGTTCACCATGGGCCTGGTCACCAACCTGCTCAACCCGAAGATCGCCATCCTGTACGTGTCGCTGCTCCCGCAGTTCGTCGAACCGGCGCGGGGACAGGTGGCGGCGCAGAGCCTGGTGCTCGGCCTGACCCAGATCGCCGTCGCGTTGAGCGTCAACGCGCTGATCGTGCTCAGCGCGGGGGCGTTGGCCGGGTTCTTCGCCCGCCGGCCGGGGTGGCTGCGGGTCCAGCGGTGGGTGACCGGTACGGCCCTCGCCGCGTTGGCCGTCCGGATCGCCGCCGACCGTTCCCGCGCGGCCGTCGCCGTACCCTGATCCGGTCCGTGCTCACCGCCCACGGTGGCGGCGGACCATCCCGGCGGCCAGCGGCGCGGCGTCCAGGTCGCCGGCGGCGAGCCGCGCCGCGAGGGTACGGCGGACCAGCCGGTCGGCCAGCGCGGGCGCGTGCCGGCCGACGGCCATCTCCAGCCGGCCGCGTCGGGTGGTCGCCACGTCCCGGGGCGCCCGCCGGGCGGTGGCGGCGCGCAGGATCGCCGCGACGACGCCCTCGACGGGCTCGGGGCGGGACACTCCGCGCAGCGACAGGCCCGCCTCGGCGGTGCTGTCGTGGATCGGTGAGGCGACCATGCTGGGGTAGACGACGCTGACGCCGACGTGGGTGCCCACCTCGTGGCGCAGCGCGTCGGCGTACGCGACCAGGGCCCGTTTGCTGACCCCGTAGGCGGCGGCCAGGGGCAGCGGCAGCACCGCCATCCGGCTGGCCACGAAGATCACCCGTCCGCGCGCGTCGAGCAGGGCCGGCAGCGCGGCGGCGGTGGTACGCCAGGCGGCCAGCAGGTTGACCTCCAACTGCTGGCGGACCACCTCGTCCGGCGGCAACTCCGCAGGGGCGGGACCACCCACCCCGGCGTTGTTGATCAGCAGGTCGAGCCCGCCGAGCCGAGTGACGGCCGCCCGCACCGCGGCGGGGACGGCGGCCGGGTCGGTCAGGTCGCAGCCGAGCACGGGCAGCTCGTCGTCCTCGCGGGCGCGCAGGTCCAGCCCCACCACCCGGGCCCCGCCGGCGGTCAGCGCGGCACCGAGGTGCCGGCCGAAGGTGCCGGACGCGCCGGTGACGAGGACCCGCCGGCCGGTCAGCGGCGTCACCGGCGTGCCCCGGTGGTCAGCTCCCGGGTCAGCTCGGCCAGGTACGCGTCGAAGTCCACCCGCATCGCCGGGCGACGGTGCCCCCAGCGGGCCGTCGCCGCCCGCAGCTCGGCCCGGCAGGCGGCCCGCTGCCGGTCCGGATCGGGCAGGGTGTACCGGCCGGCGAGCTGCGCGGCGATCAGCTTGGCCTGCGCCTCGACCAGCGGGAACGCCGAGCCGGTGGACTGCATCAGCCCGACGAACGTCAGGCCGGGGGCCTCGGGGTGGAACACGTGCCGGTACAGCGCGAGGGTGTCGGCCCCGCCGCCCAGCAACTCGGCCGGCAGGAACCCGATCTCCACCCGGTAGCCGGTGCACCACACGATCAGGTCGACCTGGTCGGCGCGGCCGTCGGTGAACTCGACCCGGTCGCCGTCGAGGGCGGCGACACCGGGGCGGGCCTCGACGTCGCCGTGGGTCAGCCGGGACAGCAGTCCGTCCGAGAGCGTCGGATGGTCCTGCAGGAAGCCGTGCGTCGGCGCGGGCAGTCCGTAGCGGGCGGGGTTGCCCACGGCGGTGGCGATCATGGTCTGGCTGATCCGCTGACGCAACCGCCACGGGAGCCGGCGGGCCAGCGCGCCGTTGAGGGTGTCCGAGGGGCGGCCCAGCAGGTACTTGGGCACCACCCAGACGCCCCGGCGCAGCGACAGCAGGGTCCGCTCGGCGGTGTACGAGGCGTCCACCGCGATGTCCATCGCCGAGTTGCCGCCGCCGACGACCAGGACGCGCCGTCCGGCCAGCTGTTCGGGGCCACGGTAGTCGTGGCTGTGGATCTGCTCGGCGGTGCTGCTACCGGGGTACGGCGGGTCGGGCAGCCGTGGCACCCGGTTGTGGCCGTTGGCGACGACCACCGCCTCGACGGTGACCTCGACCGGCCCGTCCGGCCCGCCGGCCGTGACCGTCCACGTGCCGTCCGGTCGGCGGGTGACCCGCTCGACGGTGTGCCGCAGGCGGATGGCGTCGCGCAGCCCGAACCGGTCGGCGTAGTCGGCCAGGTAGCCGGCGACCCGGGTGTGGTCCGGGTAGTCGGGCCAGTCGGCGGGCATCGGGTGGTCGGCGAACTCGGTACGGCCCCGGCTGGTGTTCAGGTGCAGCGTGCGGTACGCGGGCGAGTCCGGCGCCCCGTACACCCAGAGGCCGCCGACCTGGTCGGTGGCCTCGAAGCAGACCACGGGGACGGCGGCGTCGCGCAGCGCCTTGACGGCGGCGAGTCCGGCCGCGCCGGCGCCGATCACCGCAACCCTGGGTTCTGCCCGCATCGCCGCTCCCCCGCATTTATCCAACGTCCGATGGATAATCGTCGGGCGGCGGCGGCCCGTCAACCCGTCGGTCCGTACAGCGCGGTGAGGAAGCGGTGCACGAACGCCCGGAACTCGCGGCGTTCCCGGGTCGCCGGCGTGCCCGCGGCCAACGCCACGACGTGTCCGTGGGTGGCCCAGACCAGGCTGCGTACGGTGATGTGCGGGGTCGGCTCGGCCAGCGCGCCGGCCGCCGCGGCGGCGGTCAGCAGGTCCGCCACCAGCCGGTAGAGCGGCTCGGCGTAGCGCTGGTCCAGCTCGGCGTGGCGCTGCGGCTCCAACCAGCGGCGCAGCCACAGCGCGGTGGTCTCCGGGTGGTCCTGGAGGAAATCGACGAACACGTCGACCAGGTCGTGCAACGCCCGCCGCGCCGCGTCCGGGCCCGCGTCGAGGGCCGCGCGGGCCCGCTCGGCGGCGTCGGTGAGGACCTGCCGCTCCACCGCGAACACCCGCGCGAAACACGCCTCGTAGAGCGCCGCCTTCGTACCCGTGTGGTGGGCGACCGTGGCGACGTCGACCCCGGCGGCGGCCGCGACCTCCCGCAGCCCGACGGCGTCGAAGCCACGCTCGGCGAAGAGCGCGGTCGCGGCGGTGAGCACCGCCTCGCGGGTCGGTCGGGTTTCGTCGCGCCGGGGTCGACCCGGACGGCGTCGGGGCATGGTCATGGCCGCCATTCTGCCCCTAGAATCCAGCAACTGTTGGATTGTGGGAAGGGTGCGGCGATGACCGGGCTCGACCGGCGGCCCGCGGCCGCCACCGACGCGACGCTGCCTCGCGGCCCCCTGGCCGGGTTCGCGGCGGGCTCTCTCGGCATGGGCGTCTGGGTGACCGTTCCCGGCCTGCTGCTGCTCTACTTCCTCACCGACGTGCTGGCCGTCGGGCCGTGGCTGGCCGGCCTGGCGCTGCTGCTGCCGAAGATCGCCGACGTGCTGCTGCACCCGTGGGTCGGGCACCACGCCGACGTCGAACAGGTCCGCCGGGGCGACCGCCGACGGCTGCTGCTGGTCGGCTGCGCCCTGCCGGTCGCGTTCGCCGCGCTGTTCGCGGTGCCCGGCGGCCTGAGCGGCGCACCGGCCGCCGCCTGGGTGGCGGTGGTCTTCGTCGCCGGCAACCTGCTCTTCGCCGCCTACCAGGTCCCCTACCTGGCCACCCCCGCCGACCTGCGGATCGGCTACCACGAACGCACCCGGCTGATGGCGTTCCGGATGGTGGTGCTGACCCTCGGCATCCTGGCCTCCGGCCTGCTGGCCCCGCTGCTGACCGGCGGCGACGCCGCCACCCGGGGCGGCTACCAGCGGATGGGCGTGGTGCTGGCCGTCGCCATGCTGGCCACCATGCTCGTCGGCGTGGCCGGCATCGCCCGGCTGCGCGGCGTCGCGTCGGGCCGCGCCACGCCGGGTCACGGCGGGTGGCGGGCGCTGCGCACCGCCCTGCGCGACAAGCAGTTCCGCCCGCTGGTCGCCGCCTACCTGGCCATGTCCACCACCACCCACCTGGTCCTGGCCGGGGTGCCCTACTACGCCGAGTACGAGCTGCGCGCCCCCGCCCTGACCACGGTGCTGGTGGCCGCGTTCGTCGCCCCGGCGCTGCTGGTTACCCCGGCCTGGCTGGTCCTGGCCCGCCGGGTCGGCAAGCAGCGGGCGCTGCTCGGCGCGCAGGGCGCGTTCGCGGCCGGATCGCTGGTGCTGGCGGTGGGCCGCCCGGCCGGCCTGCCCGTGCTGGTCGGCGCGGTGGCGGTGCTCGGGGTGGCGTTCGCCGGCATGCAGCTGCTGCCGTTCTCGATGCTGCCGGACGTCATCCGCGCCGCCGGCGCCACCGGAGCGGGCACCTACACCGGGGTGTGGACGGCCACCGAGGCCACCGGCGCGGCCCTGGGCCCGTACGCGTACGCCCTCTGCCTGGCCGTGGGCGGCTTCGTGGCGTCGGCCGCCGGAGAGTCACCGGTCCAGCCGGACACGGCGCTCGCGGCGGTCCGCTACGGCTTCGGCCTGCTGCCGGCGGTGGCGATGCTCGCCGCGGTGCTGTTGCAGCGCCGCTACACCCTCGACGCGACGGCCCGGACGGCGACCTGAGCGGCCGCACTAGACTTCGCCCTCGATGGACGCCCCGATCACCCCCGCCGAGACCCGCCCGTGCGCCCACTGTGGACGGCCGGTGCCGCAGCGGGTCGGCGCGGGCCGGCCGTTCCGCTACTGCCGCGACAACGACGGCGCCTGCCAACGCGCCTCGCGCAACAGTCGGATGCGCCACCGCAACGCCCCCGGCCTGCCCGGACAGGTGGCCCGCACCTGGGAGGCGGTGGACCGGCTCGACCAGATCGTCGAGACGTTGACCGAGGCGCTGCACGCCGAACTGTCCCCGGAGGGGGTACAGCGACAGCTCGCGCAGGCACGCGCGGAGACCGCCACCGAGGTCGCGGCCGCGCAGACCGAACGCGACGAGGCCCGCGACGACGCCGAGACCGCCTCGGCCGACGCGGCACGCGCCCGCGAGCAGGCCCGCACCGCCCGCGCCGAGGCCGACGACGCCGTACGGCGTGCCGAGGCCGCCGTGCACCGCGCGGACGCGGCCGACGAGCGCGCGCAGCGGGCCGAGGCCGCCCGCGACCAGGCCCGCCACGACGTCAGCGCCGCCGAGGCGCTGCGCGCGCAGGCCGAACGTGACCGCGACCAGGCCCGCGCCGAGGTCCGTGACCTGCGGGCCGAGCGGGACACCGAACGGCAGCGTACGACCGACCTGACCGTCGAGCGGGACGCGGCGCGCGCCGACGCCGAGCGGGCCACCCGGGACGCCGCGGAGGCGGGCGAACGCGCCGCGCGCTGGCAGGCCGAGGCGCAGGACGTACGCCGGCAGATCGACCAGGCCCGCGCGGACGCCGCGCGGACCCGGGCCGAGGCAGCGGATGCCGCCCGGGCCCGGGAGCAGGCCGAACGGGCCCGGGACCGCGCCCAGTCCGTCGCCGCCGAAGCCGACGACGCCCGGCAGGAGGCCGCCGATGTGGCCGCCCGGCTCCGCGCGGAGCTAGGTGCCGTGACCGGGCAGCGCGACGCGCTCACCGCCGAGCTGACCGCCGCCCGGCAGGCCGCGGCCAGCGCCGAGGGCCGGCTCACGGCCCTGACGGTACGGCTCGACGCCGCCGAGGCCGACCGGGACGTGGCCCAGCGGCGGGTGGCCCAGCTCGGTGACCAGGTCAGCGACCTGGCGCTGGCGCTGGCCCGCCTCGGCGCGGCGGCCCCCGCCTCCAGCGGTGCTTCCGAACCGGGTGCGACGTCGCCGCAACCTTGACCGCGTTCGGGCGGTTAGGGCGAGTGTCGAGGTCCTCGGTTCGACCTGGGCTTCGACACGTCCTAACATCCCCGGTGGCAGTCACGACACGCCACCGCCGTGGCGTCCCGGTCCCGGGCGGCTACCCTTGGTTCCGGCCCGCCCGTGGACGCCTCACGCCCTCGGGCGGGAATGGGGCGACGGGAACGCGCCGTTACACCCAGAAGACCAGCACCACGAACGAGGGGAAGTCGATCATGGGCGAGCGTATGCTGCGCGGAAGCCGCCTGGGCGCGGTCAGCTACGAATCCGACCGCAACACGGAGCTCGCGCCGCGTCAGACCCGCGAGTACCTGTGCGCCAAGGGCCACCAGTTCGAGGTGCCGTTCGCCGTCGACGCCGAGGTCCCGACGACCTGGGAGTGCAAGTTCGACGGCAGCGTCGCCCGACTCGTCGACGGCAGCGAGCCGGAGCAGAAGAAGGCCAAGCCGCCGCGTACCCACTGGGACATGCTGCTGGAGCGGCGTTCGATCGCCGAGCTCGAGGACATCCTCGCCGAGCGGCTCCAGGAGGTTCGTACCCGCCGCGGCCGCGCCTGAGCCGCGTCCGCACGACAACACGGCGCCCCCGGGGGTAACCCCCGGGGGCGCCGTCGTGTGCGTGGGTCTAGTGGCGGCCCGGCTCGATGATCTCACCCTCGATGGCCCGGCCACCGTCGACGACGACCGGCTGCTCCGGTTGCGGATGTGGCGTCGGCTGCGGCGCGCCCTGACGCACCCGGACCGTACGCGGCCCGAACAGGTCACCGGCGACCATCGACGACACCCGCCGCTCGGTGGCGCGTTGCACCCCGGCGCGGGCCAGGCTGCGCACCGGCGGCACCATCAACAACAGCCCCACCAGGCCGCTGACCAGGCCGGGTACCGCCAGCAACAGGGCGCCGGCCAACCCGACGAGCCCGTCGGTCACCTGCCGGCCCGGCGGCTGCCCGGCCCGCGCGGAGGTGCGGAACCCCCGCCAGGCGCGCATCCCCTCACGGCGCAGCAGCACCAGACCCAGCAGGGACGCGGCGAACACCAGCAGCACCGCCGCGCCGAACCCCACCGCCCGGCCCACGACGACGAACACCGCAAGCTCCACCACCACCGCCAGCAGCAGGGCCAGCGGCACGAACCTCAGTCCTCGGCGCATCTCACCTCATCGCCATCCCGCGGTACGACACGAACCGCACATCCAGCATGACACGGCCGCGCTCACGGCCACCGCACCTGACCGGTGGGGGTGCCGTTCAGGCTGCGGCGTACGGCCTGCCGCCGGTCCTGCACACCCCACCTGGTGATCCGCCACAGCGCCTCGGCGACGATGCGCGGGCTCATCTTGCTGTCGCCGCGCTCCCGCTCGGCGAACGTGATCGGCACCTCCACGATCCGCACCCCGGCCCGGTGCGCCAGCCGCGACAGCTCCACCTGGAACGAGTACCCCTGCGAGGTCACCGACGCCAGGTCGATGGCGTCCAGCGCGCTGGTGCGGTACACCCGGTAGCCGCCGGTGGCGTCCGAGACGGGCATGCCCAGCGCGAGACGCGCGTACAGGTTGCCGCCGCGCGACAGCAGCAGCCGCCGCAGCGGCCAGTTCACCACCCGCGCGCCACTGGTCCACCGCGACCCGATCACCACGTCGGCGTCGCGGGCGGCCGCCAGCAGCGCCGGCAGGTCCTCCGGGGCGTGCGAGCCGTCGGCGTCCATCTCCACCACCGCGTGGTAGCCGCGCTCGCGCGCCCACCCGAACCCGGCCAGGTACGCGGCGCCGAGCCCTTCCTTGCCCCTGCGGTGCAGCACCTGCACGTGCGCGTCGCCGTCGGCGAGGGCGTCGGCGATCGCGCCGGTGCCGTCGGGGCTGTTGTCGTCGGCGATGAGGATGCTCACGGTGGGGGCGGCCCGGCGTACCCGCCCCACGATCGCCGCGACGTTGTCGGCCTCGTTGTAGGTGGGGATCACCACGAGGACCCGACCCACGCCGGGCACCTCGTCCGGACGCCGGATCGTATCGGTCGCCTGGATCACGGTTCCTCCGCTCCCGCCGGCGTACCGGCTGCTGCTATCCGGGCACGACCCGCTGGCGGCGGCGCAGCACACCCGCGCCGGCCAGGGCGGCCACCGCCAGAGCGGCCAGGGCCAGTTCCGGCCACCAACCGAGGCGGGTGGCGAGGGTACGCCCGTCGTCGAGGCGTAGCTGCCGCACCACGACCTCCCGGGTGTTGAACCCGGTGGCGTCGCTTACCCGCCCGTCGGGGGCGACGAACCCGGACACCCCGACCGTGGAGGCCATCAGCGCCGGTCGGCCGTGCTCGACGGCCCGCAGCCGCACCATGGCCAACTGCTGGCGGGCCTCGGCCTCGTTGAAGGTGGCGTTGTTGGTCTGCACCACCAGCAGTTGCGCCCCGCCGGTGACGGTGTCGCGGACCACCTCGTCGTAGGCGACCTCGAAGCAGATCACGTCGCCGAGCGTGGCGGGGCCGACACGTACCACGCCCGGGGTGCTGCCGGGCACGAAGTCGTTGCGGATCAGGTCGACCTTGTCGCTGACCTGGCGGGCGATGTCCCGCAGCGGCACGTACTCGGCGAACGGCACCGGATGCCGTTTGGTGTAGAGCTGCGTCATGTCGGCGCCGGTGTCGGGCCGCCACAGGATGCCCGCGTTGCGGACCTGCCCGGGGCCGGGACCGAGCAGCACCGCGCCCACCAGGATCGGCGCGCGGACCGTGTCGGCGGCCTGGGCGATGCGGGCCCCGGCGGTCGGGTTGCGCAGCGGGTCGATGTCGCTGGAGTTCTCCGGCCACACCACCAGGTCGGGTTGGCGCTCGGCACCCGCGGCGACCCGCGCGGCCAACTCCAGGGTGGCGTCGACGTGGTTGTTGAGCACCGCCTGGCGCTGGGCGTTGAAGTCCAACCCGAGGCGGGGCACGTTGCCCTGCACGATGGCGACGGTGACGGTCCTGCCGCCGCCCGCGGCGGCGACGGGCACCAGCAGGCTCACCACGCCCACCGCCACGACGACGGCGGCCGGCACGGCCGCCGTCAGCCACCACTCGGGCCGGGCGTCGCGGCGGCCTTCCCAGCCCCGCCAGGCGGCGGCGACCAGCAGCCCACCGAGCAGGGCCACGGCGAAGGTGACCAGCGGCGCGCCGCCGAGGGCGGCCAGGCGCAGCAGCGGCGAGTCGTCCTGGCTGAACGCGAGGCGACCCCACGGGAAACCGCCGAACGGCGTACGGTCGCGCAGCGCCTCCTGTCCCACCCACAGCAGCCCGGTCAGCGCCGGCCACTGCCACGGCCCCCGGTCGGCCAGTGGCGACACCCAGGCGGTGGCGACGCCGAGCAGCGCCAGGTAGCCGGCCTGCAACAGCGACAGCAGCACCCACGGCAGGTAACCGGTGTGCAGGTTCGTCCAGGCCAGCATCGGCGCGAACAGCGCCACCCCGGTGAGGAAACCCAGGCCGGCGCCGGCGCGCAACCGTCGCCGGTGTGCGGCGGCGGCCAGCAGGGCCACGCCGACGGGCGCGAGCGGCCACACCCCGTACGGCGGGAACGCCAGCAGCAGGGCCAACCCGGCGGCCACGGCCATCGGCGCGGCGACGCGCAGCGGCAGCGCCCGACCCGCGGTGACCAGCGCACCGGCCAGCGTGGGGACGTGGCTCTCGTCCCGGTCCAGGGTCGTCACCGCAGCTTCACCTCGATCACCCGCCGAAGGCTACCCGGCCGCCATCCGCGCCTGACCCGTGCTCCGCCCGCGCCTGACCCGTACTCCGCGATCTTGCACTTTCTGTCCCGACAAACGGGGCATTCCCACCCGTCTCAACAACAGAAACCGCAAGATCGACGCGGTGATGGGGGGTGTGACCCTGAGCGGGCAGATGAAATCGGGGGGGGGGGTGTGGCGCCCCCCCCTCCCCCC
>NZ_JBYIRN010000051.1:0-14716 GCF_057708145.1 Micromonospora sp. bgisy143
GGGGGCCGCCCCCCCCCCCCCCCCCCCCCCCCCCCCCCCCCCAGCCCGCAGGAGCCGTGCCGGTCGGCGCCCCGGGCGATCTCGCGGGCCCGATTGGCGGCCCGGTGGTACGGCGTGGCGAGCAGCGCCTCGGCGTCGACGGTCAGCCGGTCCAGCGCGTCGGGCACCCCGACGGTGGCGAGATGGTCGGCCTCGGCGGCCAGCGCCAGCGGGTCCACCACCACCTGCCGGGACAGGTGCGTCCGGACGCCGGGGTGGAACGTGCCGGCCCCGAACTGGGCGAACGTGTGGTGCCGCCCGTCGCGCAGCACGACGTTGTGTGCCGCCTGCGCGCCCCCGTTGAAGCGGACCACCGTGTGCACCGGGCGGGTGGCGCAGAGCCAGTCCACGACCGTGCCCTTGCCCGCGTCGCCGTACCCGAGGTCGACCACCGCCACGTGCCTCACAGCCTCGTCACCCCGCCCGTGGTGTCGCGGAACGCCGGCAGCGTCGACACCTCGGCCCGCCGACCCCGACCGAGCCGGGCCAGCGCCTTCGACACGGTGCCGGTGGCGCGCGAGCCGGCGCGGTCCAGGTGGCGCAGGCCCTCGTCCAGGTCGATGGCCTGCTCCCCGAGGCCGATGGCGAGGGCGATGGTCTCGCAGACCGCGTCCAGGTCGTCGAGCACCACGGCGTTCTGCCCGAGCAGGTCCCGCCAGAAGTCGAGCACCTTCGAGTTGCCGGCGTGACTGCTACCGGCGGGGAGCAGGTAGTAGGTGTCCCACCGTCGGGTCACCTCGTCGACGACCTGCCGTAGCGGCACGTCCTCGGTGAGGCCGTCGCTGATCAGGCCGGCCACCTCCCGGGCCTTCACCCGCTCGTACGCCAACTCGTCGCCGATGACGAACAGGTAGCCGCGACGGCCGCGCTTCTCCCAGTTGTCGGTGACGGTGTGCCGGGCCATGAAGTACAGAGCCAGCTCGTACGACTCACTCATTTGCCCGCCGCCACCGCCTTCGAGGACGATCCGGCCGAGGTCGTCGTCCATCCGGTTGTCCGACTCGAACTGACCGACCTGCAGGGGCACCCGGTCGCAGGTGGCGTCGCCGATCGCGCCGAACATGATCTGCGGGTCGCTGGCGTAGCCCTGCCGTTGCAGCAGCCCGAGCAGCTGCGGCAGCTTGGTCTGCAGCACGCGCGGCACCTTGAGCATCGAGCCGGTCACGTCGAAGAGCACCGCGACGGGCGTCGAGCGGGGGTGTTCGGCGGAGTCGCGGCTCTCCCGGGTCGCGTCCCGGGGGTCGAGCGCGGGGTGCACGGTCCGCGCCCCGCTGTCGCTGTAGGAGAACGCGCTGCGGCCGGCGGCGCGCCGGTAGCGGTCGGCGGCGTCGTACACGTCGGTGGACCAGGTTCCACTGCCCATGACAGCTCCTTAGGAAGTGAGGGTGAAGGGTCGGAAGGTGCGTGGCCCGTAGAGGCGGTCCAGCACCTGGTCGAGTTCGCGCAGCAGGGCCCAGGCGTCGTCGGGTCGGGCGTTCAGCGCGTCCTGCCGGCAGCCCTGCGCGAAGGCGTGCAGCTCACGAGGGGTACGGGGCCCCATCAGCCAGCTCATGCACCGGCTGGCCAGCGCGATGTCGGTGCCCGGTCCGCAGGGCCGCTTCCGGAGCACCTCCGGCGGGTACCAGTCCTCGTGGCCGGGCACGAGCGCCGGGATCGTGCCGCCGGTCGGGGCCGAGAAGCACCAGTCGACGAGCACCACGCCGTGGGCGTCCGGCTCGATCAGCACGTGCCGTGGCAGGACCGCGCCGTGCACGATGCCCGCGCGGTGGGCCAGGCCGAGCGCCACCAGCAGCCGCCGCCACATCCAGGCCGCGTCCCGGGCGTCCAACCCGTCGGGGTACGCGCGCCGTACCGCGTCGAGGTCGTGCAGGCCGGGCGCGGTGGCCAGCACGTTGATCCGCCGTTCGGCGCCGGTCGCCGAGTCGCGGTGCGGGAACTCGTCGACCAGCCGCGGCACGTACGGCAGGTAGCGCGGGTCGCCGCGCTCGGCGATGGTGCGCAGGGCGTGTGCCTCACGGGCCATCAGGTCGTTGTCGGTGGGCCGGCGGGGGAGTTTGAGCAGCCGGTCGTCGCCCACGTCGTAAAGGTCGGCCAGGTCCCCCGAGTGAGCCGGCGGGCCGAGCCGGTAGTCGCCGAGGACGGTGGTCCGCCGGGCCTGCCACCGGGTCGTGACGTGGACGAACGCGTCGAGGGCTTCGGCGCGTACCCCCGGGTCTGTCGGCAGCCGGTCGGGGTGCAGGGCCGCGACCAGCTCGCGGTAGCGGCGGGCCGGCTGGTCGGTGCCGAACAGGTCGGCGTCGGTGCGCGCGGCCGTGACCAGGTCGATGGCCTCGGCGGTCCTCATCGCACCGTCTCCTCGCGGGCCGGTCGCAGCAGCGCCGGGTGCAGCAGCCGGGCGTCGCCGGCCCGGTAGAGCCGGGCCCGGGGACCACCCCGCGCGCCGCCGCGTTCGGTGCTCGCGCCGGTGCTCTCCACGAAGCCCGGCACGGAGAGCACCTTGCGGTGGAAGTTGCCGGCGTGCAGCGGGTCACCCCAGACCGTCTCGTAGACCGCCCGCAGCTCGCCGATGGTGAACTCGGCGGCGAGGAAACGGGTGGCCAGCGGGGTGTACTCCAGCTTGGACCGGGCCCGCTCCAGCGCGTCGTCGATGATGCGGCCGTGGTCGAAGGCGAGCTGCCGGTTGGTCAGCGCCGTCACCGGCAGCCAGCTCGCCTCGTCGGCGTCGGTGCCGGCCGCCGCATCCGGCAGGTCGGGAGCGAACGCGAGGTGCGCGATCGAGACGACCCGCATCCGCGGGTCACGGTCGGGAGCGCCGTAACTGCCCAACTGCTCCAGGTGTACGCGGGCCAGCCCTTCGCCGCCGAGCCCGGTCTCCTCGGCCAGCTCCCGTCGGGCGGCGGCGCTCAGATCCTCCTCGGGGCGGACGAAGCCGCCGGGCAGTGCCCAGTGCCCCGCGAAGGGCGCCTCGCCGCGCCGGATCAGCAGCAGGTGCAGCTCGCCGTCGCGGATGGTCAGCGCCACCACGTCGACGGTCACCGCGACCGCCGGATAGTCCCGGGGGTCGTACGCGGCCAGGAATTCCTGCTCGTCCACCATGTCACTCTCATTCTGAGAACATCTCGCTGTGAGAACAACCTAGCGTAGACGTGCGTCCCTGCCAACCCCCGGGTCGGCAGGGACGCGTCAGCGCACGAGACCCACCAGGTGCGGCCGCCCGCGCGAGTCGTGCAGGGCGAACCCGTCGTCGGGCAGGAGGGCGAAGTTCACCGTGCTCGGCAGCGGCACGGGCAGCTTGAAGGCGACCTCGACGGTGTAGGCGTCCGGCAACCGCGTCTCGAGTGCGGCGAGGCAGCGCGCCTTGCTCCACATGCCGTGCGCGATCGGCCGCTGGAAGCCGAACAGCCGCGCGCCGAGCCGGGAGGTGTGGATCGGGTTGTGGTCCCCGGAGACACGCGCGTACGCGGTGCCCACCCGGGGTTCGACCCGCCACCTGGCGGTGGCCGTGGGCGGGCACGAACGTTCGCCGCGCTCGCGTCCGCCGGGTGTGCGCTCCCGACCCAGGTACGTCGAGACGCCCCGCCAGACCTCCTCCCCGTCGACCGAGCCGACCAGCACCACGTCCACCTGCCGCCCCCGGTCGTGCGGGCGCAGGTCCTGGGCGTACGTCGTGAAGTCGATGGTCTCGTCGGCGCTGATCGGCCGGTGCACGGTGATCCGGTTGCCGACGTGCACCACGCCGGTCAGCGCGATGGGAAAGCCCGGCGCGGTCATCAGCCGCAGGGCCAGCGGAAAGCCCAGGACGTGCGGGTACGTCCCGGGCAGCCGGTCGGTGAGCCGGAACCCGCAGACCCGGTCGTAGTCGGCCAGGTGGGACCGGTCGACCCGCACGCCGCGCACGGCGAACTCGAGCGCCGGCAGGTCGTTCCCACGACGTCCCCGACCGAGGCCCGGCAGCGCGCTGAGCACGGCCCGCCGGTAGAGCGCCCCGGGTGCCGGCATCCGGGTCAACTCGACGCGCTCCCGGCCACCCGTGCCGGCCGGTCCGTGGCCGCTGAGGTCGGTGGTCACCTCCGCCGCCGGCCCGCTGAGGTCGGTGGTCACCTCGGCCGCCGCCGCGCTCAGGTCGTGCGTCCGCTCGACGCCCGGATCGGCGTCGGCGGCCCCCGGCCGGCGAGCCGCGTCCAGCGTCTCGCGGGACAGGATCTCGGTCGGGCCCTCGATCAGATCGTGGACCGAGAGGTCATCGTCCGGCTCTCTTTTGCGGGCCATCACGCCCCCAGCAGACTCTGGCCGCAGACGCGGACCACGTTGCCGCTGATCGCGCCGCTCGCCGGCCAGGCCAGCCAGCCGATCGTCTCGGCCACGTCGACCGGCAGCCCGCCCTGGGCCAGGCTGTTCATCCGCCGGCCCGCCTCCCGGACGACGAGCGGGATGCGGGCGGTCATCCGGGTCTCGATGAAGCCCGGGGCCACCGCGTTGACGCTGATCCCCCGCTCGCGCAGGCTCGGGGCGAGCGAGTCGACCAGCCCGATCACGCCGGCCTTGCTGGTGGCGTAGTTGGTCTGTCCCCGGTTGCCGGCGATCCCCGCGATCGAGGACACCCCGATGATGCGGCCGCCGGCCGGAATCAACTCCCGTTCCAGCAGCACGTCGTTGATCCGCTCCTGGCTGGACAGGTTGACGTCGATGACCTGGTCCCACCGGTCGGCGTCCATCCGGCCGAGCGTCTTGTCCCGGGTGATGCCGGCGTTGTGCACCACCGCGTCGACGCGTCCGTGCCGGCCGGCCAGGTGGTCGGCGAGCCGGGTCGGCGCGTCCGGGGCGGTCAGGTCGAGCTGCACCGCCGTACCGCCGATGTCGTTCGCCACCGCGGCGAGCGCGTCCCCGGCCGCCGGGACGTCCAGCGCGACCACCTGGGCGCCGTCGCGGGCGAGCACCTTGGCCAGGGCCGCACCGATGCCCCGGGCCGCCCCGGTGACCAGTACGACCTGCCCGTCCAGCGGACGGTCCCAGTCGGCCGGGGCGGTCGCCGTACCGGTGCCGACCCGGACGACCTGCCCCGACACGTACGCGGACCGCCCGGATAGCAGGAACCGGAGGGTCGATTCGAGGCTGGTGGTGTCGCCGTCGCGCGCCACGTGGACGAGCTGGGCGGTGGTGCCCCGGCCGAACTCCTTGCCGATGCTGCGGACCAGCCCTTCCAGGGCCCGCTGGGCGGTCGCCGCGCGCGGGGTCGGGCACTCCTGCGGCGGGGTGCTGAGCACGATCACCCGTCCGCTCGGCAGCAGGGCGCGGGCGTGCGGGTGGAAGAAGTCGTAGAGCTGGCGGAGCTGGGTCGAGTCGGTGATGCCGGTGGCGTCGTACACCAGGGCACCGAAGCGGTCCTCGGCGGCGACCGCGCCGGTGTCGCGCAGCTCGACCCCGGCGGCGGTCAGGATCGTGCTGACCGGCTCGGCGAGCCGGCCGCCGTCGGCCGCGCCGAGCAGCGCGGGCCCGGGCAGCAGCGGGTCGCCGGGTTGGTGTCGGCGCAGTCGCGGCGGATCGGGCAGCCCGAGACGCTTCACCAGCGTGCGGCCGGCGGCCGATTGGACGAAGCTCGCGTACCTGTCGGTCATGGGCGTAGCCTACTGGCGAGTAAGGTTCGAGCAACACTCGCGAGGAGGCGGATCGTGCAGAGCATCCGGAGGGTCGCGGTCATCGGGGGCAACCGCATCCCCTTCGCCCGTTCCAACTCCCGCTACGCCGACGCGTCCAACGCGGACCTGCTCGGCGCGGCGCTGGATGGTCTGATCGCCCGGTACGGGCTGGCCGGGCAGCGGGTCGGCGAGGTGGTGGCCGGGGCGGTGCTCAAGCACTCCCGCGACTTCAACCTGACCCGCGAGGTGGTGCTCGGGTCCCGGCTCGACCCGCACACCCCGGCGTACGACATCCAGCAGGCCTGCGGCACCGGCCTGGAGGCGGCGATCCTCGTCGCCAACAAGATCGCCCTCGGTCAGCTCGACGTGGGCATCGCGGGCGGTGTCGACACCACCTCCGACGCGCCCCTCGCGGTCAACGAGGACATGCGTCGTACGCTGCTCAAACTCAACTCCGCCCGGACGGTCGGCCAACGGCTGAAGATCGCCGCGAAGCTGCGCCCGCTCCAGCCGTTCAAGCCGGACATCCCCCGCAACGCCGAACCGCGTACCGGCCTCTCCATGGGTGACCACGCCGCCCGTACCGCCCTGCGCTGGCAGATCGACCGGCGCTCCCAGGACGAGTTGGCGTTGCGCTCGCACCAGCGGCTCGCCGCCGCGTACGACCGGGGCTTCTTCGACGACCTGATGACGCCGTACCTGGGGCTGACCCGCGACCAGAATCTGCGCCCGGACACCAGCCTGGAGAAGCTCGGCGCGCTCAAGCCGGTCTTCGGCACCCGGGGCCCGGACGCCGAGCAGGCCACCATGACCGCCGGCAACTCCTCACCCCTCACCGACGGCGCGTCCACCGTGCTGCTGGCCAGCGAGGAGTGGGCCGCCGCGCACCACCTGCCGGTGCTGGCCTGGTTCAGCTGGTCCGAGACGGCGGCCGTCGACTTCGTGCACGGCGACGAGGGCCTGCTGATGGCCCCCGCGTACGCCGTGCCCCGGATGCTGGCCCGGGCGGGGCTCACGTTGCAGGACTTCGACTACTACGAGATCCACGAGGCGTTCGCCTCGCAGGTGCTGGCCACCCTCGCCGCCTGGGAGTCGCCGGAGTTCTGCAAGGACCGGCTCGGCCTGGACACCCCGCTGGGCGCGATCGACACCGACCGGCTCAACGTGAACGGCTCGTCGCTGGCCGCCGGGCACCCGTTCGCCGCCACCGGCGGACGGATCGTGGCCACGCTGGCCAAGCTGCTGGCTGCCAAGGGCAGCGGACGTGGGCTGATCTCCATCTGCGCGGCCGGTGGCCAGGGCGTGACGGCGATCCTGGAACGCTGAGCCCTGCCGGCCCTCCTTCCCGGGCTGCTCAACGGGTGCGGGACAATGAGGTACGTGACGACGATCCCGAACGTGCTCGCCAACCGGTACGCCTCGCCCGAGTTGGTCGCCCTCTGGTCGCCCGAGGAGAAGGTCCGGATGGAACGGCGGCTCTGGCTCGCCGTGCTCCGCGCGCAGCGTGACCTGGGCGTGGCCGTCCCGGACGGGGTGGTCGAGGCGTACGAGCGGGTGCTCGACCAGGTCGACCTGGCGTCGATCGCCGAGCGGGAGCGGGTCACCCGGCACGACGTGAAGGCCCGCATCGAGGAGTTCAGCGCGCTGGCCGGGCACGAGCACGTGCACAAGGGGATGACCTCGCGGGATCTCACCGAGAACGTCGAGCAGCTTCAGGTGCGCGCCTCGCTGGAGCTGATCCGGGACCGGGTGGTGGCGACCCTGGCCCGGCTGGCGTGGCTCGCGTACGAGCACTCCGAGCTGGTCATGACCGGCCGCTCGCACAACGTGGCGGCGCAGGCCACCACGCTGGGCAAGCGCTTCGCGTCGGCGGCGGAGGAGCTGCTCATCGCGTACGACCGGCTGGAGGAGCTGATCGCCCGCTATCCGCTGCGCGGCATCAAGGGCCCGGTGGGCACGGCCGCCGACCAGCTCGACCTTTTCGACGGCGACGCCGACAAGGTCGCCGAGCTGGAGCGCCGGGTCGCCGAGCACCTGGGCTTCTCGCGGGTGCTGGACAGCGTCGGGCAGGTCTACCCGCGTTCGCTGGACTTCGACGTGCTGGCCGCGTTGGCGCAGACCGCCGCCGCCCCGTCGTCGCTGGCCACGACGATCCGCCTGATGGTCGGGCAGGAGCTGGTCACCGAGGGCTTCAAGCCGGGCCAGGTCGGTTCCAGCGCCATGCCGCACAAGATGAACACCCGTTCGTCCGAGCGGGTGAACGGCTTCGCGGTGATCATCCGGGGTTACCTGTCGATGGTCGGCGAGCTGGCCGGCGACCAGTGGAACGAGGGGGACGTGTCCTGCTCGGTGGTCCGCCGGGTGGCCCTGCCGGACGCGTTCTTCGCCGCCGACGGGCTGTTCCAGACCTTCCTGACGGTGCTCGACGAGTTCGGCGCGTACCCGGCGGTGATCAACCGGGAGCTGGAGCGCTTCCTGCCCTTCCTGGCGACCACCAAGATCCTGGTGGCGGCGGTCCGGCGTGGCGTCGGCCGGGAGGTCGCCCACGAGGTGATCAAGGAGCACGCGGTGGCGGTGGCGCTGGCCATGCGCGAGAAGGGCGCCCCGGAGAACGATCTCTTCGACCGCCTGGCCGCCGACGGCCGCCTCGGCCTGTCCCGCGCCGACATCGACACCCTGGTGGCCGACCGCACCGCCTTCGTAGGAGCGGCAAAGTCCCAGGTCGAGTCGGTAACCCGCAGAATCACCAAGGTCGTCGAAACCCACTCCGACGCCGCCACCTACACCCCACCCCCCATCCTCTGACCCCCTTCGCTTTCTCTAGTTGATCAAGAGGTTCGCGTCAAATCTGATCTCCCTGGTGACGCGAACCTCTTGATCAACGGGGTCATTCGCCGGTGGGGGTTTCGGCGGCTGTTCTCAGGTTCGGGGCGCTTGCGGGTTCGGCGATGCCGCCCAGGGACTCCGCGAAGGCCGGGTCGGTGGCGGTTTCCGCCGCCACCGCCGGCTGGTCGGGCGGCATGGTCTCGGGCATCGTGGGTACGGCGACGACCGCCGTGCCGTACGCGCAGATCTCCATCCACATCTCGCCGCAGTCCCGGCTGTCGAAGCGCATGCCGATCACGGCGTTCGCGCCGAGCCGCAGGGCCTCCTCGCCGAGGCGGGTCACCGAGTCGGTACGCCACCGGGTCAGGTTGTCCGGGGCCATCGGGTCGTACGCGCCACCGCGCAGGTTCTTGACCCCCTCGCGGTACGGGTTGCGCGTCCTGGCCATCGATGACACCACCTCACCGAGAATCTGGCGGATCTCGTAGCCGGGCAGTTGCTCTGTCGTCACGACCAGCACGTTTCCGATGCTGTCAGGAGTGGCGCGACCCGATCGGGTGGCGTGTTCACCTGATCGGATGCTGCAAAACGGCGCGGCGCGGACGGCCGGCGCGCAGCCGACCATCCGCGCCGCACGGGCGCTAACCGTCAGACACCGGCCACCGAGGTGATCCAGGCCCGGTTGTACGCGACGCTGCCGTAGTTCTGGATGTTGTAGCCGTCGGCCGTGGAGGCGACGCCGACCTGCTGACCGTTGTAGAACTGCGGACCGCCGGAGTCGCCCCGCCAGGCGTTGCCGTTGATCCGGGTGCTGCGGATGGCCTGACCGCCGTACGCGTCGGTGACGTTGGTGCTGGTCACCTGGACGGTCGCGGTCTTGAGCTGGCTGGACGCGGAGCAGCCGCTGTAGCAGGTCATGCCCCAGCCGTAGATCGAGTTGGTCGAGCCGACCGGCGGGTTGCTGCTGGCCAGGGAGACCGTCGAGGTGCTGACGGTGCTGGAGAGGCGCATGAGGGCCAGGTCGTTACGGGTGTAGGTGGCGCTGACGGTACGGGTCACCCCGCCCGAGGCACGGTAGACGCTGCCGACCCGGACGGACATCGTGCCGCTGATGCAGTGCCGGGCGGTGAGTACCCACTGCGCGGCGATCACGCTGCCGGAGCAGGTGAACGAGCCGTTGCTGAACACGGCGGCGGCCCAGGGCGCGGACGACACGGTGCCACCGCCGATGATGGGTTGCGGGCCGGCCGGGGCGGCGGACGCGCCGGTCGGGGCGGTGAGGGCGCCGACCAGCGCCGTGCTGATCAGGGCGAGCAGGGGACGAACGCGCATCGCTGGACTCCTTGGGGCGGGATGGGGCCCGGGGTCGCCGGGTGCCCGGTGGCGGCGACGGGAGGTCCCCGTTGCCGCTGGCATCGAGCCATGTCGATGTACTGTAGGGCCGACGAGGATCGTTTTCAAGAACTTGATCGAGATCGTTCTATGTAACGATTCGGCCACCCGCTGCGCCGTATATGCCCTGCTGAGGCGGCCTGTCCCGCGTGGCGGAGCGCACTCGCCGCCGGTTATGTGGATCACTGCCTGAACTGCGCCCGGCCGGTGCGTCCGCGACGGAATCTGCCAGGTACGCTGGCTGCGCTCGCCCGTTGTGGGTAGGCACCCAACTGCGTACACAGTCAGGAGTGCCCAGTGCCTCGCGTCGTCGTCGACGTCATGCTCAAGCCCGAGATCCTCGATCCGCAGGGCCAGGCCGTCGCAAACGCGCTGCCCCGGCTCGGCGTCAGCGACGTCGCCTCAGTCCGGATCGGCAGGCGGATCGAGATCGACTTCACCGGTGAACCGGACCTGGACCGGGCCCGGGAGATCGCCGACAAGCTGCTCGCCAACCCGGTCATCGAGGACTTCACCGTCCGCCTGGTCGAGACCGACGAGACCGCGGACGCCCGCTCGTGACCGCCCGGGTCGGTGTGGTCACCTTCCCCGGCTCGCTCGACGACGGGGACGCGGCCCGCGCCGTCCGGATCGCCGGCGCCGAGCCGGTCCGGCTCTGGCACGGCGACGAGAGCCTGCACGGGGTGGACGCCGTCGTCCTGCCCGGCGGCTTCTCCTACGGCGACTACCTGCGCTGCGGCGCCATCGCCCGGTTCGCCTCGGTGATGGAGACGATCGTGGACGCCGCCCAGGGCGGTCTGCCGGTGCTCGGCATCTGCAACGGCTTCCAGATCCTCTGCGAGGCGCACCTGCTGCCGGGCGCGCTCACCCGCAACCAGCACCTGCACTTCCGCAACCGGGACCAGGTCCTGCGCATCGAGTCGGCCGGCACCGCGTGGACCAACGCGTTCCAGGCCGGCCAGGAGGTGCTGATCCCGGTCAAGAACGGCGAGGGCTGCTACGTCGCCGACACCGCGACGCTGGACCAGCTCGAAGCCGAGGGTCGGGTCGTCGCCCGCTACGTCGGCGGTAACCCGAACGGGTCGCAGCGCGACATCGCCGCGATCACCAACCCCGCCGGCAACGTTGTCGGCATCATGCCGCACCCCGAGCACGCGGTGGAGGCGCTCACCGGCCCCTCGCTGGACGGCCTCGGCTTCTTCACCTCGGTCCTCAAGCACCTGGTGGGGACCCCAGCGTGAGCATCGGTCAGCTCAACCGCCGGCCCGGCGGGCACGAGCGCAGCGAGGAGAGGTCATGACCACCCATCCGGACCCGGTACGGGACACTCCGGAGGCGTACTCCGCCCCGGCGCAACCGACCGAGCCGCCGGCGCAGCCCACCGCCCCGGCGGCCGCTCCCGCGCAGCCGGCGACCGCCGACTGGACCGACGGCGTGGACACCGTGCCGCGTGCCGACGGCACCCCGGGCGAGTTGCAGCCGTACACCGAGCTGGGCCTGCGCGACGACGAGTACGACCGGATCCGGCAGATCCTCGGCCGTCGACCCACCCAGTCCGAGCTGGCCATGTACTCGATCATGTGGAGCGAGCACTGCTCCTACAAGTCGAGCAAGGTGCATCTGCGTCAGTTCGGTGAGAAGGCCCCGCAGAGCGACCGCCTGCTCGCCGGCATCGGTGAGAACGCCGGTGTCGTGCAGGTCTCCGACAAGCTGGCGGTGACCTTCAAGGTCGAGTCGCACAACCACCCGAGCTTCGTCGAGCCGTACCAGGGCGCCGCGACCGGCGTCGGCGGCATCGTCCGGGACATCCTCGCGATGGGCGCCCGCCCGGTCGCGGTCATGGACCCGCTGCGCTTCGGTGCCGCGGACCACCCGGACACCGCCCGGGTGCTCACCGGCGTGGTCGCCGGCGTCGGCGGCTACGGCAACTGCCTCGGCCTGCCCAATATCGGCGGCGAGCTGGTCTTCGACCCGTCGTACCAGGGCAATCCGCTGCTCAACGCGCTCTGCCTGGGCGTGCTGCCGGTGGACCGCCTGCAGAACAAGGCCGCCGCCGGCCCCGGCAACGTGGTCGTGCTGATGGGCGCCAAGACCGGCCGGGACGGCATCGGCGGCGTGTCGGTGCTGGCCAGCGCCACCTTCGACGAGGACAGCGAGGGGCGTCGCCCCGCCGTGCAGGTCGGTGACCCGTTCACGGAGAAGCTGCTGATCGAGGCGTGCCTGGAGCTGTACGACGGCCAGCTCGTCGTCGGCATCCAGGACCTGGGCGGCGCCGGGCTGACCTGCGCGCTCACCGAGACCGCCGCGGCGGCCGGCACCGGCATGCGGGTCTGGCTGGAGCGGGTCCCGCTGCGCGAGCCCTCGATGGACCCGCACGAGATCCTGGCCAGCGAGTCCCAGGAGCGGATGCTGCTGGTCGTCGAGCCGGACAAGCTCGACGCGGTGCTGAAGACCTGTGAGAAGTGGGGCGTGCTCGCCACCGCGATCGGCGAGGTCACCGCACCGGAGCCGGACGGCCGCCCGGGTCGCCTGCTGATCACCTGGCGGGACCACCTCGTCGTGGACGTGCCGCCGGGTTCGCTCGTCGACGACGGCCCGGTCTACGCCCGGCCGATGCGTGAGCCGGCCGACCTGATCCTGCTGCAGGCCGACCGGGCCGAGACGCTGCCCCGCCCGGCCGACCCGGACGCGCTGCGGGAGACCCTGCTGCGCATGATCGCGTCGCCGAACCTGGCCGACAAGACCTGGGTCACCGAGCAGTACGACCGCTACGTGCTGGGCAACACCGTGCTCGCGCAGCCGGAGGACGGCGGCGTGATCCGGATCGACGAGCAGACCGGGCTCGGTGTGGCGCTGTCGGTCGACGGCAACGGCCGGTACGCCCGGCTCGACCCGTACCACGGCACCAAGCTGGCGCTCGCCGAGGCGTACCGGAACGTGGCGGTGACCGGCGCGAAGCCGATCGCCGTCACCAACTGCCTCAACTTCGGCTCGCCGGAGGACCCGGGCGTGATGTGGCAGTTCGCCGAGGCCGTGCGCGGCCTCGCGGACGGCTGCCTGGAGCTGGGCATCCCGGTCACCGGCGGCAACGTCAGCTTCTACAACCAGACCGGCGCGGCGGCCATCCACCCGACCCCGGTGGTCGGCGTGCTGGGCGTGCTGGACAACGTGGCCGACCGGGTGCCGATGGGCTTCGTCCCGCGTCCCGGCGGCGACCACGACCAGCTCTACCTGCTCGGTGAGACGAACGTGGAGCTGTCCGGCTCGGAGTGGGCCTGGGTGACGCACGAGCACCTCGGCGGCATCCCGCCGCAGGTCGACCTGCTCCGCGAGAAGGCGCTGGCCGACCTCCTGGCCGAGGCCGCCCGGGTGGGCCACCTCAGCTCGGCGCACGACCTGTCCGACGGTGGTCTCGCCCAGAGCCTGGTCGAGTCCTGCCTGCGGCGTGGTGTCGGTGCCCGGATCGCGGTGCCGGAGCAGTTCGCCGAGGGCTCGATGCCCTTCGTCTACCTGTTCAGCGAGTCCGCCACCCGGGCGCTGGTGTCGGTGCCGCGTGGCCACGACAAGGCGTTCGCGGCGCTCTGCGCCGAGCGGGGCGTGCCGTTCGAGCTGATCGGTGTCACCGACCCGTCCGGCGGCGCTCTCGAGGTGCACGGGCAGTTCCGGGTCAGCCTGGACGAGCTGCGCGCCGCGCACACCGAGACGCTGCCGCGCCTCTTCGGTGGCACCGCCGCGGTCGAGGCGTCCGAGCCGGCCGCTGCCGCGACCGGGGAGCCGGCCGTCGCCGAGGTGCCCGCCCCGGCTGCCGGCGTGGCGGGCGCGGTCGAGGCCGTGCCGCTGCCGGGCGACCCGGCCGAGCCGGTGGACCCGGCGGAGGTGCTCTCCGAGCCGATCGCCTCGGCCGGCCCGTCCCCGCAGACCGGGGCTGTCGACCCGATCGGGTCGGAGCAGCCGTCCGAGTCTGAGTCCGGTGCCACCGAGTCGTCGCCTGACGAGCGCTGAGGCGTTGGCGGCGGCCGTATACGGCCAGCCCGGGTCAGGCGCCAGGTTCGACTGGGGCCTGACCGGGGCGGCCGAACTCGGCCGGGTCTGCGCGGCGCTGGTGGTGGTGGACGTGCTCTCGTTCACCACCGCCGTGGAGGTGGCGGTCGCCCGGGGCATGCGGGTGCACCCCTTCCCGTGGGGTGAGCAGGCCGCCGAGTACGCGCTGCGGGTCGGCGCGGTCGCGGCGGTCGGACGCCGCCGGGTGACAGCCGACCACCCCTGGTCGCTCTCACCCGCCGCGTTGAGCGCCGCGCCGGTGGTCGCGGACCTGGTGCTGCCCTCGCCGAACGGCTCGGCCATCAGCGCCGCCGCCAGCGCCACCGGACTGCCGGTGGTCGCGGCGTGCCTGCGCAACGCACGCGCCGTCGGGCGTTGGCTGCGCCGCCAGGGGTACGGGACGACGGACGCCCCGATCGGCGTGGTCGCCTCGGGAGAGCGGTGGCCGGACGGGTCGCTGCGCCCCTCGGTCGAAGACCAACTCGGCGCGGCGAGCGTGCTGGATGCCCTGTCCGGGGTGCCGGGCGGTCTCTCCGTGGAGGCGGCCATGGCGCTCGCCGCGCTGGCCAGCACCCCGGACGTACCCGCCGCGGTACGCGGCAGCGTCTCCGGTCGGGAGCTGACCGAGGGCGGTTTCGAGGCCGACGTCGACATCGCCGTCCAGGTGGGCGTGTCCGATGTGGTGCCGGTCCTCCGCCAAGGCGTCTTCTCCGCCGCCTAACCCGCCCCCCACCGGCCCCGCCCCGCCTTTCCCGTTGATCATGAAGTTATTGCCCCCGCGC
>NZ_JBYIRN010000052.1:0-13808 GCF_057708145.1 Micromonospora sp. bgisy143
GACGGAGCCTGCGCGACGGGAAGCCAGCACCGGCAGGAACCATGCACAGGCCCATCCGTTTGGGAGAGAACGGGGAGACGATCTTGCAGAGGGACGGTTCCCGCACCTCGTCAGACCGACGAGCACCGAAGCCCTGGCCAGTATGAATAGCCAGACGCCCATGTCATACATGGCACTTGACCTTGTTCGGGACGAAGAGGTCGTGAGTTGATGGCCCGCCGTGCTACTGACCCGGCTCGATCGAACGGGGACCACCCGGGGACCACACGTCCCGCCGAGACGCTCACGGACCGCACCCCAGCCGACGCCTCGCCGCCCAGTAGTTCGTGGCTGACGTGCGCCAACGTCTACCGCTACGTCCTGGGGGTCAAGGGGTCGTCGGTTCGAATCCGGCCGTCCCGACAGCGAGAGGGTTTCCGCAGGTTAACGACTTGCGGAAGCCCTCAGCTTATGTTTTGGCTCGATGCGGCGGCGCGTCAGGCGCTGCTGGAACCCTTAACTCGGGTGGTTTAGCGAGCCGGTCTTGGTTGCCTCCGCTGTGAATCGCCTGGCAGGCGTACTGCACTGGCCTCGTTATGGCCGTCGCTGGACCGCTTAACGGTGGACGATTTTCGGCCAAACGGGATGCGAGCTTCCCGCTCACAAATTGGCATGCCTGGGCGTGCGCAGGTAGAGGCAACGACCTTGTCGGGGTCAAGGGCTGAGCAGCGCGTCGGCCGCCGCGTGCGTTCGGTGGCGCAGTGGTTAGCGGTCGCCGCTGGCGTGGACGGACTGCTACGGGCGCGCGTCAAGCTGGAGGAGCGGTGGGGCACCGGCTCGTGGCGTCAGGGACCTATGGACGCGGACGGGCTCGAAGCCGGCTTCGGGTCCTCCTTGGCCGGTCGACGCTGACGAGCAGGAAGATCACCGCGCCCAATGCGACTACGGGCATCGCCGCGATAGTGATCATGCGTGCCCGACGAGGGCCTTGCGGATCTGCCAGACGTGGATGAACTTCAGCAGCCGCCGCTGCGACTGTCGGGAGGGGGCCTCGTTGGCGTGGGCGTCCCACAGGGCTTGCTCAAGCACCGTCCGGTTGGTCGGATCCGTCTCCCGGCTGAAAAGGGTCACGATCTCAGCTGCTGCGGATGCGTGTGTGGTGATGCCCGCCCGCAGCCCGGCGGCGGTGTTTCCAAATGGCCCGAAGAAGGCGTCCGGTCGGTGGCGATCCGGGACCGGAGCTTGTCCAGCTCTGGGTCGCCTAGCATGGCCAGCGTGGTGATTGGCGGAGTGAGCGATCGGCGGTGAACCAGATGCCGATGCCGACGCCTGCCAGTGCCACGACCAGGGCGAGGAATGCCCACCATGCGTCGCTGAGGGTGGTGACCTTCCCGATCGCGGTGAACGGTCCAGCGCCGAGCAGGAGCGAGCCAACCGCTGCTGTGGCGGCACGATCCATTTCGCGGTCGTCCGCATGTCCGGCACCGCGTTCAACGGCGACGGTCCGGACGCCACGTTCGCCAGTTCGTTCCCGGCGGGGGAGGCGGACACGACGGATCGCCGGCTACATGACGAGGCACTAGCTCCGCCGGCTACGACAGGCGCTGCCGGCACCAAACCATTCGGTGCCGGCACGGACCGTACGGCCGCAGGCGGCGCAGCCGCTTGTCTCACGAGGGCAGCGGTGCGCCCGCCGGCGATGGTGATACCTCCTCGGGGCCCTGATAGTGCAGCACGATCCCAGTACCGACGGGCATGCGCCGGGCGCGCAGCACCCCGTGCCGCTGCGGCACGAGGCGAACCGACGCCTCGCCCAGCAGGTCGAAACCCGTCGACCAGATGTCGATCTTTCCCGGGTCCGCGTCGGTCACCCGTAGCCACGTTTCGGGATCCGGTGCCGCCACGTGCCAGACGACGTCGGGGACGACCACAGTCTGCCGGCGCCACCGGTGTGCGCGGCGGGTCCGTGTGGGGTTCGCAAACGCCTCCCACGCCGACCGCGACTCGGGTGTCGGCCACTGCGGGCTCAGCGCGTGGGCGAGGTCGAGGTTGTCGATCCAGTGATGCATGCCGGCCACCGTGTCGAAGGAGGCGCCAGTGCTGGTCACCGCCGATATGGCGGCGAGGCGATAGTCGAATCCGGAGCGGATGAGGACCGAGGCCGGCAAATGAAAGGTGCCCGTCTCGATCGCGGTGACCGCAGTGCCCAGCAGGGCGGTGGCGTCGGCGTTGTCCTGGGCGGTCTCATAGACGCGGGCTGCCTCCATCCCCCAGACCAGCCGGTAGATGACGTCGGCTTCGATGAACTGCGCGATCTGGACCCGGTCACCCGGCACCTCGCTGAGGGCCAGTCCGTGAACCCAGTGCCGGAGCACCGTGTCGCGGTTGTCGACCGGGTTCTCCGGTCCGAACGCCGGCACTGCGAACACGACGTCGGCGATCTGGGTGATCAGGTCGCCGGCTTGCTCGTGGTCGTCGCCGAGGAGTGCCGTTTCGGCCTGGCCGGCCAACGCGACGATATGCCCCGAGACCTGCGCGAGCTCGGATCCTGCTTGCGCGCCCAGTCCGGCCAGATACCAGCCTCGGCGCTGCGAGGCCGTCGACGTGCGCCACAGGTGCCGGGTCCGGCTGAAGACGACTTCGCGCAGGACGGCCTGGGCGGTGTCGTCATAGCGGCGCAGCTGACGCTCGAACAATGAGTCACGCAGCGCATCGGTGAGGAACTGCGTCGCCGCGTCCGTGACGAGGTCCTGGTCGCCGTCACCGACGATGCTCAGGATGCCGATGTCGAGCAGCGCCAGGTTTGACCGCCAGCCCGCCGCCGCGGCGGCCTGCTCGTCAGCGGTGCCGGCGGACAGCACGGGCAGCGACCAGTCCAGGCCGCCGGTGAGGTAGGCGAGCACCGGTTCGACGGAGGCCAGCCCGTAGGCGGTGACCAGCTGCCGGACCAAGGCGACACCGACGCCGATGAGCCCGGACTGCAGCGGCCGGCCACCGTCGCCCTGGGTCAGCCCGAGCCATTCCTGGCGCCGCCAGGCACCGGTCTTGAAAATCGGGTAGAGGACGAGACCTTCGGTGTCGACGAATGCCCGGCCGGCCCGTCCGATCACGTTGGCGAACTCGGATCCTTTGAGCAGCTCCCCGCTGCGGTGCAGACTGTGAAAGAGCACGGCCGAGGCGGACAGGTTCAGCCCTTGGGCCAGTGTCGGCGAGGCGATGGTGACCTTCAAACTGCCGCGTTGCAGGAGCCGTTCCACCTCGCGCCGGAACGGCCCCGGCAGCGCTCCGTGGTGGATGGCTACGCCGAGCTCAAGACAGCGCAGGATGGGATGGTCGGGGCCGAACCACTCGGCGCCGACGGTTAGCACGTCGCTGAGATCGACGCCGTCCGGCAGCACAGACGGGATCAGACCACGACCGTACAGATCGATGATCTTTGGGGCGTAAGGTTCGACCCAGTTGCGCTGCGGGCAGAAGACCAGGACGGTCTGGCCTTCCTCGACCAGCCGCCATCCCGTGGCGATGATGTGCTCACCCTGGTCGGCAGGGAACAGCTTGCGGCGCGGTGGGCGCGGTTTCTTGGCCTCGAAGTAGCGAGGAATGAACGACTGTTCCGGGCCGAGAGTGATCGTCAACCTGGCGTGGTCGCCGCGCCACTCGACGAGCCCGAACCGCTGCCCGGTCGGGCGCCAGCCTTCGCGATGCAGGCCGTCCGGCTCATCGTCGGTGATCCAGGCGACGAAGTCGTCGAGGTCGTTGCCGGAGGGAAACACCGCCGAGAGGCACAGGATGCGCCGGGTCGCGGCGTCGGCGCGGCGCAGCAGGCGCTGGATCTGGGCCTCGTAGCGGACCTCGCGCTCGGAGGCGCCGATCATGTGTCCCTCATCCAGCACGATCAAGCCGACGTCGTCGAGCACGGACGGGTCGGATCGCAGCGCGAAGTCCAGCTTCTCCGGGGTGGCGACGACGACCTCACCGGAGCGCAGGGTGTCCTCATCGACGTCGCTGGTGCCCATGCTGCCGTACAGCGATGAGACCCGGATGCCCAGCGGGGCGAAGGTCCGGGTCAGAACGTGCTCGGTCTGCGCGGACAGGGCACGTAACGGGGTGACGTACACCGTCCGGCGGCCTTGGGCGAGGCACGCCAGGATCGCCAGTTCGGCGATTCGGGTCTTGCCGGCGCTGGTCGGTAGCGCGACGACGAGATCCCGCGAGTCCTGGAAGATCCGGTGGACGACATGCAGCTGCGACGGCCACAGGTCAATCTCGGCGCGTTCGCGGGCCAGCAGCGACGCGACGAAGGTCTCCCGAAGCTCGCGCCACCGGCCGGCACGGTCAGCGGCGGCTCCGAGCGGCGGGGGCTGCGGAATCGTCGTCTGCAGGCTGGTGTCGAACAGCTCGCCGAGCAGGTGCCGGGTCAGGCGGTACACCCACCACGGCCCGGGCGCGCTGACGTCCGAAGACGCCTGTTCCCCGAGCTGCAGGTCTTGCAGCGCGGCGTCGAGCAGGGCGCGGCTGCCAATCTCGATGGCGAACAGGGCGGCCGAAACCGCGGAGAGGTAGTTCTCGCTAAGCAGCAGCACGACGGGCCCGACCTGATCAGCTGCGTTTTCCAGGTCGTTCAGGACATCCGGGTCGTCCGGGTCGACGTCGGGTGCGGTGAAGGCGGACAGCATGGCCTCGTCGGAGACCTCAGGTGACGACCGCAGCCGGCGGGTCCGCTGGTCGATAGCGGACAAGTCGCGCATGAGCAAGTCCGCGAGGGTGTGCTCCATCGGCGTGAGCCGGCCCGACGCGCGGCTCGCGTGAATCAGCGAGTACGCGCGGGCGGCGTAGCCGGCGAGGTGGCTGGCCGCCCCGGCGACGAGGTTATGAAACACCAGCTCGGGTCCTGGGGCTGCGTTGCGGGTGGCAGCCTCGATGGCGTACGAGCTCTGGATGAACCCTTCCCGGGTGAGGGTCAGCTGTCCCGTCGTGTCGTCCTCGGCCGCCTCCAGCAAGCCAAGGCTGGTCGACAGCAAAGCGTATCCGTAGTTGAGCAGGTCGGCGTCGAGGAAGGCGCTGAACGTAGGTGCGCCCGCAGGCAGGACCCCTTCGCGGCGGATCATTGATTGGGCCTGCCCACGGGCCAGGAGCCGGCCGCGGAAGCCGGCGTCAGTGGCCATCGTCAGCAGCTGTGCCAGGCGCTGCGCCTCACGCGCCATCGGTGACCACCAGCTCGTAGGCGTCGGTGATGAACTTCTTGTGGCCGTGTACCCGCAGCGTGATGGTTAGTTGCGCGACAGCGCCGGTGTACGCCTGCAAGTCAGCGGTCACGTGCTTGCCGGGGTCGTTGCTAGTGAACAGGAACATCAGGTGGCTGACCCGGTTGGCACGGACCTCGTCGAGCAGCTGCAGCATCAGCACGGCTTCGCCGACCTCGGCATCGGCTGTCGACAGCAGCCGCTCGGCGAACTGGGTGAGCGAATGTGCCGAGGGCATCTCCATTTCCCGCGCCAGACCGTTGCGGGCCTCCGTGACGGTGGCTTTGGCGAGGGTGACGCGGCTCTTGGCCTCCGCCTTGATGATCACCGCCTTGCCCGCCGTGTCGAGCTTCGCGCCCAGCACGTCGTCGCCGCGCATCGCCCACTGCTGATGGTCGCGTTGGATGAGCCGGCTCGGTCCGACCACCCATCCGTGCTCTTCATGCAGGTACGCCGTCGCAAGGATCTCACCCATGTCCCCGGACCGTGCAGATGCCTTGGTCGGCAGCTTGTTGCTGAGGAACTTGGCCACCCCGTCCTTCCCAAGCCGGTGGGCGATGAGGGCGAGGGACCCGGAGTCGGCGTACGCGCCGGGCAGCGCGGCGGCAAGGGTAGCGATGCCAGTGGCGTCGTCGAATGACTCGATGACGCCAGCGTGGTGGCTGCCGATGGACACGAGTGCACCGAGGGTGCACCAGTTCCGGAAGTCAACGGTGTCCAACCGCGCACGTGTCCTTCCGTGGGCAAGATTTTCGGTGCAGGAACTGTACCGAGTCAGGAACCAGGATGCCGGACAGCGCGGCGAGCACCGCCGCGAGCTGGGTCCCTGTCCACGGTGCTTCCCACCGATGAGCCCGGCTGTGGGTACCTCCTCCCGCACCGATTCGGTCGAGACAGGCGGAGGGCCATCGCGGGATGACTCCACCGGCTCTGTCGGTCGAAAATGTGCCGACGGCGCGGATTGCGCTGCGCAGCGGGATTACCGGACGACCGTTACGGTCGGGAGCCGGACCGGCGTGAGCGGGACTGACGGGTGGGGACCGGCACGTGGCTCGGCCGGGACACGATGACGACGTCGGTGATGTTAGGCCGTTCCAATAGGGCACGGCGGGTGGTGCCGTACTCCTGGACGGAACCGGACTCGTCGTAGATGAACACGGCCAGCTTGCGGTAGGGGCCGTTGCCGGTCAGGTAGGCGACGTAGTCAATGAAGATCTGCTGCTCGAACTCCTTGAAGTCGCTGGCCTTCCGGGCGTACTTGACCTCGATCAGCAGGCCGAGCGACGGGATGCCGAAGTCGGCCCGGTACGTGCTGTGCCCGATCTTGCGGAGGGTCTCCTCGTCGACGAGGTCGGGGAAGACCGGCCGCAGCATCATCCAGAGGATGTCCTGTACCTCGCGTTCGGAGGTGATCTGCCATCGGATGGGCCGCTCGCCGGCGGTGTCGTAGCGCCAGTGGCGCATCGCGTCCTCGAACCGGCTCAGCAGCACGCCCACGTGGTTGAGGCTGAGCAGCTGATCGTCGATGCTACTGGTGACGATGCGAGTGGCGGCCTCGATCAACAGCGCCGACCGCCACGCGGCGACCGGGCGCGGCCCGCCGAGCAGGATCGCGTTGATCAGACGGGAATGCAGCAGGCGCAGCTGGTCGGGGCCACCGGCCGCGGGGCGGGGCGGCAGGGTCAGGACCCAGTGCAGCGCGGCCAGCTCTACCGGGTCGTCGATGCCGTCCAGGGCCGGCCGGGCCGCCGGGTCCAGGTCGAGCAGATGGCGAGCGTACTCCTGAAACAGCTGGAGCAGCAGGGTCGGCGGGCGTAGCCGGGCGTCCTGCAGCACTGTTCTCAGCCAGGTGCGGACCTGGGATGCCTCGGCCGCCACGGCGTTGGCCGCCAGGGCTAGGCCGACGAGCTGGCCGGGGTCGTTGATGAAGGTCACCCCATCGCTCTGGAAGGGGCTGCGGCGCATCACTTCGGCCATGCCGTCGATCAGCAGTTCCTGGGCCGCCGGGCTCTGCTCGCCCGGGAACGCAGTCAGGCCGTAGCCGAGCACGGCCAGACCCGCGGCTTGGATGAATCGGTGCGTGTTATCGCGCAGCCACGCCGGCGTCAGCGGATCGACGTTCCAGCGGAATCCGAGGTGACGCCCGCCCAGCAGGTGATGGGCGAGCAGTCCGTCGAGGTTGCCGGGCAGGTTGGCCCGCAGCAGCGGCTCCTGCAGGGCCCGGAGCTGATCGCCGAGCAGGGAGCCCACCGGCACAAGCGCGCCAGGGTCCGGGGCGGTCACAGGAACCACCGGCTGCCGCGCAGGCGGGTGACGATCGCGTCAGCGTTCCAGTTCTTCACGTGCCGCAACTGGCCGAGCAGCTCGGCGATCAGATCGGAGTATTGGATGGTCACCGGCAGCCGCGAGGGGTACATCGTGCGCCATGACATGCTGGTGAACCGGTAGGCCTGCCGGGCGAGGTACTCGATGTCGGTGAACGTCGACTCGGCGTGCAGCTTGAGCAGCAGCGGCTTGGGGATCGCGTGGGTGGCGCTCTTGAGATCGTAGGGGCCACCGACGGCCAGCAGCATCTCGCGCCGTCCGATCGCGACGGCGTGCCCGCGCTCCGGGACGAACCGGCCCTTAACCGCGCCGCCATGGGTGGCGATGCCGGCGCTCGCCCGGTCGAACATCACCAGCTCGTGGTCGTTGCTGACGTGGACGAACGCGAACTCGACCGACGCGTAGTCGCGGGTGAGCCGTTCCACCAACTGCTTGACCGCGATCGCCTCGACATCCTTGAGCGGCTTGAACACGTGGAAGATCAGGCGCAGGCCGTCGCCGCGCTGCCAGGCGTTGCGGTTCTTGATGTCCTCGATGCACTCGGTGAGCGAGCGCAGCAGCTCTCGCGGGTAGTCGGCGTAGTCGGCCTCTCGGGAGGCGTTCGAAAGCAGGTAGGTGCCGTCGGCGGAGAAAACGGTGGTGATACCCACGACCCGTTCCGGCTCGGTGAGCCGGCTGGCCTTGACGTGGGCGCTGCCGATTCCGATAACCAGCTCCTGCGCCAGGGCGCGGGGCGCGGCGATCACGAACGGGATCCCGCCCAGCTTGGCGTAGCAGGCCAGCGCGATGCTGTTGAGCGGGACGGCGAGCTTCGGCAGCCGCACCGTCTCGATCTTGACCTCCTGGACCGGCACGCCGTGCCCCATGAACGTGGACTTCGCCACCAGGTACGGACTGTCGTCGCCGGCCAGGTGGGTCTGCGCCTCGCTGGTGATCACGATGGCCAGGTCGACGGCGCCGGCCTGCAGCGCCGCCCGGCAGGCGTGCCGGTAGGCGTCGGCGTCTAGCGGACCGCCATCGAAAGGGTGCACCGAGACGTCGCAGCTGGCCAGGTGGTACTTGCGGATGAACCCCTGGCTGAACGGGTTCTGCCCCGGTACGCCGTGCAGCAGCTGGTTGATGAAGTTCTCGACGACGCCCTTGTGCTCGCGCGGTGTGATCACCGCGATCCGGGGTCGTTTGTTCGCGAAGAACTCGACGTCGAACGGTCCATTCGTGGTCAGGCCACGCTCGAGCTTGTAGTCGGTTTTGTCGCCGGCCTGGTCGAACCGGAACGTCGGCGACTGGTACCGCACACTTTGTACCGAGCGCCCGTTGCTCGAACCGACCGGCTGCTCGATGGTGGCGGCCAGCCCGTTGGCCAGCAGCAGCGGCCCGTGCTTACCGAGCCGGGTGGCGATGTCGATCGTCTTCTCGTAGCGGCCAAAGGCGCCTAGCAACTCGAAGGCCGCCTGGTCGAGTTCCCGCTGGATGCGGGCGCCGTCGGTGCCGGCCAGCGTGCGCAGGACGTCCTGGAAGGTCTCCAGCCTGCCCTCCAGCCACGCCTGGCTCGCGTCCATGGTGTCTGCACCGGGAGCGTCGCGCAGGATCAGGTCGCTGCCGTGCACCCGCTCCACTGCCCCGGCCGCGCGCCGGTACGCCCACGGATCCATGTCCGGCTCCGTGACCATCGTGCCGGGATTGGCGAGCACGTACTGACCGAGCACACCGACCCCCAGCTCGAGCAGCTCCGCGACGGTCAGGTCGATCTCGCGGCGGGTCTTGACGCCGACGATCACACCCGGCCGGTCGGATGGGCCCATCGTCCGGGCATCCAAGATGAACTGGGGGTAGACGTGCAACCGGCCGAGCGCCTGCGGGCGGTGCTCACCCACGAGCGGCTCGAGCAGATCCTTACCGGCGAACCGGGACACGAAGGTGACCGGCTGCCGTTTGCGCAGCTGGTACCCCCAGCCGCGGACCGCACGCAGCAGCGCCTGCTCCGCCAGCCGCATCGTCAGCGGCTTGTGCTCCCGCAGGTGATAGGTCGTCGGGGTGCCGTACGGGTCAGCGCCGTCAACGATCGGGATGCACTTGATCGAGTCCCGGATCCTGGTGACGACGTGACTGTCGACAAGCTTGACGCGCAGTGCGGACAACTGCTCGGGGGAGGTATAGGGCACCTCGCCGCCGTCGAACGTGGCCGCGGTGAAAGTGACGGGTAGGAAGTTGAATGCCAGCTGTGGCGGGCCGGGCCGCGGATTCAAGAGCAACACCTCGTCGAAGGACAGGGCCGTGGGGTGTGCCGTCGACCGCCGCGCCGACGACTACCCATCGTCGCATCGAGGTACGACAAAAACGCCGCGGTGCCGGTGGCAGGAACCGGCCGCCAGCGTCCCGGGCGACGATTCGAGTCGCCCGTGCCTTGGGCGCTGCCGACTCGGATCAGATCAGCACGCTGCTTCGCGCCCAGTGTGTGACTTCCGCGGACGACTCGGCCGGTGGCCCGCCCGCGGCTCCGAGCTGCCAGCTGGCCCACAACGCAAACCGGCCGGCGACCTCACTGTCCGCCGAGGAAACCATCAGACCGTCACCGCCCGGGGCGTCGAAGACCACAGAGCCGGAGAAGTGACCGGAGAACGCACCGTCGAAGGTAATCGTCAGATCGTCGTTCGCACGGCGGAAGTCGACCTCGTCGATGGTCAGGTCGAGGTCGTCGCACTGCGGTTCTTCGGCGTTCACCGGACCGTTCGGCAGATTTACGCTCTCGATGGAACCACGGGCCTGCTCGGCGACCGCGCCAACCAAAGTGTGCACCCCGCTGCGCAGGGCGTCGGCCAGTGGGCACCCGATGATCTCGGCCAGCACCGTCATGGCACTGCGACCCCGCTGGTTGAGGGTCAGCGCGACCGGGACCGCGAAGGACTCCAGCTCGACGTGCAGGTGGTCAGCGGTGAAGAAGTCGACGCCGGCCGGGTCGGTGAGGGCCAGTTTCTGCACGATCGCTGGCGCATGGCGCAGGAACGCGGTCCGGGCCGAGCTGTCGTGCAGGCTGTCGGCGTTGACGCGGCGCAGGTAGCTGCCAATCCGGTTGCCGGCAGCGAAGCCGCGGACTGCGGCGTCCACCCGGGGCTCGAGCTTGCGGGCCTTGTCCAGGTGCATGCCGAGGATCAGGGTGATCGTCGGGGCGTGGTGGTTGCTCTTCTTACGGTTGCAGTCGCCGCAGATCGGGGCGAGGTTCGCCGGCCGGTCGAGGTCGAACCTGGGCGGCAGTCCGTAGCGGTGCAGCACGGTGGCGCGGTTGGCGGGGGTCAGGTTCCGTGCGATTAGGTGGTCGATCTGGACGTCGGTGAAATCTTTGGGTGTTCCGCAGGCGTAGCACCGGTAGTCCCACAGCCGGTGCAGCACGTCGCGCAGCACCGTGTTGTCGGCGTTCGGCTGATACCGCACCGGGGCGGTGCCCAGTGTCACCGGGAGCTGCCGGACAGGTAATGCGCTAAGGCGAGTAGCAGCGCGACGGTGTCGGTAAGGATGGCGGTGGGCACGTTGGGGCTGCCGGCGACGGCGAGCGGCCCGGCCACCGCGCCGACCGCCGCGGCGGCGAGGACGAAGACGGCCAGCCACAGCGGCCGGAACGACGATGTGGGTGCCGTCGAGGTCATTCGGCGGGGCCTTTCAATGCGGCGCTGCGTTGCGCCGGTCGGACAGGACGGTGAGTAGCTGGGTGTAACGCCTCGACGCTGTCGGCGCGGGCGTCGGCCGCTGCGGCGCCGATCCGGGCTTCGCCGAGCAGGGTGTTAAGGTCGGTGTTCTTCGTACAAAGGGCCGCGATTACCGTCTCCAGACCGCGTTCGCGGGCGGCGGCTTCCTGCTGATACGCGGTCAGATCGGCCAGCCTACCCCAGCTCAGCGTCTTTGCCTCACCGTCGGCGTCGTGCAGCCGCAACGGCCAGGACGTCCGCTGATGCGGTGCTCGGCGCCCCAGGCATGAGGCGGGGGAGTGGTGCGATGACTCCTTTACTCGGCTGGTTTACACTTCACGCGACCTGGGAGAACGTGCCTGAGCACGCCGCTGGACCACCGGACTACTGGGGGTCAAGGGGTCGTCGGTTCGAATCCGGCCGTCCCGACTGGTATTCACCAGCGGATATAGAAGATCATGTGTGATCTTGTGGTAACGCTGGCGGTAACGGAGTTCGCTTGACGTGGGCTGCATCCCTCGATGCGGGCCCAAGCCGGAGAGCATTCAGGTTCGATCGAAGCGCATCGAAAGCTCCTCGCCGGCCGCTGATCTAACCGGCGAGGATCCGGGCGACGGCGGTGCTCAGCACGCGTACGCCGCGAGTAGAGCCCGGCTCCAGCCCGGTCAGGTCGCGCACCCGGGTCAGCCGGTAGTCGAGCGTGCGCGGGTGGATGCACAGCGCGGCCGCGGTGTCGAGCCGGTTCATGTCGTGCTGGTAGTAGGCGTCCAGCGTGGCGACCAGGTCGGGGCCGGCGTCGAGTTGCGCCGCCACCACCTGAAGCCACTGCCCGACCTCCGTCAGCCGGGCGGCTCCCAGCTCGGCGAAGACGTCGGTGACCGTGTACGCGTGGCACGGCACGGCCCGCACCGGTGCGACCTCGCTGACCTGCCGGGCCAGCGCCACGGCGTCGCCGAACGCGCGTACCCGCCCAGGCGCGGTGCCGGCCGCGCACGGCCGGCCGGTCATCGACGCCACGTCGCGGGCCAGCGCGAGCCCGCGCTCGATCGCCGGCTGCCGGCCGCCCGGCGAGCTGGGGATCAGCGCGACCACCTCGTGCGGCTCCGGCCAGCTCAGCGGCATCCAGTGTGTCTTCAGCAGCGCGCCGGCGAACTCGTCCCGCGCCGCCTGGTCCGGCCCGGGCGACCCGCCGGCCACCCGGACCACCGTCGCGACGACGTGGTCGGGGACCGGCATGTGCAGGCCGCGCGCCAGGTCGGTCGCGCTGTCGTCGCCGGCCAGCAGCATCACCGTCAGCAGCCGCACCTGGGCGGCGGTCGCCAGCGTGCGCCGCTGCCCCTCGATCCAGCCCCGGGTGTACGCGCCCTGGGCGGCCAGTCCCGCAGGAGCCAGCCAGGCGAGCGTGTGCATCGTCGCGGCGATGTCGTTCGGGCCGGCCGCCTCGTACACCTCACGCAGCGTCAGCCGGGTGTGCACGAGCAGCACCTGCCGCTGCGCGGTCAGGGTGAGTCCCTTCTCGCCGCGCTGGCGGCCCATCGCGGCCATCAGGTCCAGATCCTGCGAGTGGAACGGCGCGCTGTCCGCCGCGAGGTCGACCGTGCGCTGACGGAGGAAGACCGCGAAATCGAGCATCTCCGACCGCACCTGCGGCATGGCTGCGAGGTTGCGGTATTCCAGCAGCTCCTCCTGGTAGGCGTCCACCGCCCGGCGGGCGTTGTCGGCCACTCGCTGCCGCCAGAGGCTGAACAGACCGCCCATGCCGATCAACGGTAATCGATGCGTTCCGGTCACGCCGCCCGGTTGACGCGGACCGGACAGCCTTGCGGACATCCGCAAGAACCGGGGTACGCCGGCGACCCGGTTCTCGCCCTGTCACGAAGACCCGGCCACCGGCACCCTGGAACGCTTCGCCATGGACGTCGAACGACGGCCCGGCCGGGTCGGGCGCGACCAGGTACGCGCCCCCCCGCATCCGCAGATGGCACAGCACTCGAGAGGTGGTTCTGGTAATGACATGGCGTAGTCGACCCTCCGCCGGGGCACGATCCGGCATTCTCCGCGCATCCAGTCTGCTGTTGGCCGCGACGGCGATGCTCGCCGCGTTCATGGCCGCGCCGTCCGCGGCGGTCGCGGCACCCGCGCCGAGCGGTGACGTGGCTGTTGCCGCCGTCGGTGCCGAGCGGGCATCGGCGAGCTCCGCCGGCACGTTGAGCGTCAGGACGTCGACGGCGACCGCCGCCGCACCGGCGAAGGGCGGCGGTTTCTCGGTGATGTCGGGCTCCTGCCCGTACGCCGGGCAGTACATCGACCCGTGGCTGATCGTGTTCCAGGGCTGCACCCTCACCGGCCAGCCGACGACCGCGGTCAGCGCCCGGTGCTCCAACGGGACCACCCTGGGTCCCGTGCACGTGCCGCCCGGCGTCTACGACATCTATGTCGACTGCTACCCGGCGTTCTTCAGCTCGCTCGCGTTCATCTGATCGGCCCACCCGGCACGGATCCCGTTGCGGGATCCGTGCCGGGGGTGCCGGTCCCGGCCTGTTCTTCAAGGGGCTGCTCGTCGACGAGAGAGCCATCGGCG
>NZ_JBYIRN010000053.1:0-13567 GCF_057708145.1 Micromonospora sp. bgisy143
GCGCGACCGGCCAGCACGCGGCGCGGGTTCCAGCGCAGCAGCCGGTAGCGCACCCGGCTGGTCAGCGCCACCAGCCGGCCGGAGGCGTCCGCCAGCGCGATCCGCCAGCGCAGCAGCACCGAGGGCGGCAGCACGGCGGCGAGCAGTCGGGTCCGCCGGTCCGCCTGGGACGAGAGCGCGCCACGGACCGCGCGCAGCGCCGTCGGCAGCGGTTCACCGGTCAGCGGACTCCGCGCGTACCGGGCCCGCTCCTCGGCCCGACCGAGCAGCCGTGCCGCCCCGATCGCCTCGGTGTCGTCGGCGAGAGCGTCCCGGACCAGCCGGTCCGCGGTCGCCCGGGGCGTCTCGGTCCGGTCCACCCGCACCTTGTAGTCGACAAGGGTGTCGAGCAGTTCCGCCCAGGCGGCGTGGGCGTCCGCGCGGGCGCGGCCCGCGTCCGCCTCGACCACCATCACGCGCGCGCCGTCGTCCGGCGACCCGTCGCCCGGCACGGTGGCGGCCGTCGCGGCGTCCGCCCGCCCGGCCCGCCGCCGGCGCAGCGCCCGACGGCGCAGCGCCGGCACCGCCAGCAGGGCCAGCAGCGCGAGTACGCCCGCCACCCACCACGGCCACACCGGCGCCTGCTGGGTCGGCTCGGTACCTCCCAGAGAGAGTCCGGAGTCGGTGTCCCGGTCGGCGTTGTCCGGGCCGGCCGGCCCGGCTGACGGGTCCGCTCCGCTCGGGCTGTCGGTGGCGCCGGCCTCCGGGGTGGACGGTTCGGGAGCGTCGGTGTCCGGCGCCCAGGCCGACCGGGTGGCACCGGGAACGCCGTACGCGGGGGTGGCGTCGAACGGCACCCAGCCGACCCCGTCGAAGAAGACCTCGGTCCAGGCGTGCAGGTTGAGGTTGGTCAGCGTGTACGTGTCACCGTCGCGCCGGCTGCCGTTGGTGAACCCGAACGCCACCCGCGCCGGGATGCCGGCCGACCGGACCAGCCAGGCCATCGCGGCGGCGTACTGCTGGCAGTAGCCGATCTTGTTGGTCAGGAAGTTGACGATGTCCTGGCCGCTGCTGCCGCTCTCGGTGCTGAGCCGGTAGGTGAACCCGTTGTCCGCGGAGAAGTGCTGGTAGATGGCGAGCACCCGGTCGTAGTCGGTCCGCTTGCCCTGGGTCAACCCCCGGACCAGCTCCTCCACCTCGGGCACCGGCCCGGGGGTGGCGGTCTGCTGCCGACGGACCGGGTGGTCGGCCGGCAGCGGCTTCGCGGCCCGCAGGGTCGCCGGGGTGTACGTCGAGCGGACGTAGTCGAACGAGTACTTGCGCCCCCGCGAACTCTCCCGGTTGGAGAACACGATCTGCTGGTTGGGGTCGTAGAGCCAGTTGCCGTTCAGATCGTCGGTGCGCACCGGCTCGGCGTACACCGGCATCAGGGACATGCTGAGGCTCTTGGTCACCTCGACGGTCGCCCGGTACTCGGCCTGCTGCACGCCCGGGCCGACCCGCTCGTTCGGGTTGGGCAGGTCGCGGTTGACCGGCCGACCACTCGCCGGGCGGGCCTGGAAGCCGTTCGGGCGCAGCTCGTCGGCGACCGCGTAGCGGAGGTAGAACGGGCTCGGCTCCGAGGTGGTCACCTTGACCAGGTCCACCACCTCGGACTGGTTGAGCTGGCCGGCGAGCGACGCGAACAGGTCGATCCGGCCGGACGAGCCGCCCACCCCCCGCCCGTTCCCGCTGCCGTTGCCGGTGCCCTCGGTGATCCGGTCGAGCAGTCCACCGCTCAGGCCGGGCACCCCCAACGGCAGCACCACGGCCAGCACCACGCCGACCACGGCGAGTCGGCGGCCGGCGGACGCCAGCGGCGACGCCTCCCACACGTCCACGTCCCGACCGTCGCCGGTGAACCGCCGTCCGAACCGGCGCACCCGGTCGATGTTGTCGGTCACCAGCAGCCACAGGAAACCGGCGGCGCCCACCACGAACGGCACCGGGGGGACGCTGTCCACGTAGACGGCGACCGGCACCGAGTAGATGGCGAGCATCGGCAGCCCGGCCAGCGCCGGCCGGCGCAGCCCCACCGCCAGTACGTCCACCAGCACGGCCACCCCGCCGACGCCGAGCACGGTGATGAACAGCAGCGGATCGGTGTCCGGAACCTCGACGCCGTACGAGCGCATGTCCTGCGCCGAGCCGGCGAGCAGGTCGGCGAAGTGCCCGATCGTGCTCGGCGTGGGCAGGATCCCCAGCAGCTCGCTGCCGCTGGGGAACAGCCAGGTCAGGGCGAGCAACAGGGCGGCCAGCATGCCGAGCACCTGACCCCAGAGCGGCGCGCGGACGAGCCGGGTGAGCGCGGCGACCCCGGCCACCACGGCGACCGCTATCACGCACTGGATCAGCCACGTCCAGGTCTGGAAGATGGCCGACAGCGGCGCGGCGGCGAGCAGCGTCGCGGCGGCCGCCACCAGACCGGTGTTCCGGCTGGCGATCATGAGGGGGACCTTCCGTTCATCGCACGCGGCCAGCGACCGTCTCGGCCAGCGCGGCCCGCAGGGCGAAACCCTGGGAACCGCGGCCCGCCTGCGGCCACAGCGCCGGCAGTCGGCTGCCGTGGTCGACGCCGACCGCGCGCCAGCCACTGCGCACCATGGTGAGCACGGCGGCGCCGTGCGCGTGCTCCGCCTCGGCGCGAGCCTTCTCGGGCAGGCTCAGCCAGGTGGAACTGTCCAACAGGAAACCGATGCACGTCGCGCCGTTGCCGCGCAGCCCGGCCAGCAGCTCGGCCTCGGCGACGCTCACCGCGCCGAACAGCCCGATGATCAACCCGCCGTCGGCGCGCTGCCGGACCCGCTGCACCAGCCCGGCCACCTCGGCCCGCTGGTCCAACCGCACCTCGGCCAGGTGGTCGAGCAGCACGCCGTCGCCACCGCCCTCGGAGGCGTCCACGTCGACCCCCGAGCCGGTGACCAGGCGCAGCTTGTAACCGGCCTGCCGCAGGTGCACGGCGATGCTCGCGGCGGCCGACACCGCCCACTCGAAACTCGCCGTCGGCCCGTCACCCCGGTGGCCGTACGCCCGGGTGTCCAGCACCACCGTGGCGCGGCTCTCCCAGGGCTGCTCCTCCCGGCGCACCATCAGCTCGCCGGTGCGTGCCGTGGACTTCCAGTGCACCCGGCGCAGGTCGTCGCCCCGGCGGTACTCCCGGGTCGCCGCGTCGTCCTCGCCGTGCACCGCCACCGAACGCGCCCGGCTGTCGCCGCTGCCCGCGTACTCCCCGGGGAGCCGGACCGACGGCAGCGGGGTGACCTGCGGGATGACCGTGAGGTGGTCGGTGCTGGGAAAGGAGCGGGTGAGTTCGCAGAGACCGAACGGGTCGGTCATCCGGACCACCAGCGGCCCCACGTCATAGCGACCGCGCACGTCCGCGCGGACCGTGTACGCCACGGAGCTGGCCTGTTGCGCGCCGAGCCGTTCCAGCACGACGCGGGGCCGACTGCCCAGCGCGTAGGGCAGCCGGTCCTCCAACAGCAGGGTGCCGGTGGGCAGCCGGGAGAGGTTCTGCAGGCGCAGCACCACCCGCGAGTTGGCGCCGACCGGGACCCGGTGGGGATCCAGCGAGCGGTTGCAGGCCAGCTTGTAGCGGCTGCGGCCCACGTAGGCGGCGGCCAGCAACGGCAGGATGGCCAACAGCAGGGCCACCCGGAGCAGGTCCTTCTCGCCCAGGATGACGGCCGAGACCGCCGCGGCGACCGCGGCGGCCAGGAACGAGCGCCCGCGGGTGGTCAGCCCGCGCAGCCCGGCACGCACGTCACGGCCTCCGCGGCTCGTAGGGCGCGCGGCCGTTTCCGGTGGCGGGCCGGGTGTCGTACGGGTTGCGCTGGCGGTCGTGCGGCAGGGGCAGCCGGTGCACCAGCTCCGAGACGATCGCGTCGGTGGTGCGTCGGGCGAGCTGTGCGTCCGCCGTCGGGATGATCCGGTGCGCCAGCACCGGCACCGCCAGGACCTGGAGGTCGTCGGGGAGGACGTAGTCGCGGCCCTCCAGCGCGGCGACCGCCCGGGCCGTGCGCAGCAGTTGCAGCGTCGCCCGGGGGGACGCGCCGAGGCGCAGGTCCGGGGCCTCACGGGTGGCGGTGACCAGGTCGACCGCGTACTGCTTCACCGCGTCCGCGACGTGCACCTGCCGGACGGTGGCGATCAACTGCCGGACGATGTCGGCGTCGGAGACCGGACGCAGCTCGTGCAGCGGGTCGGTGGCGCCGTGCCCGTCGAGCATCGCCAGCTCCGCGCCGGCGTCCGGGTAACCCATCGCGATCCGGGCGGTGAAACGGTCGCGCTGCGCCTCGGGCAGCGGGTACGTCCCCTCCATCTCGATCGGGTTCTGGGTGGCGATGACCATGAACGGAGTCTGCAGCTGGTAGGTCACGCCGTCGACGGTGACCTGCCGTTCCTCCATGCACTCCAGCAACGCCGACTGGGTCTTCGGCGAGGCCCGGTTGATCTCGTCGCCGACCACCAGGTTGGCGAAGACGGCGCCCGGTCGGAACTCGAAGTCGTGGGTCTCCTGGTTGTAGACGCTGACGCCGGTGACATCGCTGGGCAGCAGGTCGGGGGTGAACTGGATCCGGCGGACCGTGCAGTCGATGGACCGAGCGAGGGCCTTGGCCAGCTTGGTCTTGCCGACGCCGGGAACGTCTTCGATGAGGAGGTGGCCCTCGGCGAGCAGGACGGCCAGGGCCAGCCGCACGGTGGCGGTCTTACCCTCGATGACCTGCTCGATGTTGGCCACGATGGCCTCGCTGGCGGCGCGGAACTCGTCGTGCGGCAACAGGCCGCCCACCTCGTCCCAGGTCTGTTGTGTCACGGGCCTCCTCCTCGTCGCCGTCACGGCAGCTCTGTCGAGAGCACCTGGACCCGCCGTTGGGTTCGCGACGTCGAGCCTCGTTTGCCGCAGGAATCTCACTGGCCTCTCAGGCTAACCATGTTTGTCGTTATCGCCGACCCCCGCAGGTACTCCGCCGGTTACGCCCCGATATTCGCCAGCTCGGGGGAACGGGTCGGACACGCCCGGTGGTCGGCGGCCCGAACCGGGCGCGCGGTACACTGCGGGGCATGGCCGGAGTCTTCCTGCTTCTTACCGGGCCGTGCTGATGCGCTGAACGCGCGACAGCACGGCGGCCCCTCCTGCGCGAGGGGCTTTTTTGTGCCCGCCGCCGGTCCGGCCCGGCGGTGCCGAGACGAAGCGAAGCGAAGCGAGGAGAGACGATGAGCGAGGCAGCCGCACCGGCGGGCGACATCCCCCCGTTCCGGTACACCGCGGCCATGGCCGGCGAGATCGAGACGCGTTGGCAGGACACCTGGGCCCGCGAGGGCACCTTCCACGCGCCGAACCCGACCGGCCCGCTGGCCGACCCGAGCCACCCCCGGGCCGGCGCGGAGAAGCTGTACGTGCTGGACATGTTCCCGTACCCGTCGGGCGCGGGCCTGCACGTCGGCCACCCGCTGGGGTACATCGGCACCGACTGCTACGCCCGCTACCAGCGGATGGCCGGGCACAACGTGCTGCACGCCATGGGGTTCGACGCGTTCGGGCTGCCCGCCGAGCAGTACGCCGTGCAGACCGGCACCCACCCCAGGACCACCACTGTCGCCAACATCGAGCGGTACAAGGCGCAGCTGCGCCGGCTGGGGCTGGCCCACGACGAGCGGCGCTCGGTGGCGACCATCGACACCGACTTCTACCGCTGGACGCAGTGGATCTTCCTGCAGATCTTCAACTCCTGGTACGACCGGGACGCCGCGAAGGCCCGACCGATCGCCGAGCTGATCGCCGAGTTCGAGGGCGGCAACCGGGCGACCCCGGACGGTCGGGCCTGGGCCGAGCTGAGCGTCGCCGAGCGCCGCAAGATCGTCGACGACTATCGGCTGGCGTACGTCTCGGAGGCGCCGGTGAACTGGTGCCCCGGGCTGGGCACCGTGCTGGCCAACGAGGAGGTCACCGCCGACGGCCGCTCCGACCGGGGCAACTTCCCGGTCTTCAAGCGCAACCTGAAGCAGTGGATGATGCGGATCACCGCGTACGGCGACCGGCTGCTGGACGACCTGGACAGCCTGGACTGGCCCGAGCCGATCAAGCTGATGCAGCGCAACTGGATCGGCCGGTCGCAGGGCGCGCACATCGACTTCGCCACGGCGGGGGAGCCGATCCGGGTGTTCACGACCCGGCCGGACACCATCTTCGGTGCCACCTACATGGTGCTGGCGCCCGAGCACGAGCTGGTCGACGCGCTGACGCCGACCGCCTGGCCGGACGGGACGCGGGACGCCTGGACCGGCGGGCACGCCAGCCCCGCCGAGGCCGTCGAGGCGTACCGCAAGGCCGCCGCCGCCAAGACCGACGTCGAGCGGCAGTCCGACTCGAAGGAGAAGACCGGCGTCTTCATCGGGGCGTACGCCACCAACCCGGTCACCGGCGGTCAGATCCCGATCTTCATCGCGGACTACGTGCTGGCCGGCTACGGCACCGGCGCGATCATGGCGGTGCCCGCGCAGGACGAGCGGGACTGGGCGTTCGCCGAGGTATTCGAGCTGCCCATCGTGCGGACCGTGCAGCCGGCGGAGGGCTTCGACGGCAAGGCGTACACCGGTGACGGCCCGGCCATCAACAGCGCCGCGCCCGAGCGCGGCCTGGACCTGAACGGCCTGGGGGTGGCCGACGCCAAGGCGGCGATCATCGCGTGGCTGGAGGCGAACGGGCACGGCACCGGCGCGGTGACCTACCGGCTGCGGGACTGGCTGTTCTCCCGGCAGCGCTACTGGGGTGAGCCGTTCCCGATCGTCTACGACGAGACCGGCGCGGCCATCGCCCTGCCGGAGGAGATGCTGCCGGTCGAGCTGCCGGAGGTGGACGACTTCTCCCCGAAGACGTTCGACCCGGACGACGCCGGCTCCAACCCGGAGACCCCGCTGTCGCGTCGCCGCGACTGGGTCGAGGTGGAGCTGGACCTGGGCGACGGGCCGAAGCGCTACACCCGCGAGACCAACGTGATGCCGCAGTGGGCCGGCTCCTGCTGGTACGAGCTGCGCTACCTGGACCCGACCAACTCCGAGCGGTTCGTCGACGCGGAGAACGAGCGCTACTGGATGGGCCCGCGCGGCGAGGGCGACTGCGGCGGCACCGACCTGTACGTCGGCGGCGCCGAGCACGCCGTGCTGCACCTGCTGTACGCGCGGTTCTGGCACAAGGTGCTGTTCGACCTGGGCCACGTGTCGTCGTTCGAGCCGTTCCGCAAGCTGTTCAACCAGGGCATGATCCAGGCGTACGCGTACACCGACTCGCGCGGCAGCTACGTGCAGGCCGAGGACGTGATCGAGCGCGACGGCGCGTACTACCTGGAAGACCTGGTGGTCAACCGCGAGTACGGCAAGATGGGCAAGTCGCTGAAGAACGTGGTGACCCCCGACGAGATGTGTGCGGCGTACGGCGCGGACACCTTCCGGGTGTACGAGATGTCGATGGGCCCGCTGGAGGTGTCCCGCCCCTGGGAGACCCGGGCGGTGATCGGCTCGTACCGGTTCCTGCAGCGCGTGTGGCGGGCGGTCGTCGACGAGGAGACGGGTGAGCTGCGGGTCACCGACGACCCGGCGGACGAGAAGACCCGTCGGCTGCTGCACACGGTGATCGACGGGGTCCGTGGCGACATGGACGGCATCCGGTTCAACACCGCGATCGCCAAGCTGATCCAGCTGACCAACGGGCTGACCGGGCTGTCGGCGACGCCCCGCGAGGTGGCCGAGCCGCTGGTGCTGATGGTGGCGCCGTTCGCCCCGCACCTGGCCGAGGAGCTGTGGCGCAAGCTGGGTCACGACACCTCGCTGACGTACGCGGACTTCCCGGTCGCCGATCCGGCGCTGCTGGTGGCCGACACGGTGACCTACCCGGTGCAGGTCAACGGCAAGGTCCGGGGACGCGTCGAGGTGCCCGCCGACGCCGCCGACGAGACCGTCCGCGCGGCGGCCCTGGACGCGGTGGCCGTGAGCCTGGCCGGCAAGGAGCCCCGCAAGGTCATCGTCGTCAAGGGCCGCATGGTCTCGGTCGTCGTCTAACCCCGCCCCTCTGCCCGTCGATCTTGCACTTTCGGTTGTCGTTCCGCCCCCTGTGTCAGGGTTTGTCGGGACAGAAAGTGCAAGATCGACGGGCCGGGCGCGCGGCCCGCGGCGCGCGGGCGCGCGTGGCGCGGGAGGGTTAGACCGGGGTGCGGTGGCGGGGGCGGTTGGCGCGCCACCACTGGTGTACGAGCACCACGCTGGCGATCAGGCCGAGGCTGGCGGGGGCGGCCGCGTACCAGTTGACGTGCCCGGGTGTGCTCACCGCCGCGCCGATCGCCGCGTAGCCGATCGCGGTCGGCGCGGAGGCGATCACGCTGCCGGCCAGGAAGGGCACCACCCGCGCGCCGGTCGTGCCGTAGCCGTAGCTGACCAGGCCGAAGCCCGCGATCGGCAGCAGCCGGACGGTGACCACGCCGAACACGCTCTGCCGGGCGAACCAGCCGTCGAGGCGGGCCAACCGACCGCGCACCCGTTCGGCGACGAACTCCCGGCCGAGCAGCCGGCCGACGGTGAACCCGATCGCCGCGGCCACCAACGCGGCGCCCAGGGCGTACGCGGCGCCCTCCACCGGGCCGAAGATCGCGCCCGCGGCGAGCGTCACGAAGGTGCGGGGGACCAGCGCGACCAGCAGCAGCGCGCCGCCGAGGATCGCCGCCACCGGGGCGAGGTCGCCCAACTGGTCGGCGAGCACCGGCAGCCGCTCCGGGTCCGGGCGGGGCACCAGGAGTAACAGCAGCCCGCAGCCGCCGATCAGCGCGACGAGCAGGGCGAACCGGGCGGCCGACGGCTGCCGCAGCAGCCGCCGGACAGCGCGGATCATGCCCGGGCGGCGGCCACCGCTGAACGGCGCTCGTTGCGAAGCCGGTCGGGCCAGGTGTCGTCCAGCGGCGGGAGCTGGTGTGCCCCGGTGGCCCACCGCAGCAGCAGGTCGGCCAGGGCCGGGTTGCGCGCCAGCGCGGGACCGTGCGAGTAGGTGCCGAGCAGCTTGCCCCGCCAGGCGCCCTCGGTGGCGCCGTCGTTGCCGATACCGGCGGTGACCCGGGCCAGGGGGGCGACCTCCGGGCCGAGGTGGGTACGACCGCCGTGGTTCTCGAAACCGGTCAGCGGCGGCAGACCCAGCCGCGGGTCGATCTCACCGGCCAGCTCGCCGACGGCCCGGCTCTCGCCCCGGTCGGAGCGCAGGTCCAGCAGTTCCAGGCCGCGGCACTGCACACCCTTGGCGAAGAAGGACATCCCGAGCAGCTGGTAACCGGCGCAGACACCGAAGACCACCGAGCCCTGGGCGACCGCCCGGTGCAGACCGCCGTCGGCGATCAGCCGCTGCGCGCCCAGCGCCTGCGGGCCGTCCTCGCCGCCGCCCACCAGGTAGATGTCGGCCGTCGAGGGCAGTTGCTGGTCGGAGCGGACCTCCAGGACCTCGACCGGCATGCCGCGCTGGCGGGCCCGCCGGGCCAGGATCAGCGCGTTGCCCCGGTCGCCGTAGGTGGACAGCAGGTCGGGGTAGATCCAGACGATACGCAGGCTCTCAGTTGACACGGTCCAACTCCGCTCGGATGTCCTGGAACGCGGTGTAGTTCGCGATGACCTCGAGCCGCCCGGGCGGGACCGATCGGACGGCGTCGTCGAACGTGCGGACGTGCTGGAAGGGCACGTCGTTGACGTCCAGCCGTACCGCCAGGTCGTATGCCCGGTCGCCGGTGATCAACACCTGCCGGCCGCGGAGCGGGGCGAAGTCGACGTCGAAGAGCCAGGAGGTGTCCAGCCCGTCGGGGTCGCGCGCGTTGATGGAGAGCAGGGTGGGCGCCTCGTCGGCCATGTCGAACGCCTCCAGCCAGCTGGCCGGGTTCTTGGCCAGCAGCAGCCGGATGTTGCGGCCGTCCCGGTCGACCTGCGCGTACCGGCCGGCGACCGAGGTGACGATGCCGAGCCGGGACACCGCGTCGACGGGGCGTACGCCGAATTCGGCCGCCACGGCCAGCGCGGTCGCCGCGTTGCCCAGGTTGACCTTGCCGGGTAGCTGGAGGGAGACCTTGTGCCAGGCCCCGGTGGGGTCGAGCACGCCCTCGTCCTCGACGACCCACTGCGGCTCCGGGCGGCGCAGCGCGCAGCCGGTGCACCACCACTGGTCACCCGAGCGGGCGATGGTGGAGCCGCACTCCGGGCAGACCCAGGAGTCGTCGTGCCAGCGCTGGCCGGCGCTGAACCAGGTCACATGCGGCGGGTTGATGCCGCGCGCCGGGTCGGCCGGTGGGGTGGCGGCCCAGACCACCATCGGGTCGTCGGCGTTGGCCACCACCCGTACGTCGGTGTGCCGGACCAGGGCCGCGCGCCAGAGCTGCGCCATCATGGCGACCTCCTTGGCGCGGTCGAGCTGGTCGCGGGACAGGTTCAGCAGGGCGACCACGTGCGGCTCGGTCGACTCCAGCACCTGGGCCAGGTAGTGCTCGTCGACCTCCAGCACCGCGTACGGGGTGCTGCCGGCCTTGGCCAGCGCCGAGGTGTGCCCGGTGGGCATGTTGGCGCCGAACGAGTTGGTGGCGACCCGGCCGAGCACGCCGACCGCGGCGGCGGTCAACCGGGTGGTGGTCGTCTTTCCGTTGGTGCCGGAGACCAGCGCGATGGCGCGGCCGGCCGACAGGTGCGCCAGCAGGTCCGGGTCGATCTTCAACCCGATCCACCCGCCGATCACCGAACCGTCGCCACGGCCGGCGGCCCGGGAGAGCGCCGCGGCGGTCCGTGACACGGAGCTGGCCACCTTGGCCCGTAGGGGCATTTTCGCGTCCGTCACGCGAGCGAGGTTACCGGACCGCCCGCCTCGCCAGATCGCCGCCGACGGTGAACCGTTCGGCCGTGGCATCCGTGCGGGAAGGGCGGTGGCATCCGTGCGGGAGGGTGGTCGGCGCTCGGCCGGACGGAGTCGATCAATGTCGGAAAGCGGACCACGCCGGGTGGGCGCTCGGGCCCTCCACTCCGCTCCACCCCCTGTGACGTGCGGTTTTGCGCGCGGATCGGACGCGCCACGCGGGCGAATCTGGTTGCAGGTGGAGGGAAGTGGAGTAGAGTGGGGCGCGATGGTGAGGCCGGGAGGGCTCACCGGCCCGGGGGGTCAGCGGCGCCGCGAACGCCGCTCAAGGGCGAGGGGGTTGGGCCGATGTTCCTCGGCACCCATACCCCGCGCCTGGACGAGAAGGGCCGGCTGATCCTTCCGGCCAAGTTCCGGGATGAGCTGGCGGGGGGTGTCGTGGTCACCAAAGGGCAGGATCGCTGCCTCTATGTCTTTCCGACACCCGAGTTCCAGCGCATCGCGGAGCAGTTGCGCGCGCAGCCGATGACACACAAGGCGGCCCGGGCCTACAGCCGGGTCTTCTTCGCCAGCGCGCACGACGAGGTGCCGGACAAGCAGGGTCGCGTGACGATCCCCGCGCACCTTCGGGAGTACGCGGCGCTCGACCGGGACCTGGTGGTCATCGGCGCGAGCACACGGGTCGAGATCTGGGACAAGGTCGCCTGGGAGACCTACCTCGCCGAGAGCGAAGACGACTTCGCCGACATCGAGGAGGGGGTGCTGCCCGGCGGTCTGTAGGGCGGAACGGCGCCCGACGTACTGCGAGATCTCCAGCCGCTTTCGAGCTCCTGGCATCACTTCCCCGGTGCCAGGCGCACGATCCAGTAATCCGGCGGAAGTCGGTGTCCGGCGGGAGCGGATGGGGATCTGGCGGTACGACGGGAGCGCCGTCTCCACGGCAGGCGCGCGAGAAGAACGGACGTTTCAACCAGTGGGGGTCATCATGGGGGAGTTGCGCGGCACGCACGTGCCGGTGCTGCTCGAGCGGTGTCTCGAGCTGTTGGCCCCCGCGCTGGGTCGAGGCGGCCGGACGGTGCACGTCGACGCGACGCTCGGCCTGGCCGGGCACGCGGAGGCGGTGCTCGAGGCGCACCCGGAGACCGTCCTGATCGGGCTCGACCGGGACACCGAGGCGCTCGCCCACGCACGGGTGCGGTTGGCGCGATTCGCCGACCGGGTGCACCTGGAGCACGCCGTCTACGACGAGCTGCCCGAGGTGCTTCAGCGGCTGGGTTATCCGGGTATCGACGGGATCCTGTTCGACCTGGGTGTCTCGTCGCTGCAACTGGACGCGCCCGACCGCGGGTTCGCGTACGCGCAGGACGCGCCGCTGGACATGCGGATGGACCAGACGCGGGGGGTGACCGCCGAAGAGGTGGTCAACACGTACGCCCATCCGGATCTGGCCCGGGTGCTACGGGTGTACGGCGAGGAGAAGTTCGCCGGTCGGATCGCCTCGGCGATCATCCGGGAGCGTGAACGCGCCCGGATCACCTCGTCCGCGCGACTGGCCGAGCTGGTCCGGGAGTCGATTCCGGCACCAGCCCGACGAACGGGTGGGCACCCGGCAAAGAGAACGTTTCAGGCTTTACGGATCGAGGTAAACAGAGAACTGGCAGCGCTGGAGACAGCGCTGCCGTCCGCGCTCGACGCACTGACCGTGGGCGGTCGCATGGTGGTCCTGTCCTACCACTCGCTGGAGGACCGGCTCACCAAGGCGGCGCTCGCGGACCGGGTCCGCAGTAAGGGCCCGGTCGACCTCCCGGTTGAGCTGCCCGGGTCCGGTCCGACGTTCCGGCTGCTCAGCCGGGGCGCCGAACTGCCCGGGGAGGCGGAGGTCGCCGCGAACCCGCGCGCCGCCTCCGTGCGGTTGCGGGCAGCGGAACGGCTCGATCCGGACGAGGCAGGAAAGGGGCGGACCGACCGCGAACGGTCCCGCCGACGAGTGAAGGCGATGCACCAACCGGGGACGGGGTCGACGGGATCCGTGGGGGATTCCGCGACGCCGGCGGACGGCAGAGGGACGGATGTAGAGGGGGAGGGGACATGAACATTGACAAGCGCGACCGCCGGGACGTCACCGGCGGCGGGCAGCGCGCACCGCGGTCGGGGGGCCGGACCGCGGCGGAGCGAGCCCCGCGCGTGGGGAACGGTACGCCACGCATCGATCGGGTCAACCGGCAGGGGGAGGCTCGCGCCCGGGGGGCGCGCGAGTTCCCGACCCAGGGCAGCGCCGCGCTGCGCCCGGCGGAGAAGTCCGGCACCACGGCGACCAACCGGCCGCCGCGGCTGCGGGTGGCGCCACCGCCACCGGTGTCGGTGCCGCGCGCGCCGTTCGCGGCGCTGATCGTGGTGCTGGTCGTCGGCGGGGTGTTCGGCATCCTGGCGGTCAACACCAAGATCAATGAGAACGCGTTCCGGCTGGAGAAGCTGCAGCAGCAGCAGGCCCGACTGGACCTGGAGAAGCAGCAGCTCGACAAGCAGATCGCCGACGCCAAGGCGCCGGGGAACCTGACCGCCGAGGCGCGTCGGCTGGGTCTGGTGGAGTCCGGGGAGCCGGCGTACATCCGGATGCCGGACGGCAAGCCGATCGGCGTGCCCAAGCCGGCGACCGGCGAGCAGTCGGTCACCAGCCAGGGTGCG
>NZ_JBYIRN010000054.1:0-13150 GCF_057708145.1 Micromonospora sp. bgisy143
GGGGCCGGTGCCGGAGCCGGTGATGCTGCCGGTGAACAGGGTCTGCGCGGCGGACCAGCCGTTGGCGTTGGTGGGGTCGGTGGAGGTGCGGTAGGAGAACGCGGTGCCGCCCCACTGGTAGGCCAGGACCCAGATGTTCTTGGGCGCGAAGTAGAACAGGGTGGGTGCCACGGTGCCGCTGTTCATGGTGTTCTGGCTGGCCGATCCCATCTGGGACCAGTTGCTGAACAGGCCGAAGTTCATCGAGCCCCACCGGGTGCCGAAGTCATGGGTCGTCGCGTAGACGAGTTGCTGGCCGTTGTACGGCGCGACGGTGAAGTCCTTGAGTGAGACCCAGCCCGACTTCGGCTGCGCCAGCGCCCCGGTCGACGACCACCGGTACGACGACGGCAGGTTGCACGTGTTCGGCGGCGGGGTCGTCGGAGGCGGCGTGGTGGGCGGCGGGGTGGTCGGAGGCGGGGTCGTGGGCGGCGGGGTGGTCGGAGGCGGGGTCGTGGGCGGCGGGGTGGTGGGCGTCGTGCCCCCGTTGCAGGTCACGCCGTTGAGGGCGAAGCTCGTCGGTGCCGGGTTGCTGCCCGTCCAGGAGCCGTTGAACCCGAACGACGCCGTGCCGTTGGTCGCGATCGAACCGTTGTAGCTCACGTTCCGCGCGGTTACCGCCGCACCGCTCTGCGTCAGGTCGGTGTTCCACGACTGCGTGATCGTCTGCCCCGCGCTGTACGACCAGGTCAACGTCCAGCTGCTCACCGGATCGCCGAGGTTCGTGATCGTCACGTTGGCCCCGAAGCCGCCCGGCCAGTCGGATGACACGGCGTAGTTCACCGAGCAGCCGGCCGCTGCCGCGCCCGCCGGCAGCGCCACGGCAACCGTCGCCGACGCCAGTAAGGCGACACCGGCCGAGACGACCCCGATATTGGTCGGTCTGAATATGGTCATCGAGCACCCTCCTGACGGGATGGCGGCCTCCACATTCGTGGGAGTCATTGTTAGGTGAGCGTTAACAGCCGCGTCCGGTATGTTACGGGAGCGCTCCCAAACCATCAACCTCGATGTCTTCAGAGGTGTTCAGCGACCTCTTCAGGGCTGCGAGCAGGGCTTCTGTGTCCGATCGAGGGTGTCGGCCGCGTGAAGTGGCTGCGTGGGCCGACGCCGGTCGGGCGGTCGAGAAGGCCGGTGGCGGGGCGTCATCGCTGTTATCGATAACATCCGCCGTCACGCCACCTCGTACTCCACCATGAGGACGCCGGTGCTGGTCGGCGTGCAGTCGGTGAGCCGTAGCCGGCGCGGCCGGTCGGACTCCGCGAACAGCCGCTTGCCCGAACCCAGCAGGAGCGGATGCAGGAACAGGCGGTACCCGTCGACCAGGTCGTTGGCGATGAGTTCCCGCACCAGCACCCCGCTGCCCAGCACCGCGACCACACCGTCACCCCGGGACTTCAGGTCGGCGACCGCCGGCGCGAGATCTCCGTCCAGCCGCCGGGCGTTCGACCAGGTGAGATCGGTCAGGGTACGGGTGGCGACGTACTTCGGCGTCGCGTTGAGGTGTGCGGCCATCGGGTTGACATCGGGCTGGCTCGGCCAGTAGCCGAGCATCTTCTCGTACGTCCGGCGACCGAAGAGGTAGGCCGTGGTCGATCGGAGCCCCTGCACCGCCGCGGTCGCCTGGGTCTCGTCGAAGTACGGCGCGGCCCAACCGCCGTGCTCGAACCCACCGTCGCGGTCCTCGTCCGGAGACCCCAACCCCTGCATGACGCCGTCGAGCGTCACGAACTCGACCACCACCAACCTGCGCATGAGCACACCCTCCGATGAGGCGGGCGGCCCGTCGCCTGCCCGCTCCCCCTCTACACGAACGAGGCGCGGCCGGATCGACATCCGGTCCGGGTGGACACGGCGGGGCGGTCAGAGCCAGATGACGATCCCGGTCAGGTCGTTGAGCACGGCGGCCACACCCGCCCGGACGGCGGCCGCGCAGCGCTCGGCGGTGAACGACCCCGCGTCGTACGTCGAGGACATGCCGAGCCCTTCGCCGCGGAACGACGCGCCCGCCCAGTCGACGGCGGTGACGTTGTGGGTGGGTTCGGCCAACTCGGCGCCCACGACCAGGAACTTCTCGTCCAGGTGGTTGGGGGTGACCAGCGCCAGCGGGTCGATCAGGTCGTTGCCCGCGCTGATGATGAGATCCGCGTTCATCCCGATCGCCTTGCTGATGCCCGCGACGGCGTCCTGCGGGTCGTCCACGACCACCGTGCGCAGGTCGACGTGCTCGTCGTCGGCCCAACTCCGCACCGCCGCCACGAGGGTCTTGGTGGGTGCGTCCGCGCCGGCGGTCAGCAGCACCACCCGGTAGTCCTTCGACGGGTGTACGCCGGCCCACGACCCGGGCTTCGGCGTGATGGTCGCCTCCGGCGCGGGCGTCGAGGCGGTGTCGACGAATCCCGGCCCGAGCGTGCCGATCGCGCTCGGCGCGGGGTGCGGTTGGGACCAGTCGTCGCCGGAGCCGCAGCCGGCGAGGAGTGCGGCGGCCATGGCCAGCAGGGCGACGGCCGGAAGCGGGGGGCGCAAGGTGATCGTCCTTTTCGATGATGGCGGGCAGGTACGGGTACGCCTCGTATTCCTATCCCAGATCGGGCGGCCCACAATCCGCGAGCGGTCAGCCCGGGCAATTGTTCTCCATCGGTTCGTCGGCGGGCGGGTTCGTGTTCACCCGCGAGGTGCAGCGTGCACTGGCCAACCGAGGGGAACCGCATGCTGGGGCACATTCGCCGTACCGTTGTCGTCGCCGTTGTCGCATTCGCGGCGACGGTGCTCACGTTCTTCGGTGGGGGCGCGGCGTTCGCGCACGGCTTCTCGTCGACCGTGTACGCGAAAATCTCCGCCGGAGACGAGGGTCACATACGGACCGAATTGGAGCTCGAATACGACCTCCTGGTGGTGTCGGCTGCCGACTCCGGTGACGACGATCCGCTCTTCAAGGTCGGCACCGCCGCCTTCGAGGCGGGTGACCCGGGCGCACAGGCCACCGCGCTGAACACCCACGCCCCGACGGTCCTGCGTTACGTCGCCGACCGCCTCTCGGTGACCGCCAAGGACGCGCCCTGCCGGCCGACCCAGGTCGGCGACGCCGCGATCGGCGCCCGTGACGGTGTGCCGTACGCGCGCCTGCTGTTCGACTGGACCTGCCCCGAGCGGGTCGCCGAGCACGAGGTGCGCAGCCGTCTCTTCCCGGACGACGAGGCGTACGTCAAGGACACCAAGACGATCGTCACCTACCGGCTCGACGGCCGGTCGGGCAGCGCCGCGCTCGACGCCGCCAACCCGTCCTTCTCCACCGCCCAGACCGCCTACCAGCGATTCGGTGAGTTCTTCCTGCTCGGGGCCGAGCACCTGCTGTCCGGCATCGACCACATCCTGTTCCTGCTGGCGCTGATCGCCGGGTCCCGGCGGCTGCGCGAGATCGTGCTCGCGGCCACCAGCTTCACCCTGGCGCACTCGGTGACGTTCCTGCTCGCCGCCCTCGGCCTGGTCGACGTGCCCGGAAGGATCGTGGAGCCGGTCATCGCGCTGTCGATCGCCGTGGTGGCCGGCTGGCACCTGTGGGGCCTCTGGCGGCGTGGTGCGCATGCGACGGACCTGGAGCCGGCCGGACGCGGTCACCTGAGCCTGGACCGGCGGGGCTGGATCCGCCTCGGTGTCGTCTTCTGCTTCGGTCTCGTGCACGGGTTGGGCTTCGCGGGCGCGCTCGGCATCGACGAGGCGTGGTCGTGGACACTGCTGTGGTCGCTGCTGGTGTTCAACGTGGGCATCGAAGTCGTTCAGTTGGCGATTATCGCCGCCATCTTCCCGCTGTTGTTCGTGCTGCGGCGCCGTGCGCCGAAAGCGGGCCTCTGGGCGACCGGTGTGGTTTCCGCAGGGGTGTCCATCATGGGGCTGATCTGGTTTGTTCAGCGCGTCTTCGGGTCCTGAGTACGGCTAACCAGTTCGTAAGGTGCAGCCGTTCGCAAGATCACGTTAATGATCGGTTCACCGGTCGACGAAAGTTTGGATCCGCTTCCCCACGCTCGGGGAAAAGCAATCCATTTCTCTATTCGAAAAGGGAACAATGTCGATGACATTGAGCACCTCGACACGGGCCGCCGGGCCCGTGCGGCGGCGCGTTGTCGCCGGGGTCGTGGCCGGATTCCTGGGAGTGGGCGCGGCCCTCGGCAGCGGTGTGCTGACCGCCGCCAGCGCCGCCGACCCCACCACGGTGTCCGGCATCGTCCTCGGCGTCGGCGCGAACGAGACCCAGCGCATCGTGTCCTGGTACTCCTCGGCCGACACCGCCCAGAAGATCCAGCTCGCCCCGACCGCCGAGATCGTCAACGGGGAGTTTCCGGCCAGCGCGATCAGCTTCGACGCGGTCGGCGCCGCGAACACCTCCACCACCGGCTACAACCGGCACGCCACGATCAGCAACCTGCGGGAGAACACGGCGTACTCGTACCGGGTCGGCGCGGAGGGCAGCTGGTCGCCCACGTACGCCTTCCGGACGCGGGACTTCGAGGGCGACTTCGACTTCCTGTTCTTCGGCGACCCGCAGATCGGCGCCTCCGGCGACGTCGCGCGGGACCAGGCCGGCTGGGCGGAGACCCTGAAGGTCGCCACCGCGGCGAACCCGAACACCGAGCTGCTGGTCTCCGGCGGTGACCACGTCGAGTCCGCGAACAACGAGGCCCAGTGGGACGCGTACCTCTCCCCGGATCAGCTCCGGCAGTACCCGACGGCCGCCACCATCGGTAACCACGACGTCGGTGGCAAGTCCTGGGAGCAGCACCACTTCACCCCGAACACGGACCGCTCGGCCCAGTACTACAACGGGGACCAGTCGACCCGCTCCGGTGGCGACTTCTGGTACATCTACAAGGACGTGCTGTTCATCGACCTGAACAGCAACAGCTACGTCAACCCGACCGACGGTTCGCTGGGCGGCGACACCGCGCACGTCGCGTACGTCTCGGACATCGTGAAGAAGCACGGCTCCGAGGCGAAGTGGAAGGTGCTGGTCTACCACCACTCCATCTACTCGGCGGCGAGCCACTCCACCGACGCGGACAACAAGAACCGCCGCAAGGACTTCACGACCGCCTTCTCCGATCTCGGCATCGACATGGTGTTGCAGGGCCACGACCACGTCTACACCCGCAGCTACTCCATCAAGAACGGCCAGAAGGAGAACCCGGCCGAGAAGCCGGGCGCTGCCGACGTGTTCCCCGGCCCGGGCGGCGTCATCTACGTGACGGCCAACTCGGCCTCCGGCTCGAAGTACTACGACATCAAGAAGCCGGACGGCTCCGGCACCGGCGTCGAGGGTCTCGGCCCGGACCCGCTGAACCCGAGCAACTACTGGTTCAACTCGGTGGAGAACCAGGAGCACGTCCGCAGCTACGTCAAGGTGCAGGTCAAGGCCGACAAGCTGGTGCTCCAGAACGTCCGCAGCGGCACCTGCGCGGCCCCGAACGCGGCCGTCGAGAAGGGGCTGTCCTGCAGCAACACCGCCGAGGGGCAGCCGGTCGGCTCGATCGTCGACAACACCACGATCCACCCGTACCACGGTGACGGGCAGGCCATCCAGGTCAACGTGCCCAACCCGGCGCCGGGTGAGTTCGGCTGGACCATCGACGGCTACAACGGCCTGGTCGACCTGGGTACCGCGCAGGAGCGCAACGGCACCTACTTCGAGGCGACCGGCAAGATCAACCCGATCCTCGTGTCGGACAGCCGCCGTTCGCTCGCCCCGTGGTCGATCTCGGCCAGCGTCGGCGACTTCTCCGACGCCGACAAGACCTTCTCCGGCTCGTACCTGGGCTGGACCCCGTACGTCCTCGACGCCGGCGCGGGCGCGACGGCCGGCGCCGCGGTCCTGTCGTCCCTCGACGACCAGGGCAAGGGCCTCTCGGTCTCCAGCGGTCTGGGCGCGGCGGTGCAGGGTCACCCGCGCGGCGGCGCCAAGCTCGGCGCTGACCTGGATCTGAAGATCCCGGACAGCATCGCGAAGGGCAGCTACCGCACCACCCTCACGATCACTGCCCTGAGCAGCTGATCGAGCCTGTTCCACCGGGCGGGGTAGGCACCTTTCGGGGCCTACCCCGCCACCGGTTCACCCACTTTCAAGATCACCTCAAGGACCTGAGATGCGACCGTCCGTAACGCGCTGGAAGACCCTGCTCCGTACGTCAGTGCTCACCCTGCTCGCCGTCGTCGCGGCGGCCGGCATCGGCGGCACCGCCCTGGCGGCCGACGGCAACGTCGCCTGGACGGTCCGGACGGCCTCCAACAGCTACGGCGAAGCCCGGTCCAGCTACAGCTACAACGTCAACCCCGGCGGATCCGTCGAGGACGCCATGGTGGTCGCCAACCGCGGCTCGGCGCCGCTGACCCTGGCCGTGTACGCCGCCGATGGCTTCACCACCGACGCGGGCCAGCTCGACCTGCTCACCAGGGACAAGAAGTCCGTGGCGGTCGGTGCCTGGGTCAAGCCGAGCGCCGGCAGCGTCGTGATCCAACCCGGGAAGACCGTGCAGGTGCCCTTCACGATCGCCGTTCCCGGCAACGCCACGCCCGGTGACCACGTCGGCGGCATCCTCACCGCGCTGACCCAGACCGACCAGGCCGAGGGCATCAACGTGGACCGTCGCCTCGGCATCCGGATCACCCTGCGGGTCGGCGGCGAGCTGAAGCCGAACCTCGCGATCGAGAACCTCCACGTCAGGTACGACGGATCGGCCAACCCGGCCGGCAAGGGCGACGCCACCGTCTCCTACACGATCCACAACACCGGTAACGCCGCCCTCTCCGGGAAGCAGTCGGTGTCGGTGTCAGGTCCGTTCGGCGTCCTGCGCGCGCGGGCCGGTGACATCGCCGCGCCGCCGCAGTTGCTCCCGGGCGAGAGCTGGGACGTGACCGTGCCGGTAGCCGGTGTCGCCCCCGCCGTCCGGCTCGCGGCGACCGTCACCGTGACCCCGCTGCTCACCGACGCGTCCGGCTCCACCACACCGCTCAGGCTCATCGAGGCGACGGCACACGGCTGGGCCCTGCCGTGGCCGCTGGTGCTGGTGCTCGTCGTGCTGATCGCCGCCGTCGTCGGGGCGTACCTCTATCGCCGCCGGACCCGGACGCGGCGCAAGGCGCGCGAGGACGCCCGGGTGCGGGACGCCGTCGAGCAGGCGCTGCGCGGCCCGCGGCCGCAGACGTCCTGACCATTCGGCCCGCGCCCTCGGCCGGAAGGGGGCCAGCCAGCCGGTCGCCCTTGTGGGTGAACGGCACTCGGCACCGGCTCGGATCCGTCCGCGAGCCGGCATGCTGCGACGGTGACGCCGGCCCGGAGAGGAAGCCCCCCTGGTTGACGCGGACGTGCCAGAGCGGATGCAGGCCGCGGCCTTCGACGAGTTCGGCGGGCCGGAGGTGATCACCCTGCGCAAGCTCCCCGTGCCCGAGGTCGCCGCCGACGAGGTGCTGATCCGGGTCCTGAGCGCCGGCGTCGGGGTGTGGGACGCGTACGAACGGCAGGGCGTGTTCGTGCCCGAGGGCTCGTCCCTCCCGATCGTCCCGGGCTCCGACGGCGCGGGGACCGTCATCGCGGCCGGCGACAAGGTGACCGGCCTCGCGGTCGGCGACCAGGTCTACGTCTCCGCCACCACCCGACCCAAGGGCGGCTTCTACGCCGAGTACGCGGTCGTCAAGGCCGAGTACGCCGCGAAACTGCCCGACGGCGTACCCGCCGAGCACGCCGGCGCGATGTCCACCGACGCGTTGACCGCGCTGGCCGGCCTGGACACCCTCAGCCTGCCGGCCGGCGCCTGGCTGCTGATCTTCGGCGCGAGCGGCGGTCAGGGCCACCTGGCCGTGCAGCTGGCCAAGCGGCAGGGCCTCAGCGTGATCGCGGTGGCCTCCGGCGCGGAGGGCGTGGCGCTGGTGACGCGGCTCGGCGCCGACGTGTCCCTGGACGGCCACGGCGACCTCGACGACGTGCTCACCACGATCCGGGACGCGGCCCCGGAGGGAGTGGCCGGCATCCTGGCGATGGCCGGCGGCGAGACGCTGGACCGACTCACCGAGACGCTGTCCGACGGCGGGGTCGTGGCGTACGCCCACGGGGTGCGGCCGGAGCCGAGTGAGCGCCCCGGCATGACGGTTCGCGCGTACGACGGCGTGTCCAACCCCGGGCAGTTGCGGCGGCTCAACGAACTCATCGAGGCCGGCCCGTTCGTGGTGCACGTGGCCGAGAAGTTCCCGTTGGGCAAGGTGCGGGAGGCGCACCAGCGCCTGACGACGTCGTACCCCGGCAAGCTCCTGCTGACCGTCGCCTGAGGGGTCAGGCGGTGCGCTGCTGCGGCACGCGTACCGACGCCATGCCGGCCGCCGTCGCGGCCTGGATGCCCAGGTCGGTGTCCTCGAAGACCAGGCAGGACTCCGGGGCCACGCCGAGCTGCCGGGCCGCCAGCAGGAACGCCTCCGGGTCGGGCTTGGCCCGCGTGTAGTCCTCGGCGCAGACCAGCACGTCGAACCGGTCCAGCAGGTCGAGCGCCTCCAACGAGGCGGTGACCGCGGCCCGGGTGCTGCCGGAGACGACCGCGAACGGCACCCGGCGATGCGCCTCGTGGATGTGCGCGACCACCTCGGGCACGGCGGTGACCTGCGGCAACAACTCCTGGAAGATGCGCTCGCGGTTCTCGACGACGGTCTCCACCGGCATCGCCAGCCCGTGGCGCTCGTTCAACGCCACGATGATGTCGGCGGTCGGCCGACCGCCCCAGGCGTAGAACAGGTCCTCCGGGAACTCGCAGCCCCACTCGTCGAGGGCCCGCTGCCAGGCCACGTAGTGCAGCGGCATCGAGTCGACGATGGTGCCGTCGCAGTCGAACAGGTACGCGGCGAACTCACCGGGCGGCAGAGGCAGGGTCACCGGGGAAGGGTACAGCGGTCGTGCTCAGTCACCCGTGACGGATGCCAGCCGGCGGCGCAGGTGCGCCGGGCATATCGACACGCCGCCAGCACAATCTCCGAATCGTCAGGGACGCGTCGCTCGCGCCGAGTCGATCCGTGCGTCACGCCGGTCGAACCGCCGTTCGTACCAGGTCACCGCGATCAGGAAGAGGGTCAGCACACCGAGCGCGGCCAACGGCGCGAGGGTACGGCCGACCGGCAGCAGGGCCAGCGGCAGCAGCGCCGCGACGACCTGCGTCGGATGCACGGCGCGTACCGTCAGCCGCCGGAGCGCCAGCCTGCTGAGCAGATAGACGGTCACGCCCCCGTAGAGGGCGCCTGCGGCCTCCCAGCCCAACGGGCCCGTGTCGGAGGGCTCCTCGGAGAGCCGACCGATCACCTCCTCGATACCGAGCGCGAAGTAGATGGCGCCGACGATCAGCGGAGAGTGCCCGATGCCGTACGCGTCGCCGGCCACGTCGGCGCGTCGCTCGTCCGGCACGTCGCTGATGGCCTGCCGCGCGGCGGGCGCCAGCCGGTCGAAGTAGAGCCACCACAGGCAGATCGTGCTGACGAGGCCGAGCAGCGCGGCCCCCACCGCCGCGCCGACCGGCGCCATCGTCCGTGGCCCCGCACCGGCGGAGATCAGCGACTCGCCGAGGGCGATGATGAGCACCAACCCGTACCGCTCGGTGAAGTGGTCCACGCTGCGCAGTTGCCACGGGTGGAACGTGGACGCGAGCCGCGCGCCGCCGATGTCCACCAGCAGCGCGGCCGTCCAGAGCGCCGTCTGGGCGGTCCCACCCAGCAGCGCCCCGCCGACCAGGGGAAACCACGCCAGCACCACGGGCACGCTGAAGGAGCGCAGCGTCGGGCGCAACGACGGGATCGTCACGCTCACCCAGGCGAGGATCACCAGCTGCACCGCCCGGACGACCACGTACGCGAGCGCGAGCATCAGCGGCGCGTCGAGGAGGCCCGGACCCTGTCGCCACGCGTCCGGCAACACCAGCGCGGCCACGAAGATCGCCGCCATCGCGACCAGGGTCGCGCCGCGAACCACGCCGACGTCCGCGCGGACGAGGTTGCCCACCCAGGTGTACGGCCCCCAGGAGTAGAGCAGCAGCAGGAGCAGGAGCAGTCCCTGGGCCAGCGTGAGCAGCGCGGTCGGCGGCTGCGCCATGAACGCGATGACCCGGGTGAGCGCGAAGACGAAGACCAGATCGAAGAAGATCTCGAACATCGTCGTCCGATGCGCGACGGCCGCCACCACCGGACGAATACCCCTCATCCTGGCATTCTGCGCCCTCGGTGGACCGTCTCGGGTCTCCCCGTCTCAACGGGAAGACCCGAGACGACCGGGTCAGGCCGGCGCGTCCGTCCGGCGCCGGGTCCGCTCGGCCCGCCGGCGCACCTGTTGGTACGTCCCGGTCAGCCCCATCGCCCGCCGTACCTCGGTCATGGTCTGCCGTACCTCCTGCCGGGTCCGCTCGGTGCCCTCGACGATCAGCCGGTCGACGAGCCCCCGGTCAGCCTCGATCGCCGCCCGCCGCTCCCGGATCGGCGTCAGGAACGTCTCCAGCGCCTCGACCAGCCGCTCCTTGACCTCGACGTCAGCGACCTGCCCGGCCCGGTAACGCCGGGCCAGGTCGGCCACCTCGGCACGGTCCGGGTTGAACACCTCGTGGTACGCGAAGACCGGGTTGCCCTCCACCGTTCCCGGCACGTCCGCCCGTACCCGGTTCGGGTCGGTGTACATCCCGCGCACCTTCCGACGCACGGTGGCCGTGTCGTCGGACAGCGCGATGGTGTTTCCCCGGCTCTTGCTCATCTTGGCGACGCCGTCGGTGCCCACCAGGCTGGGGTTGTCGGCCGGGATCAGCTCGGGCACCGGGAAGACCGGCCCGTACAGGTGGTTGAACCGGCGGGCGATCTCCCGGGTCACCTCGACGTGCGCGGCGTTGTCCCGGCCGACCGGGACCACCTCGCCCTTCACGCAGAGGATGTCCGCGGCCTGGAGCACCGGGTACCCGAGCAGCCCGTACGGCATCTCCTCCTTGCCGGCGTCCCGGGCCATGTCCTTGAGCGACGGCACCCGTTCCAGGCGGGGCACGGTCACCAGGTTCTGCAGGAGGGTGTTCAGGTCGCCGACCTCGGGGATCGCCGACTGGAGGTAGAACGTGGCCCGGGACGGGTCGACGCCGGCGGCGAGGATGTCGGTGACCATCTCGCGGGCGTTACCGGAAACCTGGTCGATGTCCTCCCGCCGGTTGCGGGTGGTGAGCATGTGCAGGTCCGCGATGATGAAGAAGCTCTCGTAGCGCTGGTGCAGCCGCACCCGGTTGGCGATGCTGCCGACGTAGTGGCCGAGGTGCAGGCGGCCGGTGGGCCGGTCGCCGGTGAGCATGCGGGCGAGGGACATGGCGGTGTGCCTTTCGTGCGGTGGTTGGGTCACGCATGGGCGCGCGCCGAGCGGGGCGGAGTCGCCCCTCGGTCAGCGGAGAACAGGGCTCAGCGAGCCGTCCGCCATCGCGCGCCGGCGCGGTACCGCAGACCACCGGCACGGAGTACGTCCAGAAGTTGCTCACGGCCGTCGCCGGAGCTGGTCGGGGACGCGGGCAGGACACCGCGCGCGACGGCGTCGACCACGTCGACCGCCTCCGTTACGCAACTGCCCGTCCGGACCACGAGCTCAGATTACCCGTGGCGCCGCTCCCGGGGGTGGCACGTGCAAGTCCGCGTAGTACCTGCCGACGCGGTCCCGGTACTCCGGATCGAACGACCCCGGGTCGAACGGCGGCGCGTCCTTGATCTCCTGCCGCGTCCGGTCGACGTGTACGACGCGGTCCAGGTGGTCGACCCGCTCCACCGTGCCCGCCGGCACCAGCACCTTCCGGCCGAGGATCCACGGTCCGGTGTCCACCACCAGGTGCCCGGCATCCGCCTCGTCGCTGGCCTCGTCGATCGTGCCGATCCGTCCGTCGCGGGCCTGCACCTGGTAGCCGACGAGGTCGACCGGGGTACCGGGACCGGGAGCGTCCGGGCCGTCGTGCCCGCCGTCCGGCTCCTGAGAGGGGCCGGTCGAGGGGGTGGTCTCGGTGTATCCGCCGGCCAGGGCCGACGGATCGCGCCACGCCCAGGGATTGAAGATCGAGGGTTGCACGGGTCACCTCCGGGGGACGGCATCGCCTGTCCCCCGACTCAGTGCCCAGCCCGCCGGCGCCGGAAACGAGGAGGCTGCTCCTTCAGGACGGCCATCGGCGTCCGAATCGGCGGTGGGCAGGTCCGCTGACATACTCGGCAGTCATGGTGTTGTCGCGGGGATGGTCCGCCTTCCTGGTCGGGGTCGGCGTCTGGACCTGGGTGATCTGGCCGAGGTTCGCGGTCGCCATCTGGCAGGACCCACGGTCGTGGGCGTCGGCCACGGTGGGCGAGGGCGCGCCGACCAGCTTCCTGTGGGTACACGCGCTCCTGATCGCCGCGTCGCTGGCCATCGGTACGACGGCCGGCGTGCTCGGCGTCCGTGGCTGGCTGGCCGCCCGTCGCAGCCGAACGTCCTGAGCTGCGGAAACACGTATCGGGGCGGGAGTGTGACGCGGGACGCTACCCCCCGATTTGACGATCAAACCCACGGACGCGTAACTTTCTCTCTGCCAGCGCGGAACGGGGCAAACGGGACGAAAGTCCTGAGGCCACGAACCGGGCCGGCAGCCGGGCCAGACAGGGGTTCGCTCCTGGAGGCGCGGTTCGGGCGGTGCTCAGCCGATCTGCCGGGAGGCGGATTTGGTGCGGCGAAACCGACCGGGTAAGGTTTACGACCGGCAGGGCACCGGGCGCGACTGTGGGAGACCGCAGCGGCCGGTTCTGCCAAATCCGACGACCTGACGCAGTGGTTCACTGCTGCGTGAGTACGCCGGGACCAACCCGCACGAAGCACGACAGACCGGGACACACCGGTTTGACACGGCCGAGACGGTGAGGTAACGTAGTAAAAGTGCCCGGCGCGAGAGCGACGGGGACACGGAACGAAAAGCCCCGGGATGGGGCCCGCAGATGCGGGTCGTTGATCGGTGTGTGGTTGTTCTTTGAGAACTCAACAGGGTGCTTGTAAAGCCAGTGCCAATTATGATTGATACCCCGGACTGGTCAGGCTTCGGTTTGGCTGGTTGGGATTCCTTTGGCAACT
>NZ_JBYIRN010000055.1:0-12767 GCF_057708145.1 Micromonospora sp. bgisy143
TCTCGCCGACCGGGGCGGCGTTGACGTCGTCGATCGCGTACTTCTTGGCGGCCTCGGCCGGCACGGTGGCGTCGACCGCACCACTTCGGGCGAGCTGCCGCAGCGTGGCGACCACGATCGACTCGGCGTCGACGTGGAAGTGTCGCCGCAGCGCGTGCCGGGTGTCCGACATCCCGAAGCCGTCGGTGCCGAGCGACGTGTAGTCGCCGGGTACCCAACGGGCGATCAGGTCCGGTACGGCCCGCATCCAGTCGCTGACCGCGACCTTCGGCCCGTCCGCGTCGGCCAGCTTCTGCGCGATGTACGGCACCTTCGCCTCGGCGCCCGGGTTGAGCAGGTTGTACTCCTCGGCCTGCACCGCGTCGCGGCGCAGCTCGGTCCACGAGGTCACCGACCAGACGTCGGCAGCCACCCCCCAGTCCTGGGCGAGGAGCTGCTGGGCCTTGAGCGCCCACTGCATGCCCGTGCCGGAGGCGAGGACGTTGGCCTTCGGGCCGTCGACCTGCGGCGCGGGCGAGTAGCGGTAGATGCCCTTGAGCAGGCCCTCCACGTCCACGCCCTCGGGCTCGGCCGGCTGCAGGATCGGCTCGTTGTACACCGTCAGGTAGTAGAAGACGTTCTCCTGCGCGTCCCCGTACATCCGGTGCAGGCCGTTCTCCATGATGTGCGCGATCTCGAAGGAGAACGCCGGGTCGTACGCGACCACCGCCGGGTTGGTGGCGGCGATCAGCAGCGAGTGACCGTCCTCGTGCTGCAGACCCTCACCGTTGAGCGTGGTCCGCCCGGCGGTCGCGCCGAGCAGGAAGCCCCGGGCCATCTGGTCGGCCGCGGCCCACAGCCCGTCGGCGGTCCGCTGGAACCCGAACATCGAGTAGAAGATGTACATCGGGATCATCGGCTCGTCGTGGGTGGCGTACGCCGAGCCCGCGGCGGTGAACGAGGCGACCGAACCCGCCTCGTTGATGCCCTCGTGCAGGATCTGCCCGGTGGTCGACTCCTTGTAGGACAGGAACAGCTCCCGGTCGACGGAGGTGTACCGCTGACCGTGCGGGGAGTAGATCTTCGCGGTCGGGAAGATCGAGTCGAGACCGAAGGTGCGCGCCTCGTCCGGGATGATCGGCACCCAGCGCTTGCCGAACTCCTTGTCCTTCATGATGTCCTTGAGCAGGCGGACGAAGGCCATCGTGGTGGCCACCTTCTGCTTGCCCGAGCCGCGCTTGACGTCGGCGAACCGCTCCGGACCGGGGATGGTCAGCCGCTTGGTGCTGGTCCGCCGGGACGGCAGGTAGCCGCCGAGTTGCTCCCGGCGCTCCTTCAGGTACGCCAGCTCCTCGGACTTCTCACCCGGGTGGTAGTACGGCGGCAGGTAGGGGTTGTCCTCCAGCGCCTTGTCCGGGATGTCCAGGTAGAGCCGGTCGCGGAAGGTCTTCAGGTCCTCCAGCGTCAGCTTCTTCATCTGGTGGGTCGCGTTGCGGCCCTCGAAGTGCGAACCGAGCGTCCAGCCCTTGATCGTCTTCGCCAGGATGACCGTCGGCTGACCGGTGTGCTCGGTGGCCGCCTTGTAGGCCGCGTAGAGCTTGCGGTAGTCGTGCCCACCCCGCTTGAGGTTCCAGATCTCGTCGTCGCTCAGCGACTCGACCATCTTGCGGGTACGGGCGTCCCGCCCGAAGAAGTGCTCCCGCACGTACGCGCCGGACTCCGCCTTGTAGGTCTGGTAGTCGCCGTCGGTCGTGGTGTTCATGAGGTTGACCAGCGCGCCGTCGGTGTCGGCGGCGAGCAGCGGGTCCCACTCACGGCCCCAGACCACCTTGATGACGTTCCAGCCGGCGCCCCGGAAGAAGGCCTCCAGCTCCTGCATGACCTTGCCGTTGCCCCGGACCGGACCGTCCAGGCGCTGGAGGTTGCAGTTGATCACGAAGGTGAGGTTGTCCAGCTCCTCGCGGGCGGCCACGCCGATCGCGCCCAGCGTCTCCGGCTCGTCCATCTCACCGTCGCCGAGGAACGCCCACACGTGCTGCTGCGAGGTGTCCTTGATGCCGCGGTGCTGCAGGTACCGGTTGAACCGGGCCTGGTAGATCGCGTTCAGACCGCCGAGACCCATCGAGACGGTGGGAAACTCCCAGAAGTCCGGCATGAGCCGCGGGTGCGGGTACGACGGCAGCCCACCGCCAGGGTGCGACAGCTCCTGCCGGAACCCGTCGAGCTCGTGCTCGCTGAGCCGCCCCTCGAGGAACGCCCGCGCGTACATGCCCGGCGAGGCGTGGCCCTGGTAGAAGATCTGGTCGCCGCCGCCCGGGTGGTTCTTGCCCCGGAAGAAGTGGTTGAAGCCCACCTCGTAGAGCGACGCCGAGCTGGCGAAGGTGGAGATGTGTCCACCGACACCGATCTCCGGACGCTGCGCCCGGTGCACGAGCATCGCGGCGTTCCACCGCACGTACGCCCGGATGCGCCGCTCCACGTGCTCATCACCCGGGAACCACGGTTCGCGTTCCGGAGTGATGGTGTTGATGTAGTCGGTGGTGGTCAGGGGCGGAACCCCGACCTGGCGCTCACGGGCCCGCTCCAGCAGGCGCAGCATCACGTAGCGGGCGCGCTTGGCCCCCCGCTCGTCGATGACACCGTCAAGCGACTCGACCCATTCGCTGGTCTCTTCAGGGTCGATGTCCGGAAGCTGGCTCGGTAGGCCGTCGCTGATCACCGGGCGCTTGCGTTCCGTAGCCACAGGCGTTCCCTCGGTTGTGTGTGGGATAGGTCTCTAGCGCCATCCTGCCCCCTGGTGGCACCCGTCGTCACGTCTAGGTCCCCCGGACGCGATGCTGAACACAGATACCCGCCGGTAACTTAGCGCTACGGCCGCTCCCGTCGACCGGTTGCCCGGGCTCGCTACCGTCCGGAACATGAACGGGCGGCGGGTGGTGAGCGGCGGAATGATCCTTCTGGTGGGCGCGCTCGGGGCGCTGGTCTCCGCGCCGGTGTTGGTGGCCGGCGACACCGCCGCGCTGCCGATCACGATCCTCGGCGTCGCGGCGATGGCCTTCGGCGTGGTCCAGCTCCGCGGTGGGCTGCGCGCGCCCGCCCCCCGACGTGGGCCCCGTCGGGTGCCCGGTCCGCGTAGGCGGCACGCCGGCACCAGCGTCCCGTTGACGTACTACGGCGCGGGTGACTGGTCCGGCAGCGGCGACTCCGAGAGCGGCGACTCCGGTGGCGGCTTCTTCGGTGGTGGGGACTCCGGCGGCGGCCTCTTCGGCGGCGGCGACTCGGGTGGTGGCTTCTCCGGCGGTGGTGGGGACTCCGGTGGCGGTGGCGGCGGTTCCTGACCGCCGGCTGCGGCAGAATGCGACGTATGCGCAGTGACGTGATCACCGTCCAGACCGGGTCCCGGCCGGCCGTCCGGGACATCACCGCCGAGGCCCAGAGCTTCGTCTCCGGCGAGGGGGACGGTCTGCTGCACGTCTTCGTGCCGCACGCCACCGCCGGACTGGCGATCATCGAGACCGGGTCGGGCTCCGACGACGACCTGCTCACCGCCATCGACGCGCTGCTGCCCACCGACAACCGCTGGCGGCACCGGCACGGCTCGGCCGGCCACGGCCGGGACCACGTCCTGCCGGCCTTCGTGCCGCCGTACGCCACGCTGCCGGTGCTCGGCGGCCGGCTGGCCCTTGGCACCTGGCAGTCGATCTGCCTCGTCGACACCAACGGCGACAACCCGACCCGCCAGGTCCGCTTCTCGTTCCTGCCCGCCTGACGCCCCGCCCGCCCCCAAGATCGTGCTCGATCCTGGATCGAGTGGTGTCCCGCGGGGCGGGAGGCCACTACTTCCTGGTTCCAGCGCGATCATGGGGGAGCGGCGGGGCCTGTTCGCTGAGCTGGGCGATCGTCGTGGTGCGTACGATGTGGCGGTGGCGGGGGAGACGGCGGACGGGCAGGTGGACCGCGACGGGTTGGCCGCCGACGTGATGCGTCGGATGGCGCACCTGACGGCTTCCCTGCGGCATCGGCAGGGCACCGCCTTCGCCGACCTGGGGCTCACCCCGGCGGCGGCCCGGGCGCTGCACGAGCTGGACCCGGACCGTCCCCTGCCGGCACGGGACCTCGCCGAGCGGCTGAGCTGTGACCGCTCCAACGTGACCGCGTTGGTCGACAAGCTGGAGCAGGCCGGTCTGGTCGAGCGTCGGACCGACCCGGCCGACCGCCGGCAGAAGACGCTCGTGGTGACCGGGGACGGCCGCGTCGTACGGGACCGGGTGGCCGAGGTGATGTCCGACTCCCGACTCCTTGCCGGCCTGCGCGACGAGGAGCTGTCCACCCTGCGTGACCTGGTGTGGAAGGTGTCCGACGGCGGTTGTCCGGAGCCCTGCGACCCGCAGTGAGTCGACAGGCGCCGGCCGTGTCCCACTGGGCGACGGTGGCCCGCGTCGGTAATGCTGTCGGACGTGACCACCCCGCAAGATCTCGACGACCGGTTCCGGGAGACGCTGGCGGCGCTGCCCGCCGCACCCCAACGGCGTGACCTCGCCGAACCGGTCACCGACGACGCCCCGCTGACCGGCGCCCAACTGCTCGACCTGTTCGACGCCCAGGTGGCCAGCCGGCAGCTCGACCTGGCCGGGCGCTGGCTGCGCAGCTTCGGGGAGGGCTTCTACACCATCGGCTCGGCCGGGCACGAGGGCAACGCGGCGGTCGCCGCCGCGCTGCGCCCCACCGACCCGGCGCTGCTGCACTACCGTTCCGGGGCGTTCTACTGCGTGCGGGCGGCCCAGGCCGCCACCGCGGCTCCGGCGTCCGACGCCGACATCCCGGCGCTCGACGCCCCGCCGCCCGCCGCCGACGCCCCGGACCCGCGCGCCGAACCCGAGCCGGCCGGCTCCGAGCCGGCCTCCGACGCCGAGCCGGCCGGGTCCGCGACCCCCACCGGTGGGTTCGAGGTGTACGCCGAGGCGGCCCGGGACGTGCTGCGGGGGATGGTCGCGTCCAGCGAGGAGCCGATCGCCGGCGGCCGGCACAAGGTGTTCGGCCGGGCCGACCTGGCCGTCGTGCCGACCACCTCCACCATCGCCTCGCACCTGCCCCGCGCGGTCGGGATGGGGCTGGCCGTGGAGCGGCTGCGCCGGCTGGACACCGCCGGGCGGCGTACCGGGACGGGGGTGCGGGTCGGCAGCGGCGCCGGCGCGGCGCACGTCCCGTGGCCGCCGGACGCCATCGTGGTCTGCTCGTTCGGCGACGCGTCGGTCAACCACGCCAGCGCCACCGCCGCCTTCAACACCGCCGGCTGGTACGACCACGGCGGCCTGCGCATCCCGGTGCTCTTCGTCTGCGAGGACAACGGGCTGGGCATCAGCGTCCGGTCGCCGGAGGGCTGGGTGGAGGCGACGCTGCGCGCCAAGCCGGGCATCCGCTACTTCAGCGCGGACGGTGCCGACCCGGTGCGGGCGTACACGGTGGCGCAGGAGGCCGCCGCCTGGGTCCGCCGGTACCGGCGGCCGGCCGTGCTGCACCTGCGCACGGTCCGGCTGATGGGCCACGCCGGGGCGGACGCGGAGTCGGCGTACCGCAGCCCGGCCGAGCTGGCCGAGGACCTGGACCGGGACCCGCTGGTCGCCACCGCGCGGCTGCTCGTCGACGCGGGCGTGGCGACCGCCGACGAACTGCTGGCAAGGTACGACGAGACGGGCTGGCAGGTACGCCGGCTCGCCGAGGAGGTGCTGGGCGAGCCCAAGCTGGCCTCCGCGGCCGACGTGGTGTCGGCGCTGGCCCCCCGCCGCCCGGTGCGGGTGGCGCGGGCCGTGGCCGACGCGGCGGCCCGGGCCAGCGGGCCGGGCGCGGCGGCCCGGGAGGAGGCGTTCGGCGGCAAGCCGCCCGAGCTGGTCGGACCGATGACCCTGGCGCAGAGCATCAACGCGGCGCTCGCCGACGGGCTGCTCGATCACCCCCAGATGGCCGTCTTCGGCGAGGACGTGGCCGCCAAGGGCGGGGTGTACGGCGTGACGAAGGGCCTGCGCGACCGGTTCGGGCCGGCCCGCGTCTTCGACACCCTGCTCGACGAGACGTCGGTGCTCGGGTTGGGCCTCGGCGCCGGACTGGCCGGGATGCTGCCGGTGCCGGAGATCCAGTACCTGGCGTACCTGCACAACGCCGAGGACCAGCTCCGCGGCGAGGCCGCCACCATGCAGTTCTTCTCGCGGGGCGCGTTCCGCAACCCGATGGTGGTGCGGGTCGCCGGCCTGGCGTACCAGGAGGGGTTCGGCGGGCACTTCCACAACGACAACTCGGTGGCCGTACTCCGGGATGTTCCTGGTCTGGTGGTCGCGGTGCCGGCGCGGCCGGACGACGCCGCGCCCATGCTGCGGACCTGCCTGGCGAGCGCGGCGGTGGACGGCAGCGTGTGCGTGTTCCTGGAGCCGATCGCGCTCTACCACACCCGTGACCTGTACGCCGACGGCGACGGTGAGTGGTTGGCCGGCTATCCCGAGCCGGGCTCGTGGGTGGCCGGGCACGTGCCGATCGGCCGGGCCCGGGTCTATCGGGTCGGCTCGGCCGACGACCTGACGATCATCACCTTCGGTAACGGGGTACGGATGTCGCTGCGGGCCGCGGCCGTGCTCGCCGAGGAGGGCGTCGGCACCCGCGTGGTGGACCTGCGCTGGCTGGCGCCCCTGCCGGTGGCCGACATCATCCGGGAGTCCGCAGCGACCGGCCGGGTGCTGGTGGTGGACGAGACACGCCGGTCAGGCGGGGTCGGCGAGGGAGTTATCGCCGCCCTGGTCGACGGTGGATATGTGGGCGCAGCGCGGCGGGTGGCCGGAGTTGACTCGTTTGTACCATTAGGTCCGGCAGCGCGTCATGTTCTGGTCTCCCCGGAAGCCATTACCGACGGTGCCCGTACGCTGCTGGCACGGTAAATTCCGATCCACCCGGTGCGCCACTTGCGCGCAGACCCACAACTGTGTGGACTTTGCCTGACGGCGTCGGTCCGACGCCGCGAGCAGGGACGAGATGAGGAGGCACGCGACAGTGAGCGCGACCGCTGGTCAGGCCGCCGACGGGGTACGCAGCCTGGCGGACCGGTTCGGCATCGAACCGGGGATGGTCGTCATGGAGATGGGGTACGACGACGACGTCGACCAGGATCTCCGGGACGCCCTGACCGACCGCTGTGGAGATCTGGTCGACGAGGACACCGACGAGGTGGTCGACGCGGTGCTCGTGTGGTACCGCGACGGCGACGGTGACCTCTTCGAGCTGCTCGTCGACGCCCTCGGCCCGCTGGCCGACAACGGGGTCGTGTGGCTGCTCACCCCGAAGGCGGGGCGCGAGGGGCACGTCGAGCCGAGCGAGGTCGCGGAGTCCGCGCCCACCGCCGGCCTCCAGCAGACCTCGACCGTCAACGCCGGCCGGGACTGGAGCGGCGCCCGCCTGGTGCTGCGCCGAGGGGCCAAGGGCAAGAAGTAGCCCGCGCCGCTTCGTACGCCCGGCGGCCGCCCCCGCCGGGTGACAAGCTCGCCCCGCCACCCTGACGCGACCGAGGAGAGCCGCATGCCCATCGAGGTTGGCGCCGAAGCGCCGGACTTCGTGCTCAAGGACCAGAACAACCAGCAGGTCCGGCTCGCGGACTTCCGTGGCCGGCGCGCCGTGCTGCTGGTCTTCTACCCCCTCGCTTTCACCGGCACCTGCCAGGGCGAGCTGGCCGAGGTGCGGGACAACCTCCACGAGTACGCCAACGACGACGTCCAGGTGCTGACGGTCAGCGTCGACTCGGTCTACAGCCACAAGATCTGGGCCGACCGCGAGGGCTACCAGTTCCCGCTGCTGGCCGACTTCTGGCCGCACGGCGGCGTGGCCCAGGCGTACGGGGTCTTCAACGACGTGGCCGGCGTCGCCAACCGGGGCACCTTCGTCATCGACAAGGCCGGAGTGGTCCGCTTCGCCGAGATGAACAGCCCCGGCGAGGCCCGCGACCAGCAGGGCTGGCGCAAGGCCATCGCCGACGCGACGGCCCAATAGGGGTACGCGTGCGGTCGGGCCGGCGGCGAGCAGGTAGGCTTGCCAGCCACCGGCCCGCCGCACACGGGGCGATCCGGGGCGCGTAGCTCAGCGGGAGAGCACTCGCCTTACAAGCGAGGGGTCGCAGGTTCGAAACCTGCCGCGCCCACCACCAATCATCAGTCAGAACGCCCCGGGAGAGATCACTCCCCGGGGCGATGACAGCAACGGGTCTACGAGAGCGGCCCCGTCGAGCGCCTGACGCATCGCCTGAAGGTTGGCGTGCGAGTAGAGCTTGAGAGCGAGCTTCACGTCGGCGTGCCGGGCGATGGCCTGGGCGACGTCGGCGGAACGCCCAACTCCATCAGCAGGGACACGACGGTGTGTCGCAGGTCGTGCAGCCGGACGTCAGGGCGGCCGAGCTGCCGGCGATGTCGGATCTCAGGACCTCGGTCACAGATCGGTCTCAGGACGTCTGTGCCACCTTCGGCTAGACGATCATGTCCGCCAGGCGGCGTGCGAGAGGCGGCCTGCCGCAGAACGGGAGGGACCGAGGTGGGCGCGAAGACAGTGCATGGCCAACCATCGTCCGATGTCCGGGTGGCGCTGGCTCGACCGCGAAGCGTCGACACGTGTCGCGTTGTGCGGCCGAGACACTGGGGCCCGGTGGGCGTCGACGCCAACTGATCATGTCGTCCATCATCTGGAATCGAACTCTTACGGGTCAACCGGAGTCCGACAGCCGACTGCCGGCGTTGCCGGGTCTCAGGTCGCCGTGACAGATCAGTCCCGGGACTCGGGTGACAACCGTGGCTAGAAGTTGGCTGGGGCCTAACATTTCGTGGGTGCCCGGTCGCTGGAGCGTCCCACGTGCCGTGAACCGCCTTCATCGCGATGTCTTGGCGCCGATTGGCTTCGAGTGCCACGGCAACAGCTGCACACGAACGGACAACGGACTCCTCCGAGAGATGCGGTTCTACGCCCCTCGATGGGGCGACCCTGCCACGAAGGGGATCCAGGTGTTCCTCAGCGTACGGGTCATGGGCCTGCCGGAACCACTGGTCGAGTTTCGCCGCGAGGCGCTGTGGACTCACCTTGAGCCGATCCGCCAACTCAACGAGTACCCGCGTCCCGCGTCTGAGAGGCCGTTGCTGGCAGAGTTGGTAGACGACGTCGCCGGACCTGGCGTCGCCTTTCTGTGTCACGCCGCAGACCTCCACTCCTTCGGCAGGTGGGCGGTCGAGGTCCATGCCCAACAGGGGTCCTGGGGACCGTTCCGGCAGGTATACCCGGGCGGCACTGCGCCCTTGCAGGCGGCAGCGTTCGCGGCGGCGGCTGCAGGAGACGAGGCTCTCGCTCACCGCATCGCAGAAGCCGTGATGGCTCAAGAAGGGAACTCGCGCGAGCTACGCGACTTCCGCTCAGAGCTAGGAAGAGTCAACCGGCAGTAGGTACCCTGATGGCCGGGCGACAGGCAAGCCCGCGGCGGAGTGTCACGTAGGTCGTGAGACCGATGTGTTAGGCAGGTCCGGGACCGACAGCCGACTGCCGGGCGTGTCTAGTCCCACCACATGCTTGACGAATCCGCCCCAGCAAATGCACGACAGCATGCCTTGGTGCGCAGTCATTCTGGTTACATTCGGTGACGGTGCGTTGATAGCCAGTCGTGGTCGTACGTCTGTCTCTGCAGAGACTGATGCTGCGTCGTCTTGGTCGGCCGGGAGACTGAGCGGTATGGAAGCCATCTGGTCCACCTCAACGCCCTCGGTAGAGTCCTCCCCCGCTTGGGTCGAGTCGATGGGCGGTCCTTTGCTCGCGGTGCCGGTTTCGGTGTTGAGCGAGTGGGGTGGCTGCACGGCCGGCGGGACGATCGCGGGTACCGGGGACGCCCTGGATGACTACGACCGCGCCTGCGAGGTTGATGGCCTTGCAGGCGTGATCGCTATCGGTAGCAGCGGCCGGCAAGGACTTGTCTTGGCGGACGAACCCGCCAGTACCTGCTATCTGCCGGAGTGGCGGACGTTCGTCCGTTGGCTCGCCGCCGACTCCGAGGCTGAGCTGATCACCGTCGCGAAGTCCGTTCTCGACGACCCTGCCGTCGACTGGGCGCAATGTGGCATCTGGGAGACGGACGGACCGGCGGTGCTTATAGATTCCGTCACCTCTGGAACCGAGCTGACAGTTGCCTACCCCGGTGAAAAGACGATGCCCGACCAAGCCCCGATTCCGACACCAGCTGGCCGGTGGTCCGTCCGTGCCGTTCACACCCGGGCGAATGAGGAAGCTGCGGTAGGCCTGGTTCAACTCTTGCCCTTACGGCAGAACTGATCGATCGAGCTGATCCGCCGCGATGCGCGCCTTGCACGGACCGTGAAGGCTTCCGCGACACGTCTTAAGGATCATGTCAGGCATCAGGTGGGACGCGAATGTCAAGCGTCAGCCGTGCCGGGACAGTCGACTGCCGGCATTGCCGGACTGCCGGCAGCCGACTGCCGGCGATGTTGTGCAAAGTTTCTGTACGTCTTCAAGGCGGCCCTGAACGGGTCGCATGCGCCGCCGCCTGGGCGCGCGTCCGTCGCTCCGCTGGCGCTCCGACTCCGGCCACGCAACACGCCCGGCGGCTGGCGCGGAAGGGCGGAAGCCCAAGGAGCCGCCGCACAACGACAGCGGGCGCTGCTTGCGTGGTGATGAGCCGGCAGCCGGCCGGGCCGCGCGGTCACGGGCCCGCGCGGCGTAGAGAAGCGCACGCCGGCCGCGTCGGCGAGGTGGCGATCGGTGGCAGAGTTGCGGTTACTGCGCCTCCGGCGGGGGCGCTCGGGCTCCGAGATGGTTGCAGAGCCGTCGGCGGGTTGCGGTCCATGGGTGGTTGCGCGGGCCATCCCGCCAGCCGACGACCTGGGCAAGCCGAGCAGACCACCGCCCGGCCCGCCAGCGTCCGACCGTGGGTCAAGGCCGTCTTGACGTGGCGGGCCGGGCGGCGGCCCACTCCCCGTAGGGCGGGTCGACGGCAGACGGGATGGCGCAGCTGCCGCTAGTCGTGAGCGTGAGCTCGCTGAGCTCGCCAAAGAAAATACATGTCGCCGAGCTCGATTTGCTGTCGATCGTCAAAATACTTGAGCACTTGAGGCAAAGGAAGTGTCATTGCAGCCGTCGCGCCGGCGGCAGCTAGGAGCGGGAAGCCGGCCACCGTGCCCACAGCACTGGCAATCGCTCCGACCGCAATTCCGGTACCGATCTTTCGGGTCAACGACCTATTGCTTGCTTCTATGCGTCGTTCAATGTCGCGCATTGCCGGTCGCAATTTATCCCTCCAGACCGTCTCCGCGACAACAGCGGGCGAGTCGGAGGTGGATTTTTCGACACTAGTCGTGATTGCCTCCGTTAATACTTGACGGAAGCGTTCAAAATGGTCGTACTCGTGCTCGCGGAGACGGATAAGTTGGGCGGTGGGTAGTCCTTGCAGGACAGGGATGTTAAGGTTTAGCGCCACATCTGCCGGTGTCATCTTGGTTTGCTTGCGCGCCTGGTAGATGAAATCGGTCTGTGCTACGGACGCCAGCGGTGTTCCCAAGCGCTTCGCGACCGCCGTCTCTACAACGGCGAAGAAAAGACTTTCGCGGATTACGCCTGCCGCGACCTCTCTCTTCTTGGGGCGCGTCTTTTGCTGAAAGGTGTGAACAATTGAATCAGAAAATAATGGATGAGTAAGGACTACCCCCCACTGCTTGGAGCCCGAATGTCGTAGAGAAATCCCGCCATCGCGAGATATCTTCTCGGCAATTTCTTCAATCCGGCCGGGCTCTATCAGCTCACTTAGTCCAGCATCCTCGGCGTATTCTCTGAAGTGGTTCTGACAATAACAGGGAAGATTCTTGTCTACGAAGACTACATAGTTTGCGAGCCCGATTCTACGGATGTAGTTCATCACGCCCACGTCGTCAGCCACGGTGCTTAGGAATTCTGCCAAAGTGTATCGCGATGTCTTCCCTTCCAGATAACTTAGATAGGTCTTGGAGTCTGGCCCATGCATTGCGATATAGTCGAAGTAGTGCAGCATGAAGCCGATGTCATAATCAAAAATGTGCTTACGGCACAATAATGAATGGCAGACGTTTCGACCGACGTCAAGACCAGGGCCAGCTAACACTGAACCGACGAGCGGCACATCCCCGGCACCAGAGAGAGTGCTCTCTCTTGCCAATTGTGCTAATCGGGAAACTGCCTCCGGATGTGCAAGCCGCGCCTTCGCTGCGTCTTCGCTGGTCGCCTCATATTCGTCGATCCACGAATATAACCAGTGTTTGCCGCTCAGCGATGAGAGCATCGGACAACTCCTTGACGTTCTTGACGGCACCAAACCTGGGCGCAGGGCCAGTTTGCAGCCAGCGTAGCTGTATCAGTCAATGTCGCCCGGACCGTCGAGGCGAACGAGGTGCCGTACCTCGCTATGTGCCCGGCGAGTCGGTCGAGAAAAGACAGCAGAGTCCGGGCGAGAGTGATTCAAGCCTCGGCCTCACCGAACCACGTCTGATCCGGGCGGTCGGCCTCGGGTGGCATTCGAAGCCGGAGGTACTAGTCGCGTTGGTCCTCGTCGGCGGCCAGGCCGGATGCCTGCCATTGGTGGTCGTCGACAGGAGCGCGGTCGACAACTCAGGGGCACAGAAGGGCTCTAGCTGTAGTGCCCAGCAGCGTTGTTGACGCGGCTGACGGGTGGTTTGCCGCCGAGTGAGGTGTGGTTGCGGTGGTGGTTGTAGGTGTGCAGCCAGGTGGGTAGGGCGTCAGCG
>NZ_JBYIRN010000056.1:0-11145 GCF_057708145.1 Micromonospora sp. bgisy143
CGTCCGATATATTGTCGCGGTGGACATACCGCTGCGTGAACCCACCTTCCTGATCCTGACCGCGCTCGCCGTCGAGCCGATGCACGGCTACGGGCTGATCGGCGAGGTCGCCGCCCTCTCCGACAACCGCGTGTCGTTGCGCCCCGGGACCCTCTACGGCGCGCTGGACCGGCTGGTCGACGCCGGTCTCGTCGAGGTTGACCGGGAGGAGGTGGTGGACGGCCGGCTGCGCCGCTACTACCGGCTCTCCCCCGCCGGCGACGCCACCCTCAGCGCCGAGACCGAGCGGCTCCGGCGCAACGTCGAGGCCGCCACCGCCCGACTCGCCGCCCGGGCCCGCGCCGCCCGACCGACCACCCCACGTCTGGCCGGAGGGCTCGCATGACCGACCTCGAACGCCGCTACCTCCGGCTCCTCGCCGCGTACCCCGCCGACTACCGGCGGGCCCGGGGCGCCGAGATCGTCGGCACGTACCTGGACCTGGCCGAGCCGGGCCGTCGCTGGCCGGCGCCCGCGGACGCCGTGGACCTCCTGCGCGGCGGCCTCCGGCAGCGGGTACGCGTCGCCGGCGCGATCCACCTGCTTCCCGGCGTACGTCTCGCCGCCGCCCTGGCCCTGCTCACCGCCACCGCGCTCGCCGGCATGTGGACGGTGCTCGAACTGCGCCCGGCACCGCCCGGGTTCGGCGAGCCGTCGGTCGGGCCGTTCGTCTCGCTCGGCATCGTGGCGTGGGCCGGTTGGCTGCTCGCCGCGGCGGCGCAGGCGCTGACACCCGACCGGTGGCACCGACGCGCGGTCGCGCTCGCGGTGCTCCTCACGGTCGCGCTCGTCCCCGCCGCCGCGCTCACCGGCCTGCCCCGCCCGCCGTTGTTCGTGCTGCTCCCCCAGGTCGGGCTGGGGATAGTGGCGCTCGGCGCGTCCCGCGAGTGGCCGGTGGCGCTGCGGGTGGCGCCGCTGGTCGCTGCCGTCGCTGGCCTGACGGCGGCCGCGAGCCTGACGCAGGAGAGTTTCGCGTGGACCTATCGCGCGGTGCGGGCGAGTCTGATGTTGCAGGACACCGCCGTGGCGGTGCTCGCGGTGACCGTGCTGCTCGCGGTCGGGCTGGCGGTACGCGGCGACCACCGGGGCGGCTGGGCCCTGTTGATCCTGCTCACCCCGATAGGTCTGCTGGCCCTGCACGCGCTGGCCGGCGCGGCGGACGGCATGCCGGGCGCGTTCATCCCGAACTGGGCGGCGCTCGCCGCGACGGCGACCGTGGTCGCGCTGGTCGGCCCCGCCCTGCTACCGCTGGCCCTCGCCGTCCGCGCCCGGCTGGCCCGACCCCCCGCGCCCAGCGCTCCCCACTGACCACCCGCACCCCCCGCCGCGCCGCACCCCGCCCCTGCCGCACCCCCGCCCCCCGCCGCGCCACGCTCCCATGATCGTGCTCGAACATGGTTCCAGTGGTCTCGAACGCGCCAGAAGCCACTACATCCATGTTCGAGCGCGATCTTGGGGCGCGGTCCGACGGTGGTCAGGGACGTGGCCGGCGCGCGGGTGGGCTGCTCCGCACGCGCACGAGCACGAGCACGAGCAGCACCAGGAGCAGGGCGGTCATCGCCAGTGCGCCGGGAGCCTTGGTGAAGCGGGCCAGGTTCGTGCCGTCCGGCAGGACCAGGAAGGCTGCCAACCCCGCCGGCAGTACGAACCACGTCGTTCGGGTGGCGGCGAGCGCGAGCAGTGCCAGTGGCCAGGTCGCGTACCAGGGGTGGAAGACCGGGGACAGGACGACGGTGGCGACGAGTGCCAGGGCGGCACCGTGGAGCGCCACGCGGCCCCGCGCCGAGCCGGCGAACGGCGGGCCGTCGGTGCCGACATCGTCCCGCCGTAGCGTGCGCCAGGTGCGCCACCAGAGCGCCACCAGCACGGCCGCGAGCAGCGCCAGCGCGACCGCGCGGGTCACCGGCACCGCCTGCGGATCGCGGCCGGCCAGCGCTCCGGCGTAGTCGATGACGAACCCGACGGCGGTGGGCGGGGAGGTCCACTGTTCGGAGTCGCCGCTGCGGGTCAGCCCACCCACCCAGCCGAAGCCGAGCCCGGTCAGCGCCGAGCTGCCCAGCACCGCGGCGGCGAGGCCCCCGCCCAGCCACACACCGTTGCGCAGCACCGTACGGCCCGACGTGCCCGCCAGCACGGCGAACGGCACCACCACGACGGCGGTGGCCTTCACCGTCACCGCGCACCCGAGCAGCGCCCCGGCCGCGAGCAACGCCGGTGGCCGATCCGGTCGCCCAAGGACCGCCAGCAGGCCGCAGAGCAGCAGGCCGAGCATCACCGCGTCGTTGTGCGCCCCACCCACCAGGTGCACGCCGACCAGTGGCCCGGCCAGCGCCAGCCAGACCGCGCGTCGGGCGGGTAGGCCGGCGGCCCGCGCCAGACCGGGCAGGCAGAACGCGGCCAGCACCAGCCCCGCCACGGCGATCAGGCGCAGCGCGACGAGGGCACCGACCAGACCACCGCCGAGGCTCACCGCGAGGGCCGCGAGCAGCACGAACACCGGCCCGTACGGTGCCGGGGTGTCCCGCCAGATCGGCGCGACCGTGTCCTGCCACGGGCAGCCCGCCGCCGCGACCCCCACCGCGTACGGGTCGAGGCCGTGCGCGTACGTCCAGCCCTGGCAGGCGTACGAGTAGACGTCCCGACTGCCCACCGGGGGCGCGAGCAGCAGGGGCAGCGCCCACAGCGTGGCGGTGACGTACGCCCAGCGGGTCGACGGGGCGCCGTCGCGCAGCGACCACCACGCGCCGACCAGCAGTACGGTGCCGACCAGCCAGCAGGTCACTGTCGCCGGGCCGCCCGGGGCCCGCCAGATCGACACGGGTGTGACGTTCAGCGGGGCGTCGGGCAGCGCCCCGCCGAGATACCCGGCCACGGCGAGCAGAACCGCGCCGAGCAGGCCGGCGTACCGGGCCACCGAAGGGCGGGAGAGCGGCGGCAGCGCGCCGGGAGCGGTCACCGGCGCACCTTCCCTCAGTCGGCGGCGACCGCCTGACGGGTCGCCCGAGCCGACCGTACCAACCGGACAGCCACCACGATCACCAACAACGTCATCAGCGGCGCCCCGACCGTCTTGGTGTAGCGGGGCAGACCGGTGCCGTCCGGCAGGATCAGGAACGACGCGACCAGGGCGACCACGAGGAACCATCGGGTACGCCGGGCGGTGGCGGCCAGCACGAACAGCGGCCACGTCCAGTACCAGGGGTGCACGACCGGGGCGAGCGCGACGGTGACGGCGAGCGCGAGGCCGGCGTGGAACAGGGGGTCCCGGGTGCGGGCGCGCCACCAGAGCCAGACGAGCAGGACGGCCAGCAGCACCACGGCGATGCCCCGGGTCACCGGCAACGCGTCGATGTGCGCGCCGAACGGCACTCCGAGGTAGCCGATGGTCTGCCCGACGGCGGTGGGTGGGGAGGTCCAGGCGATGGCGGCGCCACCCTGGGACAGCCCGCCGATCCAGCCGAAGTCCAGCCCGCCGGCGACGGTCACTCCGACCACGGTGGCGACGGCACCGCCGACCACCCAGCCGCCGTCGCGGAGCAGCGTCCGGAACCGGAACGCCCCGGCGGTGGCGGCCAACGCGGCGAACGGAACCACCACCACGGCGGTGACCTTGATCGCCACGGCGACCCCGAGGAGCAGCCCGCCGACCAGGAGCATTCCGCGCCGACCCGGATGCGAGGCCACCACGGCCAGCCCTCCGACCAGCGCGGCGAGCATCAGCACGTCGTTGTGAGGGCCGCCGATCAGGTGCGCGGCGACGAGCGGGCAGCCGAGCGCCAGCCAGACCGCCCGGGAGGCCGGCACCCCGGCCCGGCGGGCCAGCACCGGCAGCGCCCACGCGGTCAGCGCCACACCGAGCAGGGACAGGGCCCGGAACAGCACGATGCTGGCGTTCAGCGACCCGGTGAGCTTGACCACCGCCCCCGCGACAAGGACGAACAGCGGTCCGTACGGCGCCGGGGTGTCCCGCCAGATGACGGAGACCGTGTCCAGCCAGGGGCAGGGCAACGCGGAGACGCCATGCTCGTACGGGCTGAGGCCACCGGCGAAGCTGGCGCCCTGGCAGGCGTACGCGTACACGTCCCGGCTGCCGAACGGCGGCGCGACGAGCAGCGGCAGCAGCCACAGTCCCACGGTGACGAGCGCCCACCGTGTCGACGGCACCGCGTCGCGCAGAGCCCACCAGGCGTACGCCAGCAGACCGGTGCCGACCAGCCAGGCGGCCAGGACCAGGGGCCCGTGCGGGCCCTGCCAGATGCTGACCGGGGTGCTGCGCAGCGGGCCGCTGGGGAACGCGCCGCCGAGGAAGGCCGACAGCGCGAGCAGCGTCGAGCCGGCCAGGCCGGTCCAGCGCGCGAGGTGGGAGGGCACCCCGACATGCTGCCAGCACCCCAGCCGGCGGGCGACGGCAGGCACCGTCAGCAGTGCCGGGCCGGGGTCAGGTCGCTGGAGATCGTGTAGTCGCCGGGCGCGCGGACCCGCACCTCGGTCCACCCGTCCGCGCCGGGTCGCAGGCACCCGTCCGGGCCGCTCAGCGACAGCCAGCGTGACCAGCGCACCCGTACCGGGACGTCGCCGGGGGCGGCGGTCAGCCGCACCGAGCCCCGGTCGGAGGCGACGAGCCGGCCCGGCGCGCCGACCAGCGGCGTCGGGTCGGCCACCTCGTACAGCCGCCAGGTCGCATCACGCCAGACCTCCCGCAGGTACGGCAGGCCGGCGCGGATCAACGCGGCTTCGTCCCGGCCCCACCGGTCGGCGGGCGCGTCCGGGGCGACTGCCACGTAGGTCACCGCCGTGTCGCGCAGCCACCGCTGGTAGGTCTGCGCGCTGAGCGTGCCGTCGTAGAACAACGCGTTGCGGTCGCTGTCGACCTGGCGTTCCCAGCCGCGGGCCAACGGCACGGTCGGCGGCAGGTACGCGGACTCCCAGTGGTCGCGCAGCGGCACCACCTCGACCCGACCGACGGGCTGCCGTCGGTGCAGCTCCTCGACGAGCGGCCGGTGGAACGCCGGGGCGCTCTCCGGCGCGCCGGCCCGGGTGACGTCGCTGGTCATCACCGGCGACTGCCACCACACCGTCGCGGCGAGCAGCCCGGCGAGCCACGGGCCCGGCAGCGGGGCGTACCCGGCCAGCACGGGGAGCGCGAAGAGCAGCGGCAACCGCAGCGCGTTGGAACCGATCGGGCTGGGCACGTAGTACGCGCCGATCAGGAGCACGACGGTGAGCGCCGCCCCGACCCGCAGCACCCGTCGGCGACGGGGCACCAGGACCGCCACCAGCACGGCGAGCGCGACGTTGATCCGCATCGACTCCGCCGAGTACGGCTGGGTGCCGCCGTTGCCGAACAGGAGCGCGATCGGCGCGAGCGTGACCACCGGGGCCAGGGCCAGCACGAACCCCTCCGCCAGCGGTCGTTCCGTACGCCAGCCACCGGCCAGCGCCCGGCCCGGTCCGTCGCCGCGCCGGACGGCGGCCAGCAGCAACGCCGCACCGGCCAGCCCGGTGAACAGGCCGGCGACCGGGCTGGCCGCCGTGGCCAGGGCGGCGCAGCCGGCGGCGAGCGCCAACCGAACCGGGCGCGACGGGCGTTCCGTGCTGACGGCACAGAGCGCCAGCAGCCCGAACGTCAGTCCGACGGCGAACGTGATCCGGCCGCTCGCCAGGTTGCCGACCAGGACGACGGCACCGAGGACGCCGGCCAACAGTGGGCGGCGGGCCCGGCTGCGGACGAACAGCCACGCCAACGCGAACGCGCCGAGCACCGCGGCGACGGCCCCCAGTGGACGCACCCCGACCAGCGCTCCCAGGCGGGCGGTGAAGAGGCTGTAGCCGTACTGGTTGACGCCGCCGTACCAGCCGAGGTCCACAGGCGTCGCACCGTACCGGTCGGCGAACTCGGCGCGGGCCACCTGCGCCGCGAGGTCGGTGCCCATCCGGGGCGCGAGCAGGAACGCGACGGCGAGCACCAGCGCGACCCCGGTCGCCGCCAGCCAGCCGGTACGCCGTCCGAGTGGACGTGGCGGCCGGTCAGGCATTGAGGACCCGTTCGGCGGCGGCGCGGGAGCGGCGGCCGGTGCGCAGGTACTCGTCGAGGAACTCCCCCGGGTCGTCGCGGCCGAGCAGCCGGACCACCCCGGCCAGCTCCACGCCGTGCCGGGGCAACTGGTCGCCGGCCCGACCCCGGACCAGCATCAGCGCGTTGCGGACCTGCGCGGCCAGGGACCAGCCGGCGGCCATCTCGGCGGCGTCCGCCGGGTCGACCAGGCCGGCCCGCTCGGCCGCCGCGAGGGCGTCGAGGGTACGCGTGCCACGCAGCTCCGGGACCGCGCCCGCGTGCCGGAGCTGAACGAGCTGGACCGCCCACTCCACGTCGGCCAGCCCGCCCCGACCCAGCTTGGTGTGGGTGGCCGGGTCGGCTCCGCGCGGCAGCCGCTCGGTCTCCACCCGGGCCTTGATCCGGCGGATCTCGACGACCTGCTCGCGGGTCAGCCCGTCGGCCGGGTAGCGCACGGGCTCGATCATCGCCTCGAACTCGGCGCCCAGGTCGGCGTCCCCGCAGACGAACCGGGCGCGCAGCAACGCCTGCGCCTCCCACACCCGTGACCAGCGGGCGTAGTACTGGGCGTACGCGGCGAGGCTGCGCACCAGCGGACCCTGCCGCCCCTCCGGGCGCAGGTCGGCGTCGACACCGAGCGGCGGGTCGGGCGCGGGCACGCCGAGCAGTCGACGCAGCTCCTCCGCGATGGCGTGGGCGGCGGCGCTGGCGGCGCTCTCGCTGCTGCCGGCGGGCGGGTCGTAGACGAAGAGCACGTCGGCGTCGGAGAGGTAGTTCGACTCGTACCCGCCGAGCCGGCCCATCCCGATCACCGCGAAGCGCAGCCCGTCCGGGGCCGGTTGGCTGGCCCGCGCGGCCCGCAGCGCGGCGGCGAGGGTGGCGTCGGTGACGTCGGCGAGCGCCGTACCGACCTCGGTGATGTCGGCCAGCCCGGGCGACGGCCGGGCGGTGTCGTCCGTCCGGGTCGGGCTGGGGGCGAGCGCGCCGGCCCGGCAGAGCACGTCCGCGCAGGCCACCCGGACCAGCTCCCGGCGGCGCAGCGCCCGCACCGCGCGGGTCGCCTCGACCGGGTCGGTGTGCCGGGCCGCCGCCGCGAGGAAGCCCTCGCGCAGCACCGGGCGTGGTCGCGGCGCCAGCTCGTTCTCCTCGGCCAGCAGCCGCAGCGCCTCCGGGTCGCGGGCGAGCAGGTCGGCGACGTACCGGGACAGGGCCAGGACCCGGGCCAGCCGGCGGGCGACCGGACCGCCGTCGCGCAGCAGCCGCAGGTACCAGGGAGTGCTGCCCAGTTTGTCGGAGACCTTGCGGTAGTTGAGCAGCCCCCGGTCCGGCTCCGGCGCGTCGGCGAACTCGCTCAGCAGCACCGGCAGCAGGGTCCGTTGGATGGCCGCCGTACGACTCACCCCGCCGGTGAGCGCCTGGAGGTGCCGCAACGCCCCGGCGGGGTCGGCGAAACCGAGGATCTCCAGCCGGTGCCGGGCCGCCTCCGGGGTGAGTCGGAGCCCGTCGGCCGGTACCCGGGCCACCGACTCCAGCAGCGGCCGGTAGAGCAGTTTGGCGTGCAGCCGTCGTACCTCGGTGGCATGGGTGACCCAGTCGGCCCGGAAGCTCTCGACGGCGCTGCGGCCCGGCGTGGCCACGAAACCCAGCGCGGCGGCCAGCCAGCGCAGCGCGCCCGGCTCGGTGGGCACGGTGTGCGTGCGGCGCAGGGCCTGGAGTTGGAGCCGGTGCTCGACGGCGCGCAGGAAGCGGTAGCCGCGCAGCAGCGACTCGCCGTCGGCGCGGCCGACGTAGCCGCCGGCGACGAGCGCGCGCAGCGCGGGAATGGTGCCCGGCGCCCGCAGCGTCTCGTCGCCGCGGCCGTGCACGAGTTGCAGGAGCTGGACGGCGAACTCGATGTCACGCAGCCCACCCGGACCCCGCTTGATCTCGCGTTCCAGCTCCTTGGGTGGGATGTTGTCGATGATCCGGCGGCGCATCGCGCGGACGTCCTCGACCGCCTCGGGTCGTTCGGCGGCCCGCCACACCAGCGGCGCGAGCTGGTCGATCCACTCCTGAGCCAGCGGCAGGTCCCCGGCGGCCGGGCGGGCCTTGAGCAGCGCCTGGAACTCCCAGGTGCGCGCCCACCGGCGGTAGTAGGCGAGGTGGCTGGCGAGGGTACGCACCAGCGGGCCGCGGCTGCCCTCGGGCCGCAGGGCGGCGTCCACCGGCCAGGCGACCATCCCGCAGACGGAGATCAGCCGGGTCGCCACCTGGGTCGCGGCCGGCAGGTCGGCGTCCTCGGCGGCCACGAAGATCACGTCCACGTCGGAGACGTAGTTCAGCTCGCCGCCGCCGCACTTGCCCATCGCCACCACGGCCAGCCGGGGCCGCTCGGTGCCCGCCGCCAGCTCACCCACGGCGATCTCGTACGCGGCGGCCAGTGTCGCGTCCGCCAGCGCGGACAGCGCCGCCATGGTCTGCTCCAGGGCACGCCCGCCGGTGAGGTCGGCCGCCGCGATCCGCAGCAGGGACAGCCGGTACGCGGTCCGCAGCACCGCCACCGGGTTGCCGTCGCCGTCCGGTTCCAGTCGACCGTCGGCGATCGGCGCGAGCCCGTCCGGCGCGGTACGCAGCGTCCGGCAGTGCTCGGGATTCGCCACCAGATGGTCGCCGAGCGCCGACGACGCGCCCACTACGGCGATCAGCCGACGCCGCAGCCCGGGGTCGGCGTGCAGCTCCGCGAGCAGCGGCGAGCCGGCGGCGCTGCTGGTGCCGGCGGCGCTGCTGGTGCCGGCGGCGCTGGTGCCGCGCGGCGTGCCGGCACCGCTGGTGCCGTTGGTGCGGCGCTCGGCCTCGACGATGCGGTGCAGTTGGCGCAGCGCCAGGTCGGGGTCGGCGGCCCGGGACAGCGCGGCGAGCAGTTCCCCGGCCGCGTCGTCGACCGGCTCCTGCTCCTGCGGCTGCCAGAGGCCCAGCCCGTCCGGGCCGAGCAGGTCGGCGGCGCGGGCCCCACCGTCACCCTCGGCGGTGCCGAAGCCGTAGCGGGCGAGCCGGCCCGGCGCCCTCGTCGGCCGGCTCATCAGTGTCCGAGCAGCGGCAGGGCGGGCCGGATCGTGCTGTCGTCCAACTCGCCGAGGGCCAGCGCGGCGAACCGGGCGGCGAACGGCTGCCAGACCTCCTCGACGTCCACCATCACCGAGTCGCAGGCCGCCACCACCAGCTCCGGGTCGTAGCCCAACTCGGCCAGCAGGGTCGAGTCGGTGGCCCAGTCGGCGATCATGGCGGTGTCGCACTCGATGTGGAACTGCAACCCCCAGGCCCGGTCGCCGAGCCGGAACGCCTGATGTGGATACCGGGTGGAGGCCGCCAGCAGGGTGGCGCCCCGGGGCAGTTCGGTGATCTCGTCGGAGTGCCACTGGAGCACGTCCGGGATCAGCGGCACGTACCGGAACAGCGGGTCCTGCTCGGCGGCGTCGCGCCGGCCCACCACAGCGGGACCAATCTCCGGCCCGGACGGGCTCCGCTCGACCAGCCCGGCGTGCGCCGTGGCGAGCAACTGCGCGCCCAGGCAGACGGCCAGGGTGGGCACCCGGTACCGGACCGCCTTGCGCAGCAGGCCCTCCACGGCCGGGAACCAGGGCGCGCCGGGCGAGCCGTCCGGCAGCGGGTACGCCTGCTGGTCGCCGCCCAGCACCACAAGCGCCGCGTACCCCTCGAGGTCGGCGGGGAGTTCGTCACCGGCGTGCGGGCGGACCACCCACAACTCCAGCCCTGCCTCGGTCAGCCACTCACCCAACCGGCGCGCGTCGTCCGTCGGGTCGTTCTCGATCACCAGCGCGGTTGCCACCCGTCGAGGCTAGCGGGTGCGCCGCGCTGCGCCACGCCCCGGCGCGGGTCCGTGCCACCGGCTGGGCGTCTTCGTGCCGGGGCGGTGGTTAGGCTCTGCTGTTGTGATCAACGAGGAGACCGCCGCCGTCCGCCCGCCCGTCCTGCGCCCGGGTGACACGGTGCTGCTCGTCTCGCCGTCCGGACCGACCTCCCCGGAACGGGTGGCCCGGGGCGTGGAGTTGCTCACCGGCTGGGGTCTGCGCCCGATACCGGCCCCGAACGCGTACGCCCGGCACGGCTACCTCGCCGGCACCGACGACCTGCGCGCCGCCGACCTGAACGCGGCGTTCGCCGACCCCACGATCCGGGGGGTGATCTGCACCCGGGGCGGGTACGGCGCCCAGCGGATCGTCGACGCCATCGACATGGCGGCCGTGCGCCGCGACCCGAAGGTGGTGGCCGGCTTCTCGGACATCACCGCGTTGCAGCTCGCCCTCTGGCGGGGCGCCCGACTGGCCGGAGTGCACGGCCCCGGGGCGGCCTGGCGGGACGAGCGGACCCCGCTGCGCTCCGCCGAGTCCCTGCACGCGGCGCTGATGACCACCGAACCGGTGACCGTCGAGGCCGTACCCACCGAGGAGACCTTCGACGTACGCGTCCCGGGCCGCGCCACCGGCACCCTGCTCGGCGGCAACCTGTGCCTCATCGCCGCGTCGATCGGCACACCCGACCTGCCCGACCTGACCGGCGCGGTGCTGTTGATCGAGGACGTGCAGGAACCCCCGTACAAGGTCGACCGGATGCTCACCCACCTCCGGCGGGCCGGCGCGCTGGACGGGCTGGCCGGGGTGGCCGTCGGGCAGTTCACCGACTGCGGCGACGGCTGGGACACCACGATCGTCGACGTGCTCACCGAACGCCTCGGCGACCTGGGCGTACCGGTCCTCGGCGGCCTCCCCATCGGCCACGGCCAGGACCAACTGACCGTCCCGGTAGGCACCGAAGCACTGCTCGACACTGAAACCAACACCCTGACCGTCACCCCCGCAGTCCAATAACCCCCTCTCCCTCTCCCTCTCCCCCACCCCCGCCCGCCCCGGCCCCGGCCCCGGCCCCGGCCCCGGCGATCATGAAGTTGTTGTCGGTCGCTTCGGCGTGTCGCGGCAATAACTTCATGATCGGCGCGGGTCAGCGCGGGTCAGCGCGGGTCAGCGCGGGTCAGCGCGGGTCAGCGCGGGTCAGCG
>NZ_JBYIRN010000057.1:0-10696 GCF_057708145.1 Micromonospora sp. bgisy143
CGGGGGGGTGTCCTTCCCCCCCCCCCCCCCCCCCCCCCCCCCCCCCCCCCGCCCGTGATCTAGCTGTAAAGACGACGACATAGGGGACATAGTGCTCGACGTCAACTTCTTCGACGAGCTGCGCATTGGTCTCGCCACGGCCGACGACATCCGTCAGTGGTCGCACGGCGAGGTCAAGAAGCCTGAGACCATCAACTACCGCACCCTGAAGCCGGAGAAGGACGGGCTCTTCTGCGAGAAGATCTTCGGTCCGCAGCGGGACTGGGAGTGCTACTGCGGTAAGTACAAGCGCGTCCGGTTCAAGGGCATCATCTGCGAGCGCTGCGGCGTCGAGGTGACCCGCTCCAAGGTTCGTCGTGAGCGGATGGGGCACATCGAGCTCGCCGCTCCGGTGACCCACATCTGGTACTTCAAGGGCGTGCCGAGCCGGCTGGGCTACCTGCTGGACCTCGCCCCCAAGGACCTCGAGAAGATCATCTACTTCGCCTCGTACGTCGTGACGAGCGTGGACGCGGAGTCGCGTCACCGTGACCTCTCGACGATCGAGAACGAGATCCTGGCCGAGAAGCGGCAGTCCGAGAACAGCCGCGACTCGGAGATCGAGAAGCGGGCCGCCAAGCTCGAGGCCGACCTGGCCGAGCTGGAGGCCGAGGGTGCCAAGGCGGACGTCCGGCGCAAGGTCAAGGAGGGCGGAGAGCGCGAGATGCGCCAGATCCGCGACCGGGCCCAGCGCGAGATCGACCGCCTGGACGAGGTGCTGGACACCTTCCGCAAGCTGGAGCCGAAGCAGCTGGTCACCGACGAGCTGCTCTACCGCGAGCTGCGCGACCGGTTCGGTGAGTACTTCACCGGCTCGATGGGCGCCGAGGCCATCAAGGCGCTGGTCCAGAACATGGACCTCGACGCCGAGGCCGAGAGCCTGCGCGAGACCATCCGGTCCGGCAAGGGCCAGCGGAAGATCCGGGCGCTCAAGCGGCTCAAGGTCGTCGCGGCGTTCCTGAACACCCGCAACTCGCCGCTCGGCATGGTGCTGGACTGCGTCCCGGTCATCCCGCCGGACCTGCGCCCGATGGTGCAGCTCGACGGTGGCCGGTTCGCGACCTCGGACCTCAACGACCTGTACCGCCGCGTGATCAACCGGAACAACCGCCTCAAGCGGCTGATCGACCTCGGCGCTCCCGAGATCATCGTCAACAACGAGAAGCGGATGCTCCAGGAGGCCGTCGACGCGCTGTTCGACAACGGCCGTCGTGGCCGGCCGGTCACCGGTCCGGGTAACCGTCCGCTCAAGTCGCTGTCCGACATGCTCAAGGGCAAGCAGGGTCGGTTCCGCCAGAACCTGCTGGGCAAGCGCGTCGACTACTCCGGCCGTTCGGTCATCGTGGTCGGCCCGAAGCTCAAGCTGCACCAGTGCGGTCTGCCCAAGCAGATGGCGCTGGAGCTGTTCAAGCCGTTCGTCATGAAGCGGCTGGTCGACCTCAACCACGCGCAGAACATCAAGTCCGCCAAGCGGATGGTCGAGCGTCAGCGCCCGGTCGTGTGGGACGTGCTGGAAGAGGTCATCGGCGAGCACCCGGTGCTGCTCAACCGGGCGCCCACCCTGCACCGTCTGGGCATCCAGGCGTTCGAGCCGCAGCTGGTCGAGGGCAAGGCCATCCAGATCCACCCGCTGGTCTGCACCGCGTTCAACGCCGACTTCGACGGTGACCAGATGGCGGTGCACGTGCCGCTGTCCGCCGAGGCCCAGGCCGAGGCGCGGATCCTGATGCTGTCCTCGAACAACATCCTCAAGCCGGCCGACGGCAAGCCGGTCACCATGCCCACCCAGGACATGGTCATCGGCCTGTACCACCTCACCCACCTCACCGCCGGTGAGAAGGGCGAGGGCCGGGCGTTCAGCTCGGACGCCGAGGCGCGGATGGCGTTCGACAACGGCGAGCTGCACCTGCAGGCGCCGGTCAAGATCCGCCTGCGCGACGTGATCGGTGTCGACAACGGCGCCGGCGCCGAGCCGTGGACCGCCCCGGAGGGCTGGGTCGAGGGTGAGCCGCTGACCGTGGAGACCACCCTCGGTCGGGTGCTGTTCAACGAGACGCTGCCGCAGGGCTACCGCTTCGTGAACTACGAGATCCGCAAGGGTCAGCTCTCCGCGATCGTCAACGACCTCGCCGAGCGCTTCCCCAAGGTGGCTCTCGCGGCCACCCTGGACGGGCTCAAGGAGGCCGGTTTCCACTGGGCCACCTGGTCCGGCGTGACGATCGGCATGGAGGACGTCATCGCCCCGCCGCGCAAGGCGGAGATCCTGGCGAAGTACGAGAAGGAAGCCGACCGGATCGACAAGCAGTACCAGCGTGGTCTGATGACCGCCGAGGAGCGTCGCGGCGAACTCATCGAGATCTGGACCAAGGCGACCAACGAGGTCGCCAAGGAGATGGACACCGCGCTGCCGCAGGAGAACCCACTGTGGAAGATGATCAACTCGGGTGCTCGCGGTAACCTGCTCCAGCTCCGGCAGATCGCGGCGATCCGTGGTCTGGTGGCCAACCCGAAGGGTGAGATCATCCCGCGGCCGATCAAGGCCAGCTACCGGGAGGGTCTGTCCGTGCTGGAGTACTTCATCTCCACGCACGGTGCCCGTAAGGGTCTCGCCGACACCGCGCTGCGGACCGCCGACTCGGGTTACCTGACCCGTCGTCTGGTGGACGTCTCGCAGGACGTCATCATCCGCGAGGAGGACTGCGGCACCGACCGGGCGATCCCGATGCAGATCGGCGAGCGGCTGGACGGCAAGCTCGTCGTCCACACCCACGCCGAGACCAGCGTGCACGCCCGGACCCTGGCCGACGACATCAAGGGGCCGGACGGCACCGTGGTGGCCGAGCGCGGCCAGGACATCAACTCCATCGGGGTCGACAAGATCGTCGCCGCCGGCGTGGAGACGGTCCGGGTGCGCAGCGTGCTCACCTGCGAGTCGAAGCTGGGCGTCTGCGCGGCCTGCTACGGCCGTTCGCTGCCGACCGGCAAGTCGGTCGACATCGGTGAGGCCGTCGGCATCATCGCCGCCCAGTCCATCGGTGAGCCGGGTACGCAGCTGACGATGCGTACCTTCCACACCGGTGGTGTCGCGGGTGAGGACATCACCCAGGGTCTGCCGCGTGTGCAGGAGATCTTCGAGGCCCGGGTCCCGAAGGGTAAGGCGCCCATCGCCGACACCCCCGGTCGGATCCGGATCGAGGACGGCGAGCGCTCGCGGAAGATCATCGTGGTGCCGGACGACGGCAGCGACGAGATCGTCTACGACAAGATCTCGAAGCGGGTCAAGCTCCGTACCCACGACGGCGGTCACGTCGAGGTCGGCGAGAAGCTCACCGAGGGCACCATCGACCCGCACGAGCTGCTGCGCATCCTCGGTCCGCGCGCGGTCCAGGTCCACCTGACCCAGGAGGTCCAGGAGGTCTACCGCTCGCAGGGCGTGCTCATCCACGACAAGCACATCGAGATCATCATCCGCCAGATGCTCAAGCGGGTGACGGTCATCGACTCCGGCTCGACCGAGTTCCTGCCGGGCGTGCTCGTCGACCGGGCGCTGTTCGAGTCGGAGAACCGCCGGCTCGTGTCGGAGGGTGGCGAGCCCGCCGCCGGCCGTCCGGTGCTGATGGGTATCACCAAGGCCTCGCTGGCCACCGACTCCTGGCTCTCCGCGGCCTCCTTCCAGGAGACCACCCGGGTGCTGACCGACGCTGCGATCAACTCGCGCAGCGACTCGCTGGTCGGCCTCAAGGAGAACGTGATCATCGGTAAGCTCATCCCGGCCGGTACGGGCATCAGCAAGTACCGCAACGTCCGGGTCGAGCCGACCGAGGAGGCCAAGGCCAAGGTCTACTCGATGACCGGTTACCCGGAGACCGACTACGGGTTCGGGCCGGCCAGCGGGCAGGCCGTGCCGCTGGACGACTTCGACTTCGGGTCGTACCGCTAAGCACTGACAACGACGAAGCCCCCGGCACCCGCCGGGGGCTTCGTCGTGCCCGGACCGACCCGCCCACGGACCGGGTTCGGCATGATGGAGGTATGACGACCGCACCCGGGCAGGTGTCCGTCGCGTCTCAGGGCCTGCGCCACCCGCTGGATCCGGACCCGGCCCGCGCCACGAAGGCGCGGGCGGTCTTCGCGCTGGGGTTGCTCGGCATGCTGACCGGCCTGTTCATCGGTGGGGTGGTGCCGGCGACCGTGGCGCTCCAACTGGCCCGGCAGGCCCGCCGGGAGGCGTACGCCTCGGGGGGTTTCCTGACCGGGAGCGTCTGGCTGCGGCGGGGGGAGCGGCTGGCCTGGACCGGCCTGGTGCTGGTCGTGGTCAGCGTGGTCGTCGTCGTGGTGGTCGGCGTGGTCCGGCTGGCCGGCACGCCGTTCGGTCACGACTACCCGGCGAACATGGACTGACCGACCGGCGACCGCGCCGGGCGCGGACGGCGCCGCCTCCGGCGGTAGCCTGGCCGGTGTCCGCCGCACGCGCTGGCGGCCCTGTCGACAGGAGGACCTCGTGACGGAACCGGCGCGGCCCCCGGCGGACGAACCAGCCGGGCGTCCTGACGCGCCGGGTCCGGGCGCGACCGCTCCCACGCCGGGTCCGGACGTGACCCCCGGGTCGCCGACGCCCGCCACGCCGGCTCCGGACGCGGCTCCCTCGGGTCCGACGTCGGAGACAGACCCCGCGGCGTCGGATTCGGGCGCTGACTCCCCGGTAGCGGCTCCCGGTTCGCCGGTTTCGTCCGTGCCGTCCTCGGGGTCGGGCCCGGCCGCCGATCTCTCCGCCGCCCCGAGCGGGTGGGCGCAGCACCCTGCCCCGACCGCCGGCGGTCCCCCCGCGGGTACGCCGTCGGGCTGGGGTCCGCCGCCCTCGCCGGCGTGGGGTCCGCCCACCGCCGAGTGGGGCGGGGTCTTTCCGCCCGGCCACGGACAGCCCCAGCCCGTCTCGGGGACGCCGGTGCCGTACGGCTGGGCCCAACCACCGCCGGGGCCTGCCGCGCCGCACGGGTGGGGCCAGCCGCCGTCCGGGCCGGGCACGCCGGCCGGTTGGGGCCACCCGCCCTCGGGGCCGCCCGGCTGGGGTCAGCCGCCGTCCGGGCCTGGCGGCTGGGGGCAGCCGGCGCCGGGGCAGTTCCCCACCTGGGGTACGGGTGCCGCCCGGCCGGTGCCGCCACCCACCGACGATCAGCGGAGGCCGCCGAAGCGGGTGGAGGCGGTGCCCGGCACCCCGTTCGGCGTGGTGCACCTGGACGTGCCGCCGGTGACCGCCGGGCTGGCGACCGGGTCGCTGGTGGCCGGCATCGCGTCGATCCTGGTCTCGCTGCTGGTGATCTGCATCGGGGTGGCCTTCGGGACCCGTGGGGGAGTGTGGGTCTCCGGCGCCTTCACGGTGCTCGGGGTGTTGGCGGGGTCGGCGGCGGTCGTCACCGGCCTGCTGGCTCAGCGGCAGATCCGCCGGCCGTCCCCGCCGCCGGCGGTGCGCTTCACCGGTCGAGGGCTCGCGGTGGCCGGTGTCAGCTGCGGTGCGGCGGGTGTCCTGCTGAGCCTGTTGGGTCTGGGGCTGGGGTTGCTGATCAGTCTGACGTGACAGGGCCGTCACGGCGGACGGCCGGCGCAGGTGGGGCGAGGGGTTCCCGGGGCCTGCCCGGGGGCGACGGGTGCTTCGGCGGGGAAGCCGGTACACTTGTATCCGTAGGTGCCCATCGCGGGTGCCGAGGCGGGACGAGATCCGGCCGGCGAGGGCGAGACGCTCGCTGACCCATTCCGTTTTGACCTGGGCGGCTGTGGTAGGTACTCTTTCCCCTTGTGCCCGGGCATGCCCGGGCAACTCGTGCGTGCGCTGGTTCCGGAGTCCGGACGGCAGCACGACAAGCCAAAGATCCGGAGCGGGGCGATCCGCGTGCCGGGGACAGAAACCCGGTACGCCCGCGACAGCGTCCGTACCGGAACCGTGAGTTGGGCGACACGCCCGACCGCGGGTGCCGGGGCCTCCGCAAGGTGACCCTGGTCGGAATGTAGGAGAGCCGTCCATCAGGCCGGCTAGAGCAGACGGCGCGGTCGCCTCGCAGCGGCCGAAGGGAGCGGAGAAACCCGGTGCCCACCATTCAGCAGCTGGTCCGAAAGGGCCGTCAGGCCAAGACGACCAAGACCAAGACCCCTGCGCTCAAGGGGTCTCCCCAGCGGCGCGGCGTGTGCACCCGCGTGTACACCACCACCCCGAAGAAGCCGAACTCGGCGCTGCGCAAGGTCGCTCGTGTCAAGCTCAGCAGCCAGATCGAGGTAACCGCCTACATCCCGGGTGTCGGCCACAACCTGCAGGAGCACTCGATCGTGCTCGTGCGTGGCGGTCGTGTGAAGGACCTCCCCGGCGTGCGTTACAAGATCGTCCGCGGCTCGCTGGACACCCAGGGTGTCCGCAACCGCAAGCAGGCGCGCAGCCGTTACGGCGCGAAGAAGGAGAAGAGCTGACATGCCGCGTAAGGGACCCGCTCCGCGGCGGCCGCTGGTCGCTGACCCGGTGTACAACTCGCCGCTGGTCACCCAGCTGGTGAACAAGATCCTGCTGCGCGGCAAGCGCCAGCTCGCTGAGTCGATCGTGTACGCGGCCCTCGAGGGCTGCCGCGAGAAGTCCGGCACCGACCCGGTCGTCACCCTCAAGCGGGCGATGGACAACGTCAAGCCGACCCTCGAGGTGCGTAGCCGCCGTGTCGGTGGCGCCACCTACCAGGTGCCGGTCGAGGTCCGTCCGACCCGGGCGACCACCCTGGGCCTGCGCTGGCTGGTCACCTACTCCCGCGCCCGCCGCGAGAAGACCATGGTCGAGCGGCTGATGAACGAGCTGCTGGACGCGAGCAACGGCCTCGGTGCCGCCGTCAAGCGGCGCGAGGACACGCACAAGATGGCCGAGTCCAACAAGGCCTTCGCGCACTACCGCTGGTAACACCTGAGGTTCCGGCGCCCACCGGGCGCCGGAACCGCCACCAGTTGAGTCGAGACGACGATAAGTAGGGATTGAAGTGGCCGCCGCAGACGCGCTCGCCAACGTACGCAACATCGGCATCATGGCGCACATCGATGCCGGTAAGACCACGACCACCGAGCGAATCCTGTTCTACACCGGCATCACGTACAAGATCGGTGAGGTCCACGAGGGCGCCGCCGTCATGGACTGGATGGAGCAGGAGCAGGAGCGTGGTATCACCATCACCTCCGCTGCCACCAAGTGTGAGTGGAAGGGCCACACGATCCAGATCATCGACACGCCTGGCCACGTCGACTTCACGGTCGAGGTCGAGCGGTCGCTGCGTGTGCTGGATGGTGCGGTCGCGGTTTACGACGGTGTCGCCGGCGTGGAGCCGCAGACGGAGAACGTCTGGCGGCAGGCCGACAAGTACAACGTCCCGCGCATGTGCTTCGTCAACAAGCTCGACCGGACCGGTGCCGACTTCTTCCGCTGCGTGCAGATGATGATCGACCGGCTGAACGCCACCCCGCTGGTGCTCCAGATCCCGATCGGCCTCGAGGGCGACCACATCGGTGTCGTCGACCTGATCGGCATGCGCGCCCTCACCTGGCGCGGGGAGACCCAGAAGGGTGAGGACTACGCGATCGAGGAGATCCCGGCCGAGCTGGCCGACTCCGCGGCCGAGTGGCGCGAGAAGCTGATGGAGACCCTCGCCGACGTCGACGACTCGGTGATGGAGAAGTACCTGGAGGGCGAGGAGGTCTCCGTCGAGGAGATCAAGGCCGCCATCCGGCGTGCCACCATCGCCGGCAAGGCCAACCCGGTGCTGTGCGGCTCGGCGTTCAAGAACAAGGGCGTCCAGCCCATGCTCGACGCCGTGGTCGACTACCTGCCGTCGCCGCTTGACGTTCCGGCGATCGAGGGCACGGCCACCGACGGCGAGACGCCGATGCTGCGCAAGCCGTCGAAGTCCGAGCCCTTCTCCGGCCTGGCGTTCAAGATCCAGACCGACAAGCACCTTGGCAAGCTGACCTACGTCCGGGTGTACTCCGGCGTGGTCGAGACCGGTACCCAGGTGGTCAACTCCACCAAGGACCGCAAGGAGCGGATCGGCAAGATCTACCAGATGCACGCCAACAAGCGGGAAGAGCGCAGCTCGGCCCAGGCTGGCGACATCATCGCGGTGCAGGGTCTCAAGCAGACCACCACCGGTGACACGCTGTGCGACCCGGCGAACCCGGTCATCCTGGAGTCGATGACCTTCCCGGAGCCGGTCATCGAGGTCGCCATCGAGCCGAAGACCAAGGCCGACCAGGAGAAGCTCAGCACCGCCATCCAGCGGCTGGCCGAGGAGGACCCGACCTTCCGCGTCAAGCTGGACGAGGAGACCGGTCAGACGGTCATCGCCGGCATGGGCGAGCTGCACCTGGACATCCTGGTCGACCGGATGCGCCGCGAGTTCAACGTCGAGGCGAACATCGGTAAGCCGCAGGTGGCGTACCGCGAGACGATCCGCCGCAAGGTGGAGAAGATCGAGTACACCCACAAGAAGCAGACCGGTGGCTCCGGCCAGTACGCCCGCGTCATCGTGAGCGTCGAGCCGCTGCCGCTGGACAACGACTCGCCGACCTACGAGTTCGCCAACGCCGTCACCGGTGGTCGTATCCCGCGGGAGTTCATCCCGTCGGTCGACGCCGGTGCCCAGGACGCCATGCAGTACGGCATCCTGGCGGGCTTCCCGCTCGTCGGTGTGAAGCTGACGCTGCTGGACGGCCAGTACCACGAGGTCGACTCCTCGGAAATGGCATTCAAGATCGCCGGCTCGATGGTGATGAAGGAGGCGGCCCGCAAGGCCGACCCCGCACTGCTCGAGCCGATGATGGCCGTTGAGGTCACCACTCCTGAGGAGAACATGGGTGACGTCATCGGCGACCTCAACTCCCGCCGCGGCATCATCCAGGCGATGGAGGAGCGCAGCGGCGCCCGCATCGTGAGGGCTCTGGTGCCGTTGTCGGAGATGTTCGGCTACGTCGGCGACCTGCGGTCGAAGACCCAGGGCCGGGCTAGCTACAGCATGCAGTTCGACTCCTACGCCGAGGTTCCGCAGAGCGTCGCGAAGGAGATCATCGCGAAGGCGACGGGCGAGTAACTTCCCCGAGCTGGTGATTCGTGGTCGGTCGCGGGTGGTCAACACCCGCCCGCGGCCACCACGATCGGATCGCGTGAGACCGGGCCTGTAGGCTTCATCGCCGCAGAACCCACAAAAGCTCTCCGGCCGCCAGGCCGGAAAGGCTGTCGACAGAGTCCTAAGCGCCGACCGGCGCGCCGGGCGTACGAACCAAGAAGTCCACAGGAGGACACCAGTGGCGAAGGCGAAGTTCGAGCGGACTAAGCCGCACGTCAACATCGGCACCATTGGTCACATCGACCACGGTAAGACGACGCTGACGGCGGCCATCACCAAGGTCCTGCACGACCAGTACCCGGACCTGAACCCGTACACGCCGTTCGACGAGATCGACAAGGCGCCGGAGGAGAAGGCCCGCGGCATCACGATCTCGATCGCGCACGTCGAGTACCAGACCGAGGCGCGGCACTACGCGCACGTGGACTGCCCCGGCCACGCGGACTACATCAAGAACATGATCACCGGTGCCGCGCAGATGGACGGCGCGATCCTGGTGGTCGCGGCGACCGACGGCCCGATGCCGCAGACCCGTGAGCACGTGCTGCTCGCGCGTCAGGTTGGCGTGCCGTACATCGTCGTGGCGCTCAACAAGAGCGACATGGTCGACGACGAGGAGCTCCTGGAGCTCGTCGAGCTCGAGGTCCGCGAGCTGCTCTCCTCGCAGGAGTACCCGGGTGACGACCTGCCGGTCGTCCGGGTTTCGGCGCTGAAGGCCCTCGAGGGTGACCCCGAGTGGACCGGCAAGCTGCTGGACCTGATGACCGCGGTCGACACCGCGATCCCGCAGCCGGAGCGCGAGACCGAGAAGCCGTTCCTCATGCCGATCGAGGACGTCTTCACGATCACCGGTCGTGGCACCGTCGTCACCGGTCGCGCCGAGCGCGGCATCCTCAAGCCGAACGAGGAGGTGGAGATCGTCGGTATCCGCGAGAAGTCGCAGAAGACGGTCTGCACCGGTATCGAGATGTTCCGCAAGCTGCTCGACGAGGCCCGCGCGGGTGAGAACGTCGGTCTGCTGCTGCGTGGCATCAAGCGCGAGGACGTCGAGCGCGGCATGGTGGTCGTCAAGCCGGGCACCACGACCCCGCACACGGAGTTCGAGGCGACGGTCTACATCCTCTCCAAGGAGGAGGGCGGCCGGCACACCCCGTTCTTCCAGAACTACCGTCCGCAGTTCTACTTCCGGACCACGGACGTCACCGGTGTCGTCACCCTCCCCGAGGGCACCGAGATGGTCATGCCGGGTGACAACACCACCATGTCGGTGAAGCTGATCCAGCCCATCGCCATGGAGGAGAACCTCAAGTTCGCGATCCGCGAGGGTGGCCGCACCGTCGGCGCCGGGTTCGTCACCAAGATCATCAAGTGAGCTAGGTAACCCCGATTAGACCCGCCGCCGGTCGTGCGGCATACTAGTCAGGTTGCGTAACGACAGTTCGTCGCCTGTGTTCGGCTTTCGCTGAACCTCCGGGTGGCGAGACAGTCGAGCGTAGGGTGGTTTGTGGGTGGCCTCCACC
>NZ_JBYIRN010000058.1:0-10532 GCF_057708145.1 Micromonospora sp. bgisy143
GCGGCGGTCTGCGTGTCGGTCTCCGAGAAGGCGTCGCTGACCTGCGTGAGGTACTGGCTGATGCCTTCCATGCCGTGCAGGGTCTGGTCGACGCTGCCCTTGTACTCCTCGAAGTACGGCCCGAACTGCTGCTGCGCGCCCGGGGTGTTGTAGCCACCCTGGATCAGCGTGTCGATCTTGCTCTTGGCCTGGGTCATGCCGTCCAGCAGGGTCTGCATGTTCTGCTGCAGCCAGCTCGCGGACTCCTGGATGTCCTCGCTGACGATGTGGTACGTGGCCATGTCACCCTCCCGTTTTCCGGTGGTCTCGCGGGTCGGCGAGCCGGTCCCCTCGTGGACCGCCTTGCGCCGACGCCGCCACCCACACGGATGCGCACGCCATCCGGTTCAGGGCAGGTTCGAATCCGTCCCGGTCGTCCGTCGCGGTACGACGGTGAACCGTTTCGGGACGGTGTCCGTGTGGGTGCCGGACCTGTGCACGAGCCCGGTCCACACCGACATCGAGGTGGAGCGAACATGGTGCAGAGAGCGCGGATCGCGATCGTGGCGATCGGCCTGGTGGCGCTGACCGCGTGCGGGGAGGCCACCGGGGCGGGGGGCACCGCGACGCCGACCCAGGGGGCATCCGCGGCCTCGCCGGTCACCGCGAGCGCGGACCCGAGCCCGCAGGTGATCGAGGTCAGCCCGGTGCCGCCGCCGACCGTGGCGAAGACGCAACGCCGCGTCCAGATCTTCAGCGGACCGTCCGACGTCCCCGTCCCGGGTGGCCCGGACCGTGGCCAGGGCAGCAACGTGGTGCAGTTGCGGGCCATGCAGCAGGCCGACATCGGCACGTACGTCGCGGACGGCCAGGGCCGGACGCTCTACCGGTTCGACAAGGACTCGGCGAAACCGCCGAAGGCGACCTGCGCGGGGGACTGCGCCAAGACCTGGCCTCCGCTGCTCATCTCGTCCCCCGGCCGGATCTACCCCGACGGCGTCGACCCGCAACTCGTCGGGTACGTCGAGCGGGCCGACGGCACCTGCCAGGTGACCATCGCGGGCTGGCCGGTCTACCTGTTCGCCAAGGACACCGCGCCCGGCGAGATCCGCGGCCAGGGAGTCGGCGGCACCTGGTTCGCGGTCGCCCCGACCGGGGGGAAGACCACGCCACTACCGGAGGTCGTCGCCGTGCCGACCGCCACCGCCCGCTGAGACCGTGGAGTCGACGATGAACCCGGACGGCGCGTCCGACCGCCCGACGGTCACCGACGCGGGGGCCGCCCTGCTGGTGCCCCGCTGGAAGCCGGCGCCCCCGCCGCAGTGGGGGCCGGCGGCGAACGTACCGGCGGTGGGCCGCCGGCGGCTCTCGCCGAAAATCGTGCTGGCCGTCGCGGTCCCGGTCGTCCTCCTGGCGGTCGCGGGCACGGTGGTGGCCGTGACCCGGCCCGACCTCCCGCGACAGAAGGTCCTCGACACCGCCGCCCTGCAACGTCAGGTGCTGACCGTGCTCCGGACCGACTACCAGCTGAACGCGGACACCGTCGCCTGCCCGGTCGACCAGCCGGTCATCGAGGGGCACCGGTTCACCTGCACCGCCGAGGTCGACGGGGCGACGGTCACCACCTGGGTGACGGTCCGGTCCACCGGCCAGTTGGAGGTCGCGCGCCCGAGGTAGTCGGCCGGGTCGGTAAGAGATCGTCACGAGCCTGGTAACTGGCGAAGGTTAGCGTCGGGATCCGGGTCGATCATCGGTGCCGGTCGCAGGGCCGTGTCGGTGGCGGCCCCGCTCGTAGACCCGCTCGCTAAGGACCAGGCACCAGCGATGACAACGGCTCCCCATTCGGGTACGGCCTCCGGCCGGACTCCCGCGCTGGACGAGTTGATGGCCGAGCACACCCAGCCGCTGCTCACCTTCGTCGAGAAGCTCGTGCGGGACCACCATCTCGCCGAGGACATCGTGCAGGAGACGTTCATCCACGCCTGGCAGCAGGGCACCCGCGTCCGCCTCGTCGGTGTTCCGATCCGCGACTGGTTGACGACGGTGGCGCGGGACCTGGCCGTCGCGTCGCTGCGGCAGGTCGCCGTCGGGCGGGAGCGGACCGAGCCGGAGGTCGACGTCACCCAACCGGACCACGCGGACGCCGCGGTCGCCGCCGCCGAGGCGGTCTCGATGTTGCGGCGGCTTCCCGTCGAGCATCGGGCGGTGCTGCTGCACACCTACCTGGCGGGCCGGACCACCCACGAGACGGCCCGCGCACTGGGCGTCCCGGTGCGTACCGTCCGCTCCCGGCATCACCACGCGCTGTACACCCTGCGGACGGGACGCCGGGCAGCCTGACCGGGTGGCGCGTGCCCGGTAGCTCAGGCCAGCGAGCGCAACCGCGTACCGGCGGCGTCGACGATCCGTCTCGCGCCGTGCACCCGTACCCCGGTCAGCCGGATGCCGCCCAGCGTGTCGGGGATGTGCGGGTCGGTGTGGAGGACGCCGTCACTGACATCGAGCCCGAGCATCGTCCGCAGGAAGAGAAGGGGCGCCCCGCTGGCCCACGCCTGGGGGTTGCAGGCGGTGGGGTAGGGCACGGGTCGCCGGCCGAGCGAACGGTCGTACCCGGAGAACGCCTCGGGCAGGCGGTAGTCGAAGTGGGCCGCCGCTTCGAGCATCGCCAGCGCGATGCGGTTGGCCTCGTCCCGGTGGCCGTACCGGGCCAGCCCGGCGGCGATGATCGAGTTGTCGTGCGGCCACACGGTGCCGAGGTGGTAGCCGATCGGGTTGTACCCCACATCGGCGGTCGACAGCGTACGGACGCCCCAGCCGGAGAACATCTCGTCGGACATCAGGTGCCGCGCCACCACGGCGGCCCGCTCGGGTGGAACGATCCCGCTCCACAGCAGGTGGCCCATGTTCGAGGTCATCGAGTCGATGGGTCGTTTCTCCGCGTCGAGGCCGATCGCGTAGTAGCCGCCCCGCTCCGACAGCCAGTAGTCACGGTTGAACCGTTCGCGCAGATCGGCGGCCTCGCCTCGCAGCCGTCGCGCCAACGGGGCGTCGGCCCACGGCCCGTCCGCGAGCTCCGCGGCACGTACCTTCGCGTCGTAGGTGTAGCCCTGGATCTCGCAGGTGGCGACCGGCAGGTCGGGGAGCCTGCTGTCGGCGAACTGCACGCCGTCCGGTGAGTCGCGCCAGCACTGGTTGCGCATGCCGTTCGGCGAGCGGGTGCCGTACTCGACGTACCCGTCGCCGTCGCGGTCCCCGAACTCGTCGATCCACCGCAGCGCCGCGTCGGCGTTGGGCCGCAGCTGCCGCACCAACGCGTCGTCGCCGGTCCACCGCCAGTACTCGGACAGCAGGATCAGCCAGAGTTGGGTGGTGTCGGCCGCGCCGAAGCAGGGGCCGTAGGGTTCGACGCCGAGTTGGGTCAGCTCACCCGAGCGGAACTCGTGCAGGATCTTCCCGGGGTCCTGGTCGCTGAAGTCGTCGACGACCGTGCCCTGGTGCGCGGCGAGAGTGACGAGCGCCCCGCGCGCGACGTCCGGGCCGCAGGTGATGCTCTGGTACGCCGTGACCAGGGTGTCCCGGCCGAACACGGTCAGGAACCAGGGCATGCCGGCGGCCAACAGCACGATCCGCTGACCGTTGATCTCCTTGACGATGCGCATCGAGACCAGGTCGACGGCCGATTTGCGGTAGACGTTATGCAACAGTTCCGATTCCGCGCTGAGGTCCGGTTTGTTGGCCTCCCAGCGGTAAGCCGCGTCGTCGTTGTCGGTGTCGGTGGCCGGCGCCTCGCCGAACACGCGGTGGGCCGGCTCGAAGTCCATGCCCTGACAGTTCAGCAGCACGCGCAACTCGCAACCCCAGGTGTCGCCGCGTTCCAGGCGCACGTCCCAGGCCAACGAGTCGCCCTCGACCCGGTCTGCGGGGGGAACGGCCTCGACGGTGGTGGCGGCGGACCAGCGCGAGTTCCGGTAGGAGAAGCTGAGGGCGGAGCCGTCCGACCGGTGGCTGCGCCGGATGTCGGCCAGCCGGCTCCGGCCCGCCCGCTTGATGTCGAAGAGGTCGGCGAAGTCCGCGGCGACATCCAGCCGCAGGCGTACGGAGACCGGCTCGACGCCGAAGTACTGCAACACGATCCGCTCGTACATGCCGTCCCCGACGAACCGCTCCCGCCGCAGGCCGATCCCGTTCGCCCGCAGGTCCGGCAGCTCCGGGTTGGCGAGGAAGAAGGCGGCGGAGTAGGCGTCGACCGTGCTGGCGCTGAGTACCAGCGGGGCGAGTCCGTCGAGGGTCAGCTCCCAGCGGCTGAGGTAGCGGGTGTCGTCGTGCACCAGTCCGGCGATGGAATTGTCCGGCACGTCGCCGACAGAATTGGACAACATGAAGGTTCGGCCCTCGAAAATGCCGATGGAATCGGAGCCGAGTTCGGGAGGAAGGTCACGGTTGGCGCCGCCGTGCGTGCGTTCCTGCTGTTTCGTCGGACGAGAATTCATGGCACCCGCACCTCCCCCGATGGCAGGGGGCGGCCCCCCGTACAAGCGCAGTCTAGGACCCGAAAGGGCGCTGTCGCTGCCGTATCGCCTGCTGTCCACGGCGTCGGCGAAAAGGTGACGAACGGCGTCGGCACGGCATTCCGTCGCGTATTCGGCGCGGTGGCATACCTGTCGCCGGGTGCCGTGCTCCACCATTTCGTCCGGATCGGGCCTCGGTGCCGGGTCGGTTCCGTCGGCACACACGTAGACTGGGGAGCGCGGTGGCAGCCGATGGTGGCGACGGGTCAGGCGAAACAGGAGATTGAATTGTCGATTTCGACCGATGCCCGCCGCCCAGGAGACGGACCCCGGCCGATCGACGAAACGCTGCGTTTCGAGATCCTGGGTCCGCTGCGCCTGTGGCGCGACGGCGTCGAGGTGGACGTCGGCCCCCGGCAGCAGGGTCGGCTGCTGGCCCTGCTCCTGGCCCGCGCGGGGCGACCGGTCAGCGCGACCGACCTCATCGAACTCGTCTGGGGCGAGGACGCTCCGGCCAGCGCTTCGAACGTCATCCACAAGTACGTGGGCGCGCTACGCCGCCTGATGGAACCCTCGCTCGCGCTGCGCGCGCCCGGCTCGTACCTGCGCCGGCACGGCTCCGGATACCTCTTCGTGCCCCCACCCGGCTCGCTGGACCTGTTCCGTTTCCGGGAACTCGTCGGGGCCGTCCGGCAGAAGCTCGCGGCCGGCGACCGGCGCGGGGCGCTGGACCACTACGCCCGGGCCCTGGGGCTGTGGCGCGGGCCGGCCGGTGACACCTACGCCCACGGCACCACCGCGATGTCGATCTTCGCTGCGCTCGATCGGGAATTCCTCGACGCGTGCGTGCCGGCGGCCGAACTCGCCCTGTCGCTGGACCGTCCGACGCGGGTGTTGCGGCCGTTGCGGCTGGCCGCCGCGATGGCGCCGTTCCACGAGCCGGTGCAGGCGAGTCTGATCGCCACCCTCGGGGCGGCCGGTCACCAGGCCGAGGCGCTGGAGTTGTTCCGGACCGTCCGCACCCGTCTCGCCGAGGAGTTGGGCATCGATCCGGGCGAGGCCCTTCAGGCCGCGCACCGGCGGGTGCTGGCGGGAACGGCGAGCCCGGTGGGGAGCGACCCGACCCCGGCCGACGGCGGGGCACGGCGGGGTGCCCGGTCGTGGCCGGTGCCGCTGGTGCGGCCGGCGCAGCTTCCACCCGACCTGCCGGCCTTCGTCGGACGTACCGCCGAACTCGCGACTCTCGCCGGACTGCGCGCGGGCGCGGCCCTCGCGGGCGGGACGGGTCCGCTGGTCGTCGCGCTCGACGGGATGGGCGGGGTGGGAAAGTCCACGCTGGCCGCGCACTTCGCCCACCGGGTCGCCGAGGAGTTCACCGATGGCCAGCTCTACCTCGACCTGCGCGCGGAGCAGCCCGAGACCGACGGTCTGAGCCCCCGGGACGCGCTCGGATCCCTGTTGTCGTCGCAGGGTTTCCACATGTCCAGCGTTCCGGAGACGCTCGCCGCGCGGGTCGGCATCTACCGGAGCCTGACCGCCGGCCGGAAGATGCTCGTGCTTCTCGACAACGCGCTCGACGCCGCCCAGGTGCGTCCGCTGCTGCCCAACTCCCCGGCCTGCCTGGTGCTGGTGACCAGCCGTCGGCCGCTCGTCGATCTCGCCGTCCGCGACGGGGCGCACCTGCTGCACCTCGATCCGCCGGACATGCCGACCGCCCGTCGGCTGGTCCAGCGTCGGCTCGACGGCGCGCCGAACCGCTCCCCGATCGTCGACGCTCCGATGCCGGAGACGCTCGACGAGATCATCGAGATGTGCGGCCGGCTGCCCCTCGCGTTGGCGATCCTGGCCGGCCGGCTGAGCGCGCGTCCGCGACTCGCCCTGCAGGACGTCGCCGCGGAACTCCGTGACGGCGCGCGACGACTGACCGCGTTCTCCGGCGGTCCCGGCGTGTGCGATCCGCGCGCCGCCTTCGCGTGGTCGTACCGCCAGCTGAGTCCGGACGCCGCCCGGCTCTTCCGGCTCTCCTCCGCCGCCATGGCGGCCGGCATCTCGGCCGAGGCGTTCGCCAGCATGTCGCTGACTCCGCCGACCCGGACGCGGGGACTGGTGCGGGAGATCACCGACGCGGCCATGCTCGACGAGGACGACAGGGGACGGCTCACCTCGCACGTCCTCGTCCGGGCGTACGCGCAGGAGCTGTTCCTGGCCGAGGAGTCGGTCCACGACCGGGAAGCGGCTGTCGGCCGGCTCCTGCACCACTACCTGCACAGCAGCTACCAGGCCGCGCTGCGGCTCGTGCCGACGAGCCCGGCGGCCGCTCCCGTCCCGGCCCCGGCCGGCGTCGTCGCCGAGCGACCCGATTCGTACGACGCCGCCATGCGGTGGTTCGACGATCACCAGGAGATCCTGTTCGAGGCGGTCCGCCGCGCGGCGGAGGGCGACTTCGGCGTCCCGCCCTGGCGGCTGGCGCTCACCATCTGGCCGTGGTTGCAGCTCGCCGGGCGATTCCACGACTGGCAGGACGTGATGCGGGTGGCGCTGCGTGCCGCCAGTGACAGCGGGGACGAGGTGGGCGCGGCCCACGCCAGGTGGAGTCTGGCCGACTCCTGCTACCACTTCGCCACCTACGACGAGGCGCTCGACCTGCTCGGCCGCGCCCGAGAGACCTTCGCCGAGCGCGGCATGATCGCGGAGCTGGGCGGTGTCCACAGTGCCCTGCAACGGATCCACAGTCAGCTGGGCCGGCACGAGCGCGCACTGGCGGAGAACGAGCGGGCGCTGTCCCTCTACCGTGCCGTCGGTTTCGAGCAGGGCGAGATCTGGGCGTCGGTGGCCCGGGGCCGCTCACTGGTCCGGCTCGGTGCTCCCGGCGAGGCCATGGCGTGCCTCAACGAGGCGTTGGCCCAGAGCGAGAAGTTCGGCCCGGGGACGGACGAGGCAGCGATCCGCGTTCTGATCGCCGAGTGTCTGGCGTTGCTGGGGCATCAGAGCCAGGCCCGGGACCAGCTCGAGCAGGGGCTCCGAGCGGCCGTCGAGGCGCACAGCCGGATCGGCGTCTTCGAAGCGTCCACCCGGCTCTGCGCGACGCTCCTGGATCTCGACGACGTGCCCGGCGCCTGCCAGGCCTGGCGGCAGGCCTGCGACGCCATGCACGCCATGCAGAACGGTGGGACCCGTGCCATGCGGGACCTGGTCTGCGACCTGGGGGACAGGCTGACCGAGGTCACCGAGTTCAGCTCCCGCTCCGCGGACACGCAGCGGTGACACCCGGACGGGCCACGCTCCGGCCGGCCGCCTGACCAGCGCTGCGGCGGATGACCGAGGGCCCGAACCGCCCGCTGTGGTCGGTTGCGCGGCACTCGGTCGGTTGAGCATGTTATCGATAACATGCTATGTTCCGGCGCGGGGAGCGAAGGGCACGCTCCCAGTCACCGCAGTCAGTCGGCGCAGGCATGCCGAGGGCCCGCCCTCCCGCCGCCTCACCGGTCGGTGACCAGTCCGGGCCGCTCCGCCACTGCCAGGCGACCGCGCGGTCGTCGGACGCCCCTCCGGTCCGGCTGCACGCTCCGCATTCCATGCCCCGTCGCGGACAACCCCGGCAGCGACGGTACGGCCCGTACGCCACCCGTGTACGCCGCACCGGCCGCAGCAGCATGCCGGCCCGCAACGGAAGGACGTCCTCTCACCGCACCTCGCCGGTCGGCCCTCGTCCGCCCGCGCGGGCGAGTACCCCCCACCGGCACGAACCGGCTCGAGGTGCATGTCGTACGCACGATCAACGGCAAGGAGTCGAGCAATGGTCAGACGGAGACAACTACTGACGATCGTCGCGGCCGCGGCGGCTCTCGTCGTGGCGACCGGCGGCGCGTTGAGCGCCGGGTTCCGCGGCGAGGCGGTGGCCGCCACGAACGGCACCCTGGCGGCGACCGCGGGCTGCGGTAAGGCGCCCACCCTCACCAGCGGGACCCGCACGATCACCAGCAGCGGCCAGAGCCGCACCTACATCCTCCAGATCCCGAGCGGGTACGACCGGAACCGTCAGTACCGGCTGGTCTTCGGTTTCCACTGGCTGAACGGGTCGGCCAACAACGTCGCCTCGGCCGGCTACTACGGCCTCGCGCCGCTGTCGAACAACAGCACGATCTTCGTCGCGCCGCAGGGCATCAACGCCGGGTGGGCCAACACCAACGGTCGGGACCTGACCCTGTTCGACGACATCTCCCGCCAGGTCGAGAACGACCTCTGTGTCGACACGACGCAGCGTTTCGCCCTGGGCTGGAGCTACGGCGGGGCCATGAGTTACGCGGTGGCCTGCGCCCGACCGAACGTCATCCGCGCGGTCGCGGTGCTGTCCGGCGCGAACCTCAGCGGCTGTAACGGTGGCACCGCGCCGGTCCCGTACTTCGGCATCCACGGCATCTACGACAGCGTGCTGAACATCTCCCAGGGTCGGGCGTTGCGGGACACGTTCGTGCGCAACAACGGCTGCACGGCGCAGAGCCCTCGCGAGCCCAGCCGGGGCAGCCTGACCCACATCACCACCACCTACTCCGGCTGCCGCGCCGGGTATCCCGTGCAGTGGGCCGCGTTCGACGGCGACCACACCCCGAGCCCGGTGGACGGGTCGGGCAGCCCCAACGACTCGCGAACCTGGACCTCGGGTGAGATCTGGCGGTTCTTCAGCCAGTTCCAGTCGACGACCCCGCCCACCACGCCGCCGCCGACCACGCCTCCGCCCACGACGCCGCCGCCGACCACCCCGCCGCCGACGACGCCCCCGCCGACCACCCCGCCACCGACCGGTGAGCCGGGCACCTGCGCCGCCACCTACCACGCGGTGAACAGTTGGCCGGGTGGCTTCCAGGGTGAGGTCACCGTCACCAACCGCACCAGCGGCACGATCAACGGCTGGGCGGTGGGCCTGACCCTGGCCGGCGGCCAGGCCATCAGCAGCCTCTGGAGCGGCGTCAACACGGGGACCACCGGCAACGTCACCGTTCGCAACGCCCCCTACAACGGCGCGCTCGCGCCGAACGCCTCGACGACCTTCGGCTTCACCGCCACCGGCGACGGCGCCACCCCGCCCAGCAACGTCACCTGCACCAGCTCCTGAACACCGATGCCCCGGGTCCGGCGCCACCCGCTCCGGACCCGGGCATCGCCCGCCGGGCGCGGCGGCGGTCCCTCGACGGGTCGCCGCGAGCACGGTCGCGGCATCGGTGCGGTCGTGCCGCTTTATGGGTGAACGTCGATGTTAGCGTCGATCATTCCTGAGCGTCGGGCAGGCCGACGTGGCCGTCGGGGGCGGCGGGGGATCGGGCGGCAGGCGTGCGACCGGCGTCAATGGCCCGGCGCGCCACGCCGGCCCTCCTTTGCGCGGATGTTACGTCTTGACGAACAGCATGTTATCGCTCACAGTCGATGGTCAAGGACGACGTCGGATGCGATGTTCCGCCGGCCGACTTCGTCGACCGTGAATCCGACGTGCGTCCGCCGCCCACCGGGAGCGTGTTAACGCGAACATTCCCACCGTGTGCGCCCGGTCGCGGGTCGCGGTGCGCCCAGCCTCGGGTAGCCGTTCGGCTCCCCGGTCAATGAGGAGGATCATGTCCGCCATTGGTACGTCCCCGGCGATAGCGCCACCCTCGCGACGACGAGCGTGGTTGGTACGAGCGGCAGCCGCCAGCGCGGCGGCGGTGGTGGTCGCCGGCGCCGCCGCGATGGCGGTGTCGTCGCCCGCGGCCGCGGCGACGGTCGACACGAGCGCGTGGTACGTGCTGGTGAACCGCAACAGTGGCAAGGCGTTGGATGTCTACAACCTGGCCACGAACGACGGTGCGCGGATTACGCAGTGGACGCGTAACAACGGTAATCAGCAGCAGTGGCAGTTCGTGGATTCCGGTGGTGGTTACTATCGGGTCAAGTCGCGGTTGTCGGGCAAGGTGTTGGACGTGTCCGGCCGTTCGACGGCCAATGGTGGGGCGATCGTGCAGTGGTCCGACAACGGTGGGACCAACCAGCAGTTCCGCCTGGCCGACTCGGACA
>NZ_JBYIRN010000059.1:0-2500 GCF_057708145.1 Micromonospora sp. bgisy143
CGGCCTACACGCTTACCCCGGCACAACCACCGGCCGGGCTCAGCTACCTTCCTGCGTCACCCCATCGCTTGACTACTACCCGCCAGGTTCCCACGCTCCCCGTCATCCGTCCGAAGACATCCGACAGCTCGGGTGGTTAGCACAACGAGGTTCATCAGGGACGCTCTTTCGCGGGTACGGGAATATCAACCCGTTGTCCATCGACTACGCCTCTCGGCCTCGCCTTAGGTCCCGACTCACCCAGGGCGGATTAGCCTGGCCCTGGAACCCTTGGTCATCCGGCGGAAGGGTTTCTCACCCTTCTTTCGCTACTCATGCCTGCATTCTCACTCGTGCCGCGTCCACAACTGGGTCACCCCGCTGCTTCACCCCCGGCACGACGCTCCCCTACCCATCCACACACCTGCACGGCACATCAAGGCGCCGCGAAGTAAAAATGTGAATGCCACAGCTTCGGCGGTGTGCTTGAGCCCCGCTACATTGTCGGCGCGGAACCACTTGACCAGTGAGCTATTACGCACTCTTTAAAGGGTGGCTGCTTCTAAGCCAACCTCCTGGTTGTCTATGCGACCCCACATCCTTTTCCACTTAGCACACGCTTAGGGGCCTTAGCTGGTGATCTGGGCTGTTTCCCTCTCGACTACGAAGCTTATCCCCCGCAGTCTCACTGCCGCGCTCTCACTTACCGGCATTCGGAGTTTGGCTGATTTCGGTAAGCTTGTGGGCCCCCTAGACCATCCAGTGCTCTACCTCCGGCAAGAAACACGCGACGCTGCACCTAAATGCATTTCGGGGAGAACCAGCTATCACGGAGTTTGATTGGCCTTTCACCCCTAACCACAGGTCATCCCCCAACTTTTCAACGTTGGTGGGTTCGGCCCTCCACGCGGTCTTACCCGCGCTTCAGCCTGCCCATGGCTAGATCACTCCGCTTCGGGTCTAGAGCATGCGACTAAAAACGCCCTATTCAGACTCGCTTTCGCTACGGCTCCCCCACACGGGTTAACCTCGCCACATGCCACTAACTCGCAGGCTCATTCTTCAAAAGGCACGCCGTCACCCCGCAAGGCTCCGACGGATTGTAGGCGAACGGTTTCAGGTACTATTTCACTCCCCTCCCGGGGTACTTTTCACCATTCCCTCACGGTACTCGTCCGCTATCGGTCACCAGGAAGTATTTAGGCTTACCAGGTGGTCCTGGCAGATTCACGGCAGATTTCAGGGGTCCGCCGCTACTCGGGAACACCCACAGAAGACCAACTGCTTTCACCTACCGGACTATCACCGCCTACGGTTGGCTTTTCCACACCATTCGGCTAGCAGCTGGCTTTATAACTCCTCGAGTGCATGTCAGTACACTCAGCGGGGTCCCACAACCCCGACCACGCAACCCCTGACAGGTATCACACGCAGCCGGTTTAGCCTCAATCCGCTTTCGCTCGCCACTACTCACGGAATCACTAATTTGTTTTCTCTTCCTACGGGTACTGAGATGTTTCACTTCCCCGCGTTCCCTCCACACACCCTATGTGTTCAGGTGTGGGTGACACCACATGACTGATGCCAGGTTTCCCCATTCGGACACCCTGGGATCACAGCTCGGTTGACAGCTCCCCCAGGCCTATCGCGGCCTCCCACGTCCTTCATCGGCTCCTGGTGCCAAGGCATCCACCGTTCGCCCTTGACAACTTGACCACAAAGATGCTCGCGTCCACTGTGCAATTCTCAACAAACAACCAACCCACAACCCACAAACCCCACACCAGCAACCACACCCCACAGGGCGCCATCCGGTATGCGAGGCCAGGCCATGCCTGGTGCCAACCCGAGGACTCTCACCTCGAGCAACGGCTCTGAAAGACAACCACCGGTTGTTCTTTCAGGACCCAACAGGGTGCTTACATTCTCCCTCAGCCGCACCAGAATCATGTCCGTTCCCACCACCGGTGAGGGTGGCTGTACTAGGTGATCCCGGCCGTTGCCGAGGACAAACTTGCCAGTGTCTCCGCCATTGAGCACCCCGACCCGACATTCGCGGGCCGCGGGCTCCATACCGGCTTTCACCGGATGGTGCTCCTTAGAAAGGAGGTGATCCAGCCGCACCTTCCGGTACGGCTACCTTGTTACGACTTCGTCCCAATCGCCAGCCCCACCTTCGACGGCTCCCTCCACAAGGGTTGGGCCACCGGCTTCGGGTGTTGCCGACTTTCGTGACGTGACGGGCGGTGTGTACAAGGCCCGGGAACGTATTCACCGCAGCGTTGCTGATCTGCGATTACTAGCGACTCCGACTTCACGGGGTCGAGTTGCAGACCCCGATCCGAACTGAGACCGGCTTTTTGGGATTCGCTCCACCTCACGGTATCGCAGCCCATTGTACCGGCCATTGTAGCATGCGTGAAGCCCTGGACATAAGGGGCATGATGACTTGACGTCATCCCCACCTTCCTCCGAGTTGACCCCGGCAGTCTTCGATGAGTCCCCGCCATAACGCGCTGGC
>NZ_JBYIRN010000060.1:0-1682 GCF_057708145.1 Micromonospora sp. bgisy143
CTTTGATCGCCCAGACGATCACGACTTGGTGAACACAGGCACGGACCACCCCGCGCCCCCACGCCCCCGCACCCCACGCCCCACGCCCCACGCCCCCACGCCCCCACGCCCCCACGCCCGCCGATCTTGCACTTTGGGTTGTCGATAGGAGTGGGATGCCCCGTATGTCGCAGCAGAAAGTGCAAGATCGGCGCGGGTGGGGTGAGCCACCGCCCGCAGCGTTGCGTCTCGGGCCTCCACGTCACCCCAGGGATCGCGCCCAAGATCGTGCTACATCCGTGAAGTAGTGGGATCACATCTCGGCGGTTTCAAGCGGCGGTTGCAACCAGGTGTTTGTGAAGTACCTCGGCTGGGTTCTGCCAGTCGAGGGTTTGGCGTGGTCGTCCGTTGAGTTCGCGGGCGACCGCGTCGAGGTCCTCTTGGCTCCAGGTGCGGAAATCGGTGCTGGAGCGGGGGAAGTACTGGCGCAGGAGACCGTTGGTGTTCTCGTTGCTGCCGCGTTGCCACGGTGAGTGGGGGTCGCAGAAGTAGACCTTGCAGTCGGTGGCCAGGGTGAACACGGGATGCTGGATCATCTCGATGCCCTGGTCCCACGTCAGGGTCTTGCGCAACTCGGCCGGCAGACGGCGCATCAGGCCGGTGAGGGTATCGATGACCTGTTCACTGACCCGCGATTCGGGCAACGCGCCGAGCATCACGTAACGGGTGGCCCGCTCCACCAGGGTGATGATCGCGCTGGAGCCTCGGACGCCGATGACCAGGTCACCCTCCCAGTGCCCCGGCACGGCCCGGTCCTCGACCTCAGCCGGGCGAGTCGAGATGTGAAAGTCCCGCACCCACGGCCGGCTTCCCCGCCCCGCGCTGGCCTGACGCGACTGCGCCCGGCGTAACGCCCGACCCGAGCGCAACGCGACCTGCCGGGCCAACTCCTGACGCAGCCCACCCCGGGCCTGAAAGTAGATCGCCTGGTAGATCGTCTCGTGTGACACCCACATCTCCGGCCTGTCAGGGAACTCCCGCCGCAGCGACCGGGCGATCTGCTGCGGCGAGTGCCGCTGACTCAGACGACCCTTGACCGTCTGCCACAACGACGGCCACGCCCGCCCCCACCTCGGACGCAGCTTGCCCTCACGAGGACGCCGCGCCCGCGCATCCGCCTTGCTCTGAGCGTTGCGGTGAGAGTACTTCCACCGATACACACCACCCCAACCCTTCGGATAACCCACCCCGGCCACATAACCCGGATCAGGCCCGAACGGATGCCGCTGACCCGCCGGCACCCGACCCCCGGTGCCACAGTGATTACGCGACAACTCCCGCCACACCGTCGACCGATGCCGTCCGATCACCTCCGCGATCTGCGGACAGCTCATCCCCTGACCGAACAACACCTCAATCTGCGCCCGCTCCACGGACGACAACCTCTGCCCCGGCATGACCCCTCATCCTGACGAGAATCCACCCCGTTGCAACAACCACTTGAACCCAAGCTCGATGGAGACCACTAGAACCAGGATCGAGCACGATCTTGCGCGGGACGGGCGCGAGACAGGCACGGATCGCCGGGCGCGCGACGCCTCGGCGATCCGGGTTCAGCAAAGCACCGAGGGCGCTCGGCCTGATGGCCGAGCGCCCTTCGAAAGTGTTGCGGTGCTACAGGTGTGCGGTGTTATCGGGTGACG
>NZ_JBYIRN010000061.1:0-1278 GCF_057708145.1 Micromonospora sp. bgisy143
GGCTGAGACGTGATGCCGAGCCGATTCAGGTGAAGTCAGTGATCCTATGCTGCCGAGAAAAGCCTCTAGCGAGTTCTTAGCGGCCCGTACCCCAAACCGACACAGGTGGTCAGGTAGAGAATACCGAGGCGATCGGGCGAACTGTGGTTAAGGAACTCGGCAAATTGCCCCCGTAACTTAGGGAGAAGGGGGGCCGGAGACGTGAAGCCCCGCGCGGGTGGAGCGTTGTATGGCCGCAGAGAGCAGGGGGAAGCGACTGTTTACTAAAAACACAGGTCCATGCGAAGAAGTAATTCGATGTATATGGACTGACGCCTGCCCGGTGCTGGAACGTTAAGGGGACCTGTTAGCTCTTCGGGGCGAAGCGGAGAACTTAAGCGCCAGTAAACGGCGGTGGTAACTATAACCATCCTAAGGTAGCGAAATTCCTTGTCGGGTAAGTTCCGACCTGCACGAATGGCGTAACGACTTCCCCACTGTCTCAACCACAGGCCCGGCGAAATTGCAGTACGAGTAAAGATGCTCGTTACGCGCGGCAGGACGGAAAGACCCCGGGACCTTTACTATAGCTTGACATTGGTACTTGAGTTAGCTTGTGTAGGATAGGTGGGAGCCGGTGAAGCTCATACGCCAGTATGGGTGGAGGCAATCTTGAAATACCACTCTGGTTGATTTGGGTATCTAACTTCGGACCGTTATCCGGTTCAGGGACAGTGTCTGGTGGGTAGTTTAACTGGGGCGGTTGCCTCCTAAAGGGTAACGGAGGCGCCCAAAGGTTCCCTCAGCCTGGTTGGCAATCAGGTGTTGAGTGCAAGTACACAAGGGAGCTTGACTGTGAGACTGACAGGTCGAGCAGGGACGAAAGTCGGGACTAGTGATCCGGCACTTGCGAGTGGAAGCGGTGTCGCTCAACGGATAAAAGGTACCCCGGGGATAACAGGCTGATCTTCCCCAAGAGTCCATATCGACGGGATGGTTTGGCACCTCGATGTCGGCTCGTCGCATCCTGGGGCTGTAGCAGGTCCCAAGGGTTGGGCTGTTCGCCCATTAAAGCGGTACGCGAGCTGGGTTTAGAACGTCGTGAGACAGTTCGGTCCCTATCCGCCGTGCGCGTAGGATACTTGAGAAGGGCTGTCCCTAGTACGAGAGGACCGGGACGGACGAACCTCTGGTGTGCCAGTTGTCCCGCCAGGGGCACGGCTGGTTAGCTACGTTCGGAAGGGATAACCGCTGAAAGCATCTAAGCGGGAAGCCTGCTTCAAGATGAGGTATCCCACC
>NZ_JBYIRN010000062.1:0-682 GCF_057708145.1 Micromonospora sp. bgisy143
TGTAGTGCCCATGAGGGTTGTTGACGGCGTGGCGGCTTGAGATGAGGTGAGACCTCCGGCGAGGTGTGAGGTGCTGACGCCCACACGAAACCGGAGGTCTCATGGCCCACCGTAATGCCCGGCTGACCATCCATGGCCGGCGGCTGCTCATCACGCGTGTCGTTGACCAGGGCCGGCCGGTGGCTCACGTCGTGAAGGAACTGGGCTGTTCCCGGGCCACCGGCTACAAGTGGTTGCAGCGGTGGCGGGCCGAAGGCGACGCTGGTCTGCGGGATCGGTCCAGCCGGGCTCACCACCAGCCGCACAAGACGCCCGCAACGCTGGAAGCGCGGGTTTGCCAGTTGCGCCAGGAACGCAAACTCGGTGCTCGTCGGCTCGGACCGTTGCTCGGGATGCCCGCCTCGACGGTGCACGCCGTTCTGACGCGGCACGGTCTACACCGCCTGGCCTGGCTCGACCGGCCCACCGGTCAGCTCATCCGCCGCTACGAGCGCGACCGGCCCGGCGAGCTGATCCACGTCGACGTCAAGAAACTCGGCCGGGTTCGCGACGGCGGCGGCTGGCGGATCCTGGGCCGCGACAGCCTGGAACACCGTCGTGCCCGCAACGCCGGCCGTGTCGGCTTCGACTACGTGCACTGCGCCATCGACGACCACACCCGCATCGCCTACGCCGAGATCCA
>NZ_JBYIRN010000063.1:0-593 GCF_057708145.1 Micromonospora sp. bgisy143
GCGGTTATGTGCGGTTGATCAACCGCAACAGCAACAAGGTCATGGAGGTGCAGGGCGCCTCGACGGCCGACGGTGGCAACATCGTGCAGTACGACGACTGGAACGGCACCAACCAGCAGTGGCAGTTCGTCCGCGTCGACGGCGGGGGCAACCCGACCACGCCGCCCCCCACCACGCCGCCCCCGGGTGGCACCTGTGACCTGCCGTCGTCGTACCGGTGGTCGTCGACCGGGGCGCTGGCGCAGCCGAAGTCGGGCTGGGTGTCGCTCAAGGACTTCACCGTCGCGCCGTACAACGGCCAGCAACTCGTCTACGCCACGACCCACGACTTCGGTTCGTCGTGGGGCTCGATGAACTTCGGCCTGTTCAGCAACTGGTCCCAGATGGGCTCGGCCAGCCAGAACACCATGAACAGCGGCACCGTGGCACCCACCCTGTTCTACTTCGCACCCAAGAACATCTGGGTCCTGGCCTACCAGTGGGGCGGCCCCGCGTTCTCCTACCGCACCTCCACCGACCCGACCAACGCCAACGGCTGGTCCGCCGCGCAGACCCTGTTCACCGGCAGCATCACCGGCTCGGGCACCGGCCCG